>JBDRBY010000070.1:0-7837 GCA_043822245.1 Candidatus Omnitrophota bacterium
AAATCAAATGCATATCGATTGTGGAGAGAAATGACAAAATCCCCCTAACCCCCTTTTCCAAAGGGGGAATTTTAAGGGGGAGGGAAGTTAATCTTAGATAACTGCTTTAAATGCAAAGGATTAAGAAAAATTTGGATACAAACTTTTGACAATACCTTCGCAATGACGCGGAGGTGAAAAATGAAAGGTAACTAGGTGCTTTACACTCCGCGGGGGTGCTGTTATAATAGCGTACTTGGAGGGATAGACATGATAGACGAATTGTTGGAATCAATAGGAATGCTTAATTCTAAGTTTGAAGAACTTAAGGAGTATCTTTGACCTGGCTAAAAGGACAAAGAAGATAGAGGAGCTAGAAACAGAACTTAACGCGCCTGATGTATGGAAAAATCAGGAAAAGGCTGACAGCCTTTCAAAAGAGTTGAGGGCTTTACGAGCTTTAGTCGGGCCGTATAACGAGACGGAAGCGAAGTATAAAGCGATTAAAGAACTTTCTGAAATAGTGGAAGCGGATGACCGCGAGTCTGTTAAGACTTTGATGGACGAGGTTAAAGAGATTACCGCGAATATTGGTAAACTCGAATTTCAGTGCCTTTTAGGCGGAGAAGTTGATAAGTACGACGCGATAATGAGCATTAATGCCGGAGCCGGGGGTACAGAATCCTGTGATTGGGCTTCAATGCTTTTAAGGATGTATTTGCGTTGGGCGGAGGATCACGGTAATACGTTTGAGAACATTGATCAGCTTAACGGTGAAGAAGCGGGTATAAAAAGCGCGACCTTCATCATAAAAGGCGCTTTTACTTACGGGCGATTAAAATCGGAAATAGGAGTGCATCGGTTGGTTCGGATATCTCCTTTTGATTCAAATAAAAGGCGTCATACATCGTTTGCCTCAATTGATGTTATTCCCAACATCGACCAGGACATAAAAATAGAAATCAATGAAAACGATCTTAAGATTGATACGTATCGTTCTTCAGGCGCCGGCGGCCAGCATGTTAACGTGACAGACTCAGCGGTGAGAGTGACGCACCTTCCCACGGGTATTGTGGTTCAGTGCCAGAAAGAGCGGTCACAGCATAAAAATAAGGCCACGGCTATGCGCGTACTAAAGGCGCGTTTATATGAAAGGACACGGCAAGAACGGGATAAAAATGTTATGCTTGCTTATGGCGAGAAGAAAAAGATAGAATGGGGCAGTCAGATACGTTCGTATGTACTGCATCCGTACAAAATGGTGAAAGACCACCGTACAGGCGAGGAGACGTCCAGCGCGGAAAAAGTTTTAGACGGAAAATTGGATGGGTTTATTGAGGCGTATTTAAAGATGACGGCGGGAGGGGGCAGGCAGTGATGTTTGGATTTATAATTGACATATTTAAGAATATCTTCGGCACGCAAAACGAGCGTGAGATTAAAAGGCTGGAACCTTTAGTCCAGAAGATTAATGATTTGGAATATGAATTCTCAAAACTTTCAGACGATCAAGTAAGAGATAAAATAGAGCGGATTAAAAAAGATGTTCAAAAAGCTCTTGAAGAAGCGCGGCCTGAAATAGAAAAAGTGAGGCAGACAATTTTTGCATCCACATCAGAACAAACAAAAAATAAACACAAAAAATCTCTAAAAGAAATCAAGAGTAGGCTACTAGATGATAGATTGCCCGAAGTTTTTGCCGCGGTCAGGGAATCAGGGAAGAGAACTATTGGGCTTAGGCATTTTGACGTTCAGCTTATCGGCGGGATCGTGCTTCACGAGGGCAGGATAGCGGAGATGACCACTGGTGAGGGAAAAACACTTGTCGCTACTCTCGCGGCCTCTCTAAACGCGGTTTTGGGAGAAAGTGTGCACGTGGTAACAGTAAACGATTATTTGGCAAAAAGAGACTCTGAATGGATGTCCCCTGTGTATAAGTTTTTAGGTTTTTCCGTGGGCGTTATCCAAAACAGCATGAGGCCGGAAGAAAGAAAAAATGCGTATAGATGTGATGTGGTTTATGGAACTAATAATGAATTTGGGTTTGATTATTTGCGGGATAATATGATTACAGAAAAAGAAGAGAAGGTCCAATCTTTTCCCAGTTTTGCCATAGTTGACGAAGTAGACAGTATCCTTATCGATGAAGCAAGAACGCCTTTGATAATTTCCGGAGCGGTTGATGAAACAAACGAATCGTATAATCAGATGAGGCCGGTGGTGGGGGAAATTGTAAAAGCTCAAAAAATGCTGGTAAGAGATTATCTTGCCGCGTTGCGTGGTTTTACAACCAAGGGTGATAAAGAAAAAATCGGCGAAATGCTGTATCTTATCCATAAAGCTGATCCAAAGAATAAAGATTTTTTGGATATTATCCTTAAAGATAGAGAGTCTAAAACCATGTTTGATAAAGTCCAGGGGCTTTTAGACAGCAAGATTATGGAGAAAGAACGCGATACTCTGCTTGAGGAGCTTTTTTATGTTTTTGATGAAAAGAATAAAGAAGCCACATTCAGCGCGAAGGGCCAAAAACTGATGAAAGAAAGATTTAATATAGAGTTTATGCTGGATGACATAGAAACCGGCCTTGAGGAACTGGCAGGCAAAGATATGCCTGAGGAAGAAAAAAACAAGGCGGAAACTGATTTGATCTCCTCGTACGCTGATCAGCAGAGGAAAGTAGAGAGCATAAAACAGCTTTTAAAAGCGTACATACTTTTTCAAAAGGATGTCGATTATGTTGTAAGCGACAACAAAATTGTTATTGTTGACGGTTTTACCGGAAGAATGATGCCGGGCCGGAGATTTTCAGACGGTATCCATGAAGCCTTGGAAGCGAAAGAACGCGTGGAAGTGCAGAGAGAGAGCCAAACGCTTGCCACTATTACTCTTCAAAACTGGTTTCGAATGTATGACAAATTAGCAGGGATGACCGGTACGGCTAAAACTGAAGAATCGGAATTCGAGAATATCTACCTATTGCCAGTTGTTCAAGTTCCTACAAACCGTCCTTTAAAACGCGAGAATATGCCGGATCGCATATACAAAACGGGAAATGAAAAGTTTAAAGCCGTAGTTGATGATATAGCTCATTGGCACGAGAAGGGCAGGCCTCTTTTGGTAGGAACGATTTCTATCGAAAAATCAGAGCATTTAAGCCGGCTTTTAACTTCGCGAGGGATCAGGCACAATGTGTTGAACGCGAAATATCATGAAACAGAAGCGCACATTATAGCGCAGGCAGGCAGATACGGCGCTGTTACTATTGCCACCAACATGGCAGGGCGAGGTACGGATATTCTTCTGGGAGGTAACCCTGAGTCCCTGGCGAACGATGCTGTGGATAAAATAAGCATCGATGATCCTGATGAGAGGAAAAGAGTGTTTGAAAAATTTTTTGAAGAATTCAAGAAAACAGTTGAAAAAGAAAAACAGAGTGTATTGGAAACAGGCGGGCTGCACGTGATTGGAACTGAACGGCACGAAGCCCGGCGGATAGATAACCAGCTAAGAGGCCGCTCCGGAAGGCAGGGGGACCCTGGATCAAGCAGATTTTATCTTTCTTTGGAAGACGATCTGATGAGAATTTTCGGATCGGACAGAATAAAATCTGTTATGGACCGTTTAGGGATGGAAGAAGGCGAAGTTATAGAGAATCCTCTTGTAACCAGAGCAATAAGAACAGCGCAGCATAGGGTTGAAAGCCAGAATTTTGAGATCAGAAAACATTTGCTTAAGTACGACAACGTTATGAATCAGCAGAGAGAAGTGATATACAAGAGGCGGCGTATGGTGCTGGAAGAGGAGGACCTTAAAACGGAATTTTTTGAATGCCTTTTCTGCGGGATTGAAGCGCTTCTTCAAAATTGGGAAGAAGATCCGCAGCCGGAAGTTTTTGTGAAAGATATTATGTACCGATATGCTTTAAACATTAGGGCAGATTCTATCAGAGACCTTTCCCCAAGTGATGTCAGAGAGAATGTGTTAGATGCCGCCCGTAAAAGTTACGCTGTTAGGGAGAAGTTCTTGGGCCGGGAACGATTGCAAGATCTGGCTAAAATAGTGATGCTGTCTCTTATAGACACGCATTGGAAAGAATATCTAAGAGAAATCGATGATTTGAGAGAAGGGATATCCTGGCGCGCGTACGCCCAGAAAGATCCTTTAGTTGAATTCCAACATGAAGCGTTTCGTATGTTTAGCGAGCTTATAGCGAAGATAGACGATGAGATTGCCGAAAGGATAATGAAGATATCCGCTCAAGAGGAAGAGCATAGGAAGAGAGTTTTTGAGCCTAAAAAAGAGGTTTTTGAACATAAAAATTATTCCGCTATGAAAATGCCGGAAGAAAGTCCACAGATGGGAGAGAGTACATATCGGCGAGATGCCCCGAAGGTCGGCCGTAATGATCTGTGCCCATGCGGGAGCGGGAAAAAACATAAGAAATGTTGCGGCCGGTAATTTGACAGATATTCTCATCCCGAAATTTTACGCGAAAACAATATTATCATCCCGGAATCCGCCTTTGGCGGATATCAGGGATATATAAAACAATGAACAAAACATTACTAAACACGTTTCTGGCAATATTTTCCGGAATATTAGCCTTTTTGGCTTTCCCTCCGTTTGAATATTCTTTTTTAGCGTGGATATTTTTGATACCGTTGTTATTTTTAGTTAAAAAGGCGCGAGGCGTAAAGTCCGCTTTTTTTTATTCATATATAGCGGGTATTGTTTTTTTCTCAGTGCTTTTAATTTGGCTTGTAAATGTCAGTGTTCCCGGAATGGTCATTCTTGTTTTAGTTCTTGCTCTTTTCTACGGGCTTTTCGGCCTGACGGCGAAATATGTTTTTAATAAACCCACAAATATTTTAATCCTTCCCTTTATCTGGTGTGTACTGGAATTTGTCCGCAGTCATTTATTCACAGGTTTTCCGTGGGCTCTATTGGCATACTCTCAGTACAAGAATCTCAGCCTTATACAAATTGCTGACATTTCCGGAGCGTATGGAGTCTCGTTCCTTGTGGTGTGTTTTAACGTGGCCTTGTTTTCTTTGTTTACACGCGCGCGAAAAAAGCTTGTTTATATGTTAGCCGTCTTGATGCTTTTAATAATCTCCACAGTTTACGGGCGGGATAAACTTGATGCCGATTGTGAGCGGGGTTCTTTACGCGCGAGTGTTATACAGGCTAATATACCTCAAAACTATAAATGGGATGTGAGTTTCGCGGAAGAAATAATTAAAGAATACTGCGAACTAACACAAAAAGCCGTGGAAGACGGGCCTAATCTCATAGTATGGCCGGAGACTTCGTATCCGTATCTTTTGGGAGAAAGTAACTTCGCGGAAGAAATCAATACGCTTGCCGAAGAAAAAGGAATTCCCATACTTTTTGGCGCGGTCTATGAGAAAGATAACAAGTTTTATAATAGCGCTTTTTTAACCAAAGGCGGAGAAAAAAGTGACTACATTTATCATAAAACGCATCTCGTGCCGTTTGGTGAGTATGTGCCGTTTAAAAAGTGTTTATCCTTTTTGAAAAAGTACATAGATAAGCCGATAGGAGATTTTGAAAGAGGCAGAGAATTTACTCTATTCCCTCTGAAAAATACAACAATCGTGTCAGGCGAAGGAATAAGAACGAGGCAGACAGATTTTTATAAATTCGGTGTCCTAATATGTTTCGAGGATATTTTCCCCTACGTCACCAGAAATTTCGCCGCCAGAGGAGCTGATTTTGTAATTAATATCACGAATGACGCGTGGTTTGGGAAATCCGCGGCTTCCCGGCAGCATCTGCAGGCTTCGGTTTTTAGAGCCGTGGAGAATAGGCTTCCGGTAATACGGTCCGCTAATACGGGGATTTCATGTTTTATTGATTCAAGTGGCAGAATTACCTCAAAGGTAGAAACAGACGGCTCGGAAATTTTTGTCGCGGGATATAAGACAGACTTCATCCACATTTACCCGGGGGGCAAGACATACTACACTCTTTACGGAGATATATTTGTCTATTTCTGTATTTTTATGATATTATTGGTAGGGCTGGTAGAGAATATTAACTTCCGTCTACGGCTAAAATGAAAACACAAAATTCAATTATTATTATTTCTCTCATAGCGGTTTTCGTGTTAGCGAGGCAATCAAAGGCGGAAACGGAAAAAATAACGTTACCGGACGCTTCGGTATATGAAGGCGAACTAAAAAATGGATTGTTCAATGGCAAAGGCGCGCGCGAGTGGAAAGAAGGTCATAGGTACGAAGGCGAATACAAAGATGGGCTGGCTCACGGCCGTGGGATTTTGGTCCGCAAGGACGGGTCGACGTATGAAGGCGACTTTGTGGAGGGAGAGCCTCACGGTACGGGCGTTGAAAAATTAAAAAATGGCGCGAGATATGAAGGCGAGTTTCGTTTCGGAACGCGGCATGGCAGGGGTGTTGAAGTATGGAAAGATAAAGCCGCGTACCAGGGGGATTATGTGGATGGCATACGGCACGGCAGAGGTGTTGAGATTTGGGGTGACGGCAGTAAATATGAAGGCGAGTACAAAGACGGCCTGCCAGACGGCTACGGAGTTGAGACATGGGTAGATGGCTCGAAATATGAGGGAGAATATAAGGACGGGATACGGAACGGCAAAGGAAAATTGATTCGTAAAGATGGCTCAACTTATGAAGGAGATTTCCGGCGGGCAGTTCCACACGGCAGGGGCGTTGAAACGTTGAAGGCGGGCAGAAGGCTTGAAGGAGAATTTAGAGAAGGCAGGTTTTACGGCAGCGGTCTTGAAACATGGAAAGCCAGAAGTGAAAATAAAGATAATATTCAAAAAAGCGACTTGCAAAAGCTTGAATAACAAGGGATAAGGTAAGGAGTATCAACAGAATCATGAAAAAATGGATAATTTTAGTTTTAGGGCTGGGTTTGATAAACCAATGTTTTTCGGCTTGCGCCGCGGTGAATGAAAAAACGGAAGCGGAACACGCGATGGTTTTTTCTGTTAACGGGAGTGTTAAGGTAGTTCCTTATGGCAGTAATGTTGGCGTAAAATGCTCAAAGGGCATGCTTTTGCACGCGGGGGATTGGGTCAAAACCGCGCCTAATTCTTCGGTTACTGTGGCATTTGATAAAGCGGCAGAGAATGTTATTACAATTGAAGAAGACAGCCTCATCGTGATAAAGCTTGATGGATATTTCAAGGTACAGCTTTTAAGAGGCGAAATATACGCCATTCTTGAAAATGTGGGGAAAGATGAAACTTTTCGGGTTTTAACCCCTTCAGTTGTCACGGAATCTCTTAATAGCGGATGGGGCGCGGCGAGTGACGGTTCTTACACCAATGTGGTAGTTTTTGATAACAGGGTATATGTGTGCGGGATAAATGAGACAGGAACTGCTGATGATAAAAAATATTGGATTGAAGAAGGCTTCCAAAGAAAGACTATAACTTTTGAAGATCCGGGAAAGGTAGAGTCCGCGCCGGAGTCCACACTTTCCTGGTTTAAAGACCAGGTAGTGGCGCACCATCTTTCACAAGCGTCTCTTAGCGAAGAGCAGGCATCTTCCCGTCAAGAAGAAAATGATACAACAACCGAAGGAAAACTCAAACCCGCCAACAACAAAAAACTCGACCTCGTAGAATACCTATACAAACAAAGGCTAAAAAGTTAAAAATAGGTTTAATAGGGACGTCACCCATTTAATTCGTCACCCATTTAATTTGACGCGCTGATAATTGACGATATTGGATATGTACAACAAAGCAGAGAGGAAATGGAAGTACTGTTTACAGTACTTGCGGAACGTTACGAAAGAGGAAGCGTTCTCATAAGTAGCAATTTACCGTTTTCAAAATGGG
>JBDRBY010000071.1:0-19067 GCA_043822245.1 Candidatus Omnitrophota bacterium
CATTATATTGATATTAACGCCGAAGCTATTTATGAGGTGTGTAAAAATAAAATCCCATCATTAAAAAACGCGATCGAAACGATATTGAAAGACATAAAATAAAAACATCTATCAATTCGCTCCAGCCGACCAAAAAGCTGCACTTTTCGGCGGCTGAGCTCAAGCGTTATCTGAAAAAAATAAATCAAAAAATAAAAATAACCCAATAAAAAATTACAATAATCCCGTAGGGACAGGGCATGCCCTGTCCTCTAATAAATGTAATATAATCATTAATTAATGAACCATAAAATAAAATCGCACAAAATTGACCATATAAAAAATCAATAACAAATAATATAAATTAAAGGACAAGGCATGCCTTGTCCCTACAGGACAATTTATATATTTACACATAAATAATATCGGTATAAAATTAAATTAATGAAACCCAGATAACAATTCAATCAACCGGACCAAACCTGCGGTTTGGCCGGTTATTTCAAGCGTTATGCATAAAAAATAAGACACAAAATCAATCGAATAAAAAATAATCAAATGTGTAGGGGCGGGTCTAGACCCGCCCGATATAAAAATAATAATAAAAATGCCGAAATTATTAACCCGCAAATCAAAAATACGTTTACAAGGATACGATTATACTCAATCAAACCATTATTTCATCACCGCCTGTACGGACAATAAACAGGAATGGTTCGGGGAAATTAAAAATAACGAAATGATATTAAATAATTATGGCAATATCATAAAACAGCAATGGCAATGGTTAGGGCAACAATATCCTTATGTTAAATTGGACGAATATATCATCATGCCTAATCATGTTCACGGTATTATAATTATCAACAATTTATATATCAATCATTTTGTAACGGCCAGGTCTCGACCTGGCCCTACACATTCAAATAATATTAAAATAAAATCATTATCATCATTGATCGGCGCGTTTAAAACAACGTCTTCAAAATCAATTCGCCTGAACGGTTTATCTGATTTTATTTGGCAACGCTCATTCCACGACCACATAATCAGAAACGAAAAATCCTTACAGAAAATTCGGGAATATATTATTAATAACCCTGCCTCATGGGCAGAAGACGAAGAAAATATCAATTGCATAACAACTCAATCGAGCGGATTTTTTCCGCCCCGATTTTCATCGGGGCTCCAAAAACCGCTCATTTCGGGCGTTATACCCAAAAAATAAAATAATAATAAAAAATAAATTACAAAATATGTAGGGCCAGGCCCCTGTGCCTGGCCGATATAGAATAAAAAAATGCAAAAATTAATAACCAGAAAACCAATTGGGGGGGGGGCACTCTTCCAAGAACTGAACTATTACAAATATAAAGCCTTTTGCATTTTGCAGGGGTCATGCTGAATTAAATAATGGTGAGGCCGGGGGAGATTTTTCACGCGCGTAATTAAAGGGCGCTGTGCCGTTGTCTTTCTGAGACGCGATAAATCGCGTCTCTACAAATAATAATTGTTTAGAGCTACAGTTTACCCATATCTTTTAGAAATTCTTCGTTTGTTTTGGTTTTTTTTAGCCGGTCGATTAAGAGCTGCATGGATTCAACCGTATCTAGGTCGCTGAGCGCTTTGCGCATAAGCCATATCTTTTTAAGCTCACTATCTTCTACCAAGAGTTCTTCCTTGCGGGTGTTTGACCTTTTTATGTCAATGGCAGGATATATCCTGCGCTGGAAAAGATTTCTATCAAGTTGAATCTCCATATTGCCCGTCCCCTTAAACTCTTCAAAGATTACCTCATCCATACGGCTGCCGGTATCTATGAGCGCGGTTGCTATAATGGTAAGGCTGCCGCCTTCTTCAATATTACGCGCGGCCCCAAAAAAACGTTTCGGTTTATGCAAAGCATTAGCGTCCACACCGCCTGAGAGTATCTTACCGGAATGCGGCACCGTAGTGTTATAGGCCCTGGCCAAACGCGTGATAGAATCCAACAAAATAACAACATCATATTTGTGCTCTACCAGCCGTTTCGCTTTTTGAAGCACCATCTCGGCTACCTGAGTATGCCTATGCGCCTGTTCGTCAAAAGTTGACGCCACAACTTCCGCTTTGACTGATCTCTGCATATCCGTGACTTCTTCAGGCCGCTCATCAATAAGCAGTATAATAAGTTTTACTTCCGGATAATTAGTGGTAATGCTGTTAGCGAATTTCTGCAAAAATACCGTTTTGCCGCTGTAAGGCGGAGCGACTATCATGCCCCTTTGCCCCCTTCCTACCGGGGTTAAAAGATCCATCACCCTCATTGATATATCATTGGAATCTGTCTCCAGTTTAAATCTTTTATCAGGGTACAGCGGCGTAAGATTTTCAAATAGAATCTTGTTTTTCGTCAGTTCCGGATTTTCAAAATTAACCGCTTCCACCTTTAAGAGAGCGAAATATCTTTCTCCTTCCTTTGGAGGACGAATCTGGCCGCTGACGGTGTCGCCGCTTTTTAGATTAAAACGCCGGATTTGCGAAGGCGACACATATATGTCGTCCGGACACGGAAGATAGTTATAGTCCACACTTCGCAAGAACCCGAATCCGTCCTCTAAAATTTCAAGCACGCCTTCACCATACGCAAACCCATCCTTTTCAATCTTTGCCTGCAAAACCTTGAATATCAGGTCATGTTTTTTCATCCCGCTAACACCGTTAATCTTCAATTCTTTCGCGAGTTCCGTCAGTTCAGCTATTTTCATGCTTTTAAGCTGTACTATATCCAGTTCTCTTTCTCTTTTTTTATTTCTTTCCATATTTTTTCTACTCCTTTTTTTACCACGTTTATTTTTTTCTCCGTATCTATGACATAATCGGCAAATTTCTTTTTCTCGGAAAGAGCCATCTGGCTACCAGCGGCACCTTTAAATTCTTCCTCGGAAATTCCCCTATTGATCGCTCTTCGCGTCTGAGTTTCTTCCGTGGCTGTCACTACAACAATAACATCAACACATTCGTGAAGGCCTGTCTCAATCAAAAGCGGGGCATCAATAACAACTATTGATTCCTGCGCGGTACGTTCTATCATTTCCTTTATTTTCTCTATTATGGCAGGATGTGTTATCCGGCATAATTGCTCCAATTTCGTCTTGTTGAAAAACACCTCTTTGGCCAGTTTTCTCCGGTCAATCTCTCCGTTCGTAAGAACATCTTCTCCGGCATAGTCAACAATTTCCTGTTTAATGCAATTATCTTCTTTCAGTATATCGTGCGCTATCGCATCCGCGTCTATCTTAAAAGCCCCCTCCTCAACAAACATATCCGCTACTGTGGTTTTACCCGAAGCCATGGCTCCCGTTATCCCAATAATTACACGCCTGCCCATCATTTTCTACTCTTCCTTATTTTGTATTATAGATTCCCGCTTACGCGGGAATGACACTCTTTTTTACATTTCTATCATTTTCATATCCAGCCAATTTTTGCCCTCGTCCACATTTACCTTAAGCGGTACTTCCAATTTTATAATATTCTCCATAATCTCTTTAATCTTTCGCGCGGCCGGTTTCAAAAGAACCTCCGGAACATTAAAAACCAATTCGTCATGTACCTGCATAATCATCTTAACCGGAGTGTTTTTAAACTCATTATGGCATTTTATCATGGCAAGCTTGATAACATCCGCGGCAGTTCCCTGAACAGGCGTGTTAACCGCCGCTCTTTCCGCGAAGTTTCTTATACGCATGTTTGAACTTGTTATTTCAGGGATATACCGCCTGCGTTTTAAAAGCGTGGTTACAAAACCGTTTTCCCTCGCCTCTTTTATTGTCCGGTCAATGAAGGATTTTACCCCGCTATACCTTTCAAAATAAGCGGTGATAAACTTCTCGGCCTCTTCCACGCTCATCGCCAAATCTTTAGCCAGGCCAAAAGCGCTTATGCCGTAAATTATGCCGAAATTTACTGTCTTAGCCGCGTTTCTCATAAGTTTTGTTACATCGCTGACTTCACAGCCGAAGATTAGTGACGCGGTAAAACAATGCACGTCCTGTCCTTTTTGGAAAGCTTTTATCAGGTTTTCATCCTTTGACAGATGCGCCAATATTCTAAGCTCTATTTGCGAATAATCCGCGGATACAAGAAAATCTTCATCTTTGTCCGCGATAAACGCGCGCCTTATGGTTCGCGCCCTCTCCGTTTTTATGGGGATATTCTGGATATTAGGCTCACTGGAAGAAAGCCTGCCGGTAGCTGTTACCGCCTGGTTAAATTTAGTATGCAATTTCCCAGTCTGTTTATCCACTAATTGCTGTATAGAATCATAATACGCTGTTTTAAGTTTATTCATTTCTCGGTATTCCAGAAGAATCTTTGGAAGTTCATGCCGTTCAGATAATTTTCGCAAAACCGACTCATCAGTTGAAAACCCTGTCTTTATTTTCTTTGAAACAGGAAGCTTAAGTTTTTCATACAATATTTCTTGAAGCTGTTTAGGAGAATTCACATTAAATTCTCCTCCCGCGAGTTCATAGATACGTTTAGTCAGCTCTTCTATCTCGTTTCCAACCACAATTGATTGTTCCTGTAAATACACGGTATCAATTTTTACCCCTTCTTTCTCCATATCCGATAAAACCCATACGAGAGGCATTTCCACATTACGAAAAAGAGAAATAAGGCTTTTTTCTTTCAATTCGGAAATTTCTAATTCATAAAGACGCATGATTATATCACTTTTCTCACACGCCAGATTCAAATCGGTTTCTTCTTGTTTATGGACAAGGTTATATGCTAACTCGCGCATCGCGATAGATTCCAAATCAACCTTTAACCGCGAAGGGTCTATCAGATAATCCCCTATCATAACGTCAAAGACGTTTCCTTTGATGTTTATGCGTTGAGAATTTAAAACAGCAAGAACGTTTTTAAAATCATACGTCACTTTTTCAACTGCTTCATTTTCTAAAACATCCCTCACGAAAAGAGGCTTCCCCTGCTCTTTTATGTCACCTAAAGGCACAAAATACGCTTCGCCCGATTTGTAAGATACAGCAACACCTTCAATCTCCCCTCTACATTCTTTCACCACAAAAAATGAAACTCTCCGGGCCCTTATTATTTTCTGTACTAATGTTTCAACATCACTTTCATTGTTTCGCGTAAAATACCTGCTAGCGTCTATTTCTTGCGGTATGATTTCTCTAAGCAGGTGTCCGAATTCAAATTCCTTAAAAAGTTCCGCTAATCGTTTTAAATCCGGGTCTCCTATACAAGTTTTATCAAAATCAAACTGAATAACCGGCACATTCTTGTCCAAATCTACAAGCTCACGGCTAAGCTCAGCCATATCTTTTTCTTTCAACAGCTTTTCTTTTAGGGATCCGCTTTTTATACTGTCAATATTTTCATACATATTTCTTATGCTCTTGTATTCACTTATGAGTTTTGCCGCGCCCAAAGGGCCAACGCCTTTAACTCCGGGGATATTATCACTTGCGTCTCCGGTAAGCGCCATAAAATCTACCATATTTTCCGGATATACCCCATATTTTTTAAAAACACTTTCGCTGTCATAGATTTTATCTTCTGTTTTATGATGGCTTAAAACTTTTATATTTTCATTAACCAGCTGAAGAGCGTCTTTGTCCGTCGTGACAATCGTTACATTCATCCCTTTTTGCCTGGCCTTCATCGCTAAGGTCGCGATTATATCATCCGCCTCGTATCCCGCTAACTCAGCCATGGATATTCTGTAAGCGGATAAAACTTCTTTAATTCTCGGGATCTGGCCTCTAAGCTCGTCCGGCATGGGCCTACGGTGAATTTTATAATCTTCATATTTTTTATGACGCGCGGTGGGCACAGGTGTGTCAAAAACAACTGTCATCATCTTGGGATTATAGTCTTTTAAAAGTTTACGCAAAATATTGATAAACCCATAAATAGCATTAGTCGGCAGGCCTTTAGACGTGCTTAAATTCTGAATAGCATAAAACGCCCGATAGCACAGCGCATGCCCATCTAACAAATAAATGTTCTTTTCTTCATTATCCATTTAAAATAAAATAAGGTTGGAAATTTAATACACACTCAAGGATGGCACTCTTCGTCGCTTTATTTCGGCAAGCCTTCCCGCGCTACACGTTCCACTGTTTTGCTAAGTCTAACATTTTTTCGCTTTATGTCAAGGAAATAATCTTTGCGCCCATTCACACGTAGCGACGCGATTAATCGCGTCGCTACATTTTATCGCGTTGTTTTACGCGCTCGGATTCCAGCTTTTCCACTAAGTGGTTGAGAGCTTCCGCCACATCTTTCATTTCATCTTTTTTGCGGAGCCGTAAACGAATGCTATAATCACCGTCTGAAACATTTTTAAGAAACTTTTTCATACTGTAGATCGGCCCGGCAATCCGATGAGATAAAACAAGGCCGATGACCGCGACCAACGGCGTTAAAAACAGCATCCGCAAAAGTAAAACCGCGTTAACTTTTTTTACAATTTCCAATAAAAGGCCTTGTGGATAAACAGCGGCAAGTTTTTCTCCAAAAATTATCCAAGTAGTGGCATAGACCGTATATCCGGTTACAACCACGGTTATAAACATAAAACCCAGTATCAGGGAAATATATCTGATCTGAAACTTTCCATTAATAAGAAGACGCCCGCGGCGTTTATAAGATTCGTTCATGTTTTTTACCTTTTCTCCACAGCGTAACATTCCTTCTGATAATCAAATCAATCTCCCGACCTTGATTGTTTTCTATAGTTTCCATCACCTTTGCTAAAGGCACATATCTAACGTTAAGCCCATTTATTCGAAACAACAAGTCATTCTTACGCACACCCGCGGTCTCGGCAACACCCTGTTCTTTAAGATTTTGAAATATGATACCTTGTTTTTGAAGCATAAGTTCCGCTTCCAATATCTGTCTATATCTGTTAAACGGTATTTTGTCGAATAAAAAGGTTATTGGTTTGAGTTTTAAAAAAATCTCTCTTTCGGTCGCTACCCTGACTTCACCCGGTATCAGCAAAATTTCAGCGACTTCATTTATGCCCATATAGGCTGTCATTTCTCCTCTGACTGAAACTATACAATCCCCCGGTTTAATCTCTAAATCTTTTCCCAAAAGGCTGTTTTCTTTAATCTCTTTTATGAGCACGTGCCGTTCTCCCTCTTCCAGAACAAGGCCAAGCTCTTCTTCTACCATCCGCGCCGGAGTAATGCCCGGAGCCTGTTCATCCCGCTCCTTCTTTGAAGCAACATCTTCCAAAATATCGCGCCGGTCTTTCGTATCAATGTAACTCCTAAGGTAATACAGTCGTTCACGCGCCTCTTCAAGATCGGGGTTAAGCTCTGCCACCAGCTTGTAGGTGTAATACGCTTTCACGTATTGGCCTCTCTTAAACTGATTACTCCCCTTTCGAAGCAGAGCCTTTTCTTCACTGTCATAAACAGCTGAAGAAAGCACGGATTTCATGAATTCTTTTTCCCCGTCAACCGTTGAAAAAACTACGCGATCCTTAAACTCTTCAAGAATCAGGCCTTTGATTTTGTCACCATTTTTCAGAATTAGGGTGTCAGCTGAAGAGAAAGGTGAAATTAAGAAACCCAGTAACAACACTGTAATTGCTATGCGCGTGATTTTTACACAGATATTTTTACCCCCTAAAAATGATCACTAACAAGATCAAGATTAAAACTCCGGAAACAATATAAAAATCATTGAAATAGAAAAAATCCGAGATTGCGTCCGAAAGGGTATCTTCTTTTGTTTTTAAAACAGAAATTTTAAGTTTCTCCTTACCTCTGTTTGTTTTTTCTTTAAAAGGAATTTTTTCGATTTTTCGCACGCACGATTCTATCTCCGAACGCGTCGCGTCTATCTGATCTTTTTGAAAACGCAACAGTTCTCCGCCAATCTTGTATGCGGAAATCACCTTTTGATCAACAAGTACCGCCACATCTTCCTCTCTGATCCCAAGATATTCAGAGAGTTCCTTTGATGTCAACAATTTTTTTGGCATATTACTCTTTTACTTTGCCTTCCGCTATCCATTTATCTATTTTAGCTCTCTCAAAAACCCACTTACTGCCTTCTTTTGTACCCGGAAGTTTTCCTCCATTTGCCCATTCATTAATCTTGTTTATTTCCACGTCTAAATACTTTGACAATTGGCCGGGCGTCATCCAATCTTCATCGCCGGTTTCCTTGATTTCCAGGCTTTCCGCGCTCATCTTAACACGCCCGTTAAAAACCGCGCCTTCCGCGATTGATATCCGCGGGGATTCTATATCCCCTTTAAGCCTGGCTGTTGATTCTAATATAAGAATATTGGCCGCTTTTACGTTGCCTGTTACCTGTCCCGCTATAGACACATTTTCACCGGTTATGTTGGCTTTTATATTCGCCTTTTGCCCTACCATAAGAGCGCCCTTTGTATCCAAAGTACCCTCAAATTTGCCGCTTATTCGTAAATTTACAGGATCATCAAACCTTAGACTGCCCTGCATACTAGCGTTTACGTCTAGTATTTTAGGTTCAATCTGGTTTTTTCCCTCTGATTTCCACTTTTTCATTTTTCCTCCCTTTTTCTTTCCATTTCAAAACTATTTTTTCTTCCAACCGTGAAAGAATTAAAATCACAAGGCCGATAAAAGTCGTTATAGCCGCGGCTTCATACATGCCAGCCCCGACAGCTAATCCTATTGCCGAGACAGCCCATATGCTTGCCGCGGTTGTTAGCCCGCGTACCGAACCGCCGTATCTCATTATAGCACCCGCGCCGAGAAATCCAATGCCTGTTACAACTCCCGCGGCAATGCGTGAAGGATCAACGTCTCCAAACCGCCCATAAACTTCAGCTACATGGATAGAAATCAGCATAAAAAGCGACGCGCCCATACTGACAAGGATATGTGTCCTTAACCCCGCGGCACACCCGTGTAATTCCCGTTCAAGGCCGATAAGCGCGCTCAAAAACGCCGATACCAATATTCGCGCCAGCACAATCATCCCCGACATTTTGTCCTCCATTTTTCGTTGGCCATTGGCCGTTAGTCCGTTAACGGTCAACGATCAACGGCCAACGATCTAACAAACCAACCTCTCCCCCAACGCCGCGACCATTGCCGCGTTATCACTGCAGTATTCCCTGCGCGGCAGGAAAAGCTCAATTGTTTCTTTCTCACAACGCGCAAGAAGCCTTTCTCGAAAATTTTGATTGTTGATTACTCCTCCTCCAAGAGCAAGTTTTCTAATTCCGGTTTTTTTAACGGCCCGTATTAATTTCTCCTCAACTATATCCACTACAGCTTCCTGAAAAGAAAAACATATCTTATTCCTTTCGAAATCTGTTTTGCCGGATTTTTGCCAATATCGCATGACTGCTGTCTTAATGCCGCTAAAGCTAAAATCTAAATCATCCTTATCTTCAAGAAGCGCGCGGGGAAAGCCCGCGTCATCATGCTTATCTACATAATCCAACGCCCTTTCCTCAACTACAGGGCCTCCCGGATAACCTAATTCAAGTATTTTGGCTACTTTGTCAAAAGCCTCTCCCACAGCATCGTCTCTTGTACTGCCTATGAGAGTAAAATCTCTAAAGCTTTTACAAACATATATGCTGGTATGGCCTCCGGAGGCAACCGCGCCGATAAACGGAAACACAACCTCTATTAGTATATCACCTTCTTCTTTTTTTTTCAAAAAACATGAAACAATGTGCGCGTGCGCATGATTTACTTCTATTAGAGGCACCCCTCGCGCGAAACTCAACCCTCTGGCAAAAGCCCCTCCTACTAAGAGAGAACCGGGAAGCCCGGGCTGGCCGGTTACAGCCACAAGATCTATCTCATTTATAGTCCGGCCCGCGTCCTCCAAGGCTTTTTTTACAACTGGAAAAATATATTCGACATGAAACCGGCACGCGATTTCAGGTATTACTCCCCCATAGCGCGAATGTAAATGCACACTCGAAGATATTTCGCTTGATAACACACGGCCAGACGCTATTACAGCCGCGGATGTTTCATCACATGATGTTTCTATCCCCAGGGTAATCATTATTCGTCGCTTGTCGCTTGTCGTTCGGTTTCAATATTGTTGAGAGTGTGGTAAATTTTACGCCTTGTTTTTTTAGGCGGGGGACAATCTCTTTTAAAACTTCCACAGTTATAGAGCGATCGTGGCCTATTACTACGACTCTGCCTTTCGCAAAGGCCATTCTAACGGCCTCTTCCATTTTCTTTTCGATATAAGGCTTCTCCGTCTTATTGTCGATAAAAATATCCCTTCTCACCGAGACAACTCCCACGGACAGGGCCGCGCTTTCACACACCGATTCATCAGTAGTTAGTGAGTCTAAAAAAAACATATTCCGTTTCGAGAGCTCATTCATTATAATTTTCATCAGCCGTTCATCTCTGGTAGCCTTTGAACCCATGTGATTGGATACTCCTCTCGCGCAAAAAACTGACCGAAAAGCATTTTTTACAATACTTTCAATGCTTTCGTCATTCATATCCGTTATAATCGTGTTTTTCTCGAGAGAATCGGTCTGGGCTTCGGGTTCCAGAGGCAGATGAAGAAGAACTTCAAAATCATTTTCTTCGGCAAAAGAACATACCGCCTCTGTGTATGGAGCGTTCGGCAAAACGGCCATAGTTATAGGAATCCCTAAACTTCTTAAGTTTTCCAAATTTTTCTTAGTATACCCAAAATCATCCAAAACCAGCACTATCTTAGCCGAAGGCATTTTCTGTTTCGGAAAAAACTTTGTGTTTATTACTGCCGTAAGAATAGTTTTATCCTTGTAACTAACTTCAAAATCAACCGCGCGAGGACTTCCTTGAGCGCCCTTATAAAAAATCCGCCCAAGACGCACTCCTCTTATTCTTCGTAACTCTTTTCGCAACGTTTCCGCGAGATCAAGCGCCTTAAATCCTCCGCCAGCTTTAAATTCATACTTCACCTTCATCACGCGCAATCCTCTCCCCTTCCAGCGTTCTTCTTCCCTAGAAAGTATGTCCTCATTAGTAAGGCCGTACTCGTACAACACAAAAAGTACTGTTTTTTCCGCCTTCAAAACCTTTTTTGTTATGTTCTTACTCTGACAGCCAAAAAGCGTGACGCCTAACGCCACGACGATTATCGTAATCAAAAGGGGATACCTATTCATAGCCAGCCTCTGTCGCACATCTCACTCTCCGTTTAACTCTTTTCTCAACATATTTCCTGCTAATTTCGGATTCGCTTTTCCTTTCGTTTTCTTCATAACCTGGCCAATAAGAAAACTCAGGGCATTGGCTTTTCCAAGTTTATAATCATTAACGGATTTTTCATTACTCAGAATAACATCAAGGATTATTTTACCTAGTTCACCTTCATCTGAAACCTGTTCAAGCCCTTTTTCTTTAACAATTTCC
Organism: Candidatus Omnitrophota bacterium; assembly: GCA_043822245.1. Taxonomy (GTDB): domain Bacteria; phylum Omnitrophota; class Gorgyraeia; order Tantalellales; family Tantalellaceae; genus JBDRBY01. The sequence goes on from JBDRBY010000071.1 coordinate 11,397, forward strand.
GCGGGGCCCTTGCCTGTTTTAATATGCGCCTCTAACACATCTTTTGCTGAAAGTCCGCTAATCTTACCCTCTCCTACCATGTTGATTAGTTCAGCAAAATCACAAGGCGAAACTTTGAGCCCTTTGATATCCCGCCCCTGTTCTTTTATATGCCGCATTACTTCACCCTTTATCCAATTACACGCGATCTCTGGAGCTACAGAATATTTCACTACTTCTTCAAAAAACTCCGCGGTATCTTTTTCCGCGATTAAAACTTCTATGTCGCTGTCCGCCAAATCGTACTCATTTTTAAATCTCAGGGCCTTGGCTCTTGGAAGTTCCGGAAGACTCGCCCGCAAGGACTCTACATCGTCCGGGTTAATTTCAAAAGGAACCAAATCCGGTTCCGGGAAATAGCGATAGTCGTGCGCCTCTTCTTTTGAACGCATAGAAATTGTTTTGTTTTTCTTCTCATCCCATAGCCGTGTTTCCTGTATTATCGGTTCCGCACTATCAAGCTTTTCCTGTTGGCGTTTTTGTTCAAAGATAAGCGCGTCCCGTACAGCTTTAAATGAATTTAAGTTCTTTATCTCTACCTTAACTCCAAATTCTGAATTACCTCTTTTTCGTAAAGATATGTTCGCGTCACACCTGAAACTGCCTTCTTCCATATTACAATCTGAAACTTCCAGGTACTTTATGATATGTTTGAGCAGAGTGAGGTATTTGTGAGCTTCATCAGCGGATCTCATATCCGGGTCCGACACTATCTCTAAAAGAGGAGTACCGGTCCGGTTAAGGTCAACGTAGCTAAAAGCCGCTTTCGGGTCATGCAAAAGCTTTCCCGCGTCCTCTTCTATGTGGGCTCTGGTAATGCCTATTAACTTTGTCGTGCCGTCTTCAAAGTCTACAATCACTTTACCTTTGTACGCCAGCGGCATATCGTATTGGCTAATCTGATAATTTTTGGGCAAATCAGGGTAATAATAATTTTTACGGTCAAATTTAACTATATTTTGGATTTCACAATCCAAAGCAAGCGCGATTTTTATTGAATACTCAAACGCCTTTTTGTTAAACACAGGCAAAACCCCGGGAAGCCCGAGACATACGGGACAAACCTGTGTATTCGCTTCTTGTCCAAAAACCGTGCTACATCCGCAAAAAGCCTTTGTTTTTGTGGCCAGCTGAACGTGTACCTCAAGCCCGATTACTGTTTCATATTTATCATTCATTGTTTACCAACCGCTAACTGTTTGTGATAATTTGTGTTTCTTTCAAACGCGTGAGCGCTTCTTATCAAAACTTCTTCGTTAAAAGGCGCGGCCATAAGCTGAAGCCCCGCAGGCAAACCGTTTTCAGCCGCTCCGCATGGTACGGAAATTGCCGGCAATCCCGCGAGATTCGCGGGTATGGTAAAAATATCCGATAAGTACATCATAAGAGGATCTTTTATCCGTTCCCCAATCTTAAAAGCGGTTGTCGGCGACGTAGGTGTTAAGATACAATCGCAAACTTTAAAAGCGTTTTGAAAATCTTCGGCAATCTTAGTCCGCACCTTCTGTGCTTTTAAATAGTAGGCCTCGTAATACCCGCTACTCAAAGCGTACGTGCCCAAAAGTACGCGCCTTTTCACTTCCTGTCCAAACCCTTCATTTCTTGTGGAAACATACATATCAATAAGGTCTTTGTAGCCCTTGCTTCTATAACCATAGTGAACTCCGTCATAACGGGCAAGATTCGAGCTTGCCTCAGCCGACGCGATGATGTAATAACAACTAACCGCGTATTTCGTGTGCGGCAGTGATATGTTTACAGTTTTCGCGCCCAAAGCTTTAAAAAACTCTATTGCCGCGTCAACACGTTCTCTAACGCCCTCGTCCATCCCAAGATTAAAATACTCTCCGGGTATGCCTATTTTTAATCCGTCTATTTTTTTTCCAAGGCTTTCCGTAAACCAAGGCACTTCTCTGTTGACTGAGGTGGAGTCCTTGGGATCAACGCCTGATATAATCTCAAGAAGTAATGCGGAATCCGTAACGTTACGGGTAATTGGCCCAATTTGGTCTAAACTGGACGCGAAGGCAATAAGCCCATACCTGGAAACTCTTCCATACGTGGGTTTAAAACCAACCACGCCGCACATTGAAGCCGGCTGGCGGATAGACCCGCCGGTATCCGACCCTAACGCCGCGCTTACCATACCGCTGGCAACGGCCGCGGCAGATCCGCCGCTTGACCCGCCGGGGATACGTGTTAAATCCCACGGATTTTTTGTCGGACCATAACAAGAACTCTCACATGATGAACCAAACGCGAACTCATCCATATTTGCCCCTGTTACCAAAAGGGCTCCTTGCTTAATTAATTTTTCAACTACACAAGCGTCGTACGGGGCTTTGAAAGACTCAAGTATTCGCGAAGCGCATGTAGTCAAACAGCCCTTCACACAGATGTTATCTTTAATCCCTATAGGCACACCAAAAACACGCCCACCTTTTGATATCCGCTCGGTTTTTTCCGCCTGTTCCACAAAATTTTCAACATCAACACGTGGAAAAGCGTTTATGTCCTTATTCACGCCTTCAAGCTTTTCCATCAAAAATCGCGCGGTTTCCTGTAAAGGTTGAGAACGTTTTTTAAGCCACTCGTTAAAACAATCTATGCTTGAAAATAAGTCATGCATTTTACGCGTCTTTTATAATTTTGGGGACTTTAAAGAAGTTTCCTTTTTTCGCGGGAGCGTTGCTCAAGGCTTCTTCAGGAGAAAATGACTCTATCACCGTATCTTCACGAAACACATTTTTCATGGACAAAAGCACGTGTGAAGTCGGCAAAGTATCTTCAGTGTCAACCTCGTTCAGCTGTGTGACATACGTCAAAATCCTGGAAAGCTGGGCCTGGAATTCTTCCGCGTCATCTTTCTCTAACGAAATACGGGAAAGATTGGACGCGTAACTCACAATTTCTTTAGTGATTGTTTTCTCTCTGTTCTTGCCTTCCATGTTGACTTACCCTACCATACAAATTTCCATCTGTCAATTGTTTGGCGAGGAAGCCAACGGTAAGGAACCCGGCTTATTACTTGCCTTTGGATACTACACGATAAAGCGCTCTTACCTGATTCCTGTAATAGGTATCAAATATTTCCCTGAGAGGCCCTTTTGAAGTTCCGTGTTTTCTCATTCCGCTTGTTCGTTTGTTCGCTCCGTGCCTGTCACCTAATACCACTTTGTGGGTGTGAAGTTTTTCAACCATTGTCCCTCCTTTTCGTCGGCCCTAGAGGCCTTTTTTTTGTAAAAACAATATCCCCGTCCTCACTCACGACAAATGACACCTTATCACGGCTTTTTATTCCAAAATAATCCTGAAGCGTCTTTGGAATAAAGATTTGACCCCTATCCGAAACTGTCGCGAAAAATTGAAATTTAAGATTTTTACTCATACCTTTTACCTCTTCTCTCCAACCCTATAACAAGTATACAACAAGTATTTGTACTTGTCAATAAAAAAATACGCAAATAAGTTGTACCCATTTAGCTATGCGAATAATACCAACTCTAAAAAATAAATGCCCACCATTTTCCCACACTTTGGAAAATGTGGTAGGGGGATTTTTGGTGAATCCGGAATAAAATCTCCCCTATCCCCTCTTTGTCAAAGAGTGGGAAGACAGAGGAATGTTTATTTTTTGGTGGTATAGTCGCGAATGTACATTTATTTTTTGGAATTGGTATAAGTACTTGTGCAACGACAAAGCAAAGGCATGCCTTTGCCGCTATAAGAGCGATAGGATAGGTGTCCTATTCGTACAACCGCAGACTGCTCTTCTTTAATCCTGCTCTAAATTCATCTCGCTCTAAACAGCAGGGTTTGTTTTTTCTGGTTAAAATTTAATTCTGCCAAATATGAGCATCTATAATTTTGTAGGATAAATGTGGCAAATCCTATGAAGGAAGACGCTGGGGTTGTTTTTAAGTTTCCGTTATCCAACCACATGTACCTTCCCTCCACCATAAACACACAGATAGCATGATTCCTGCCGCCGGTTCCCGCGGCCAAAACTTTCGGTTGATAGCCCATAACACGCAAAATCGATTCGTGCAAAAAAGCGAAATCTTCACAATCACCATATTTCCTGTTAAGGGTTTCTACAGGAGAAGACCACTCATCCCCGACTTTATCCTTCGTGTAAATAATGTTTTTAGAAACCCACTTGGCATAATCTTCAACGGTACTGATACGATTCTGTGTGATAAAATTCAAGATTGAAGCATCGACTAACATGGGACGACATACTAAAACGCTATTTTCTCGAAATCTTTCCTGACGAATACAAACATTCTGCATCATTCCGCCATCATTCACTGCTAAAACTTGTCCAAACGCTCGGCTCGTGGTACTCATAAAAAAAGAGGCGAAAAGTATAAATGATATTGTAAAAACTCGTTTGAATATCATTTTTTGCCTCCTTTTTGTAATTAAAAATCATTTCAATGTCTTCCTTTACATTCACTTAAAGTATATATTTTTGATATTATTATTCGATTAGCATGATGTTAATTTATGGTTATTTTTTTAATGCTATAAAAAGTAGGAATATCTGAAAATAAAAACGGACCATTTCTATAACTCTTTTATACCCTATAAGTTATAGAAATGGTCCGTTTTTATGGTTTCTTTCTTCGGTCTTATTCTTCTATCTTATAACCCCTTCCTCTTACATTCTTAACAAATTCTCCCGCTTTGCCAAGTTTTTCACGCAAATGCCTAATATGCACATCTATTGTTCTGGCGATTACTATCTTCTCTGTACCCCATAAGTTGTCTAACATTCTCTCCCTGCTAAAAACCTGGCCTTTTCTGGACGCGAGCTGTTCTAGTATCTTAAATTCAGTAAGTGTCAAAGCTACCTTTTGACCGGAGGCCTTAACCTCAAATTTCTCTAAATCAATTACCACCGTACTCCCTAATTTAATAACTTTTTCCCGCGCTTCAACTCCTCGCCTTCGTAAAACCGCTTTTATCCTCGCGTGCAATTCATTCAATGAAAAAGGTTTCGCGATATAATCATCGGCGCCTATCTCCAACCCAAAAACCTTATCAGGTTCATCACTATTCGCGGATAGTATTATGACCGGTATATCTTTGAATTTCTCCTCTTTTTTCAAACGCTTACACGCTTCAAACCCATGTTCTCCGGGAAGCATCAAATCCAGCACAATAAGATCAGGCTTTTCTTTCTTGATAGATTTAAACAAAGCCTCCGCGTCTGAAAAACCCATAACGGTAAGCCCTTTATTGCCAAGATACTCAGAAATTGTTTTTATAATACCCTGCTCATCATCTACTATCGCGATCAGACTATTTTTCATATGTCTCTCCCCTGATTTATTCTAGTCTAGCATACTGTAAATAATCCGGCAAGTAATGTATGCAGTACTAAAATGTCAACGGGCTTATTATAGATCCCTCCACTCTCTTCGTTCGGTCGGGATGACAGTCGGCGCAAAACATCCGGGATGGCAATCAAGTAGGTACAATTATCTTAAGTAAAGACGCGATAAATCGCGTCTCTACTTATTTTTGCGTCAGCGCGTTATGATTCCCCGTAGAGACGAGGCAGTGCCTCGTCTCTACTTTTAGATAGTGTAACATATGTTACACTATCAATACTTAACCTCCATAAGAAAAAGCCCTTTTGCGGGCGCTGTCGGACCGGCTAAAGCCCTATCCTTATTTATAAGTACGCGTTTCATGCTCCCTGGCGGAAAATATCCCCTGCCTATTTCAACCAATGTCCCCACTATGTTACGCGCCATGTTGTATAAAAATCCATCACCTTCAATATCAATAATTAAAAAAGACTCACGCTTTTTTATTGTTATATTAAAAATCTCACGAACAGACGTTCTTTGCCTTTTATCTTTAGCTTGAAATGATTTGAAATCATGCTTTCCCAACAGGGCTTTCGCTTCTTTTTTCATAAGAGGGGTATTAAGTTTATACGGCATATTCCATGAATATTTTTCCTTAAAGGGATCCCGCTGAATTGAATTAAAGATATAATACCTGTAGTGTTTCGCTTTCGCGTTGAATTGGGCGTGAAAATCAGGCGTAACCTCTTCCGCGCGTATTATCGCCACATCCCGAGGCAAAAATGAATTAAAGGCTTTTGGAATTTTCGCTAATGGAATCGTTGAGAGAGTCTTAAAGTTTGCAGACTGTCCCCTCGCGTGAACCCCGGCATCAGTACGGCTCGCGCCATACACGCGGCATCTTTTCTGGCAAATCTTTGTTAACGCGCCTTCTATAACTTCTTGCACGGCGAGGCCATTCTTCTGCGCCTGCCAGCCTTTATAATTAGTTCCGTCATATGCTATTGTAAGCTTAATATTCCGCATTATTAGCGTATTGTATGCAACAGGTAGCATACAACGTTTAGCGTCTCAGCCTATACGCTAAATAAGCAATTCAGCGATTTGGATAGCGTTAAGCGCCGCGCCTTTTCGAAGATTATCAGCAACAATCCACATATTGAGTCCATTTTTGATTGACTCATCTTCCCTTATCCGTCCGACAAAAACCTCATCCTTGCCTTCAACGGTAATAGGCATTGGGTATTTATTCGTCCCAGGTTCATCTATTACGATAATTCCCTCAAACTTACCCATTAATTCTATGGCTTCCTGCCGCGAGAGTTTTTCTTCAGTTTCAACATTCACGCTTTCAGAATGCGCGTAATAAACAGGAACACGCACACAAGTAGCCGTAACGGAAAGATTTGGCATTTCCATTATCTTACGCGTTTCATTAACCATTTTCATTTCTTCTTTGGTGTAAAAATTATCTTGAAAAACATCAATGTGGGGAATAACGTTATACGCTATCTGGCTTGTAAACTTATTTATCATATCGCCAGGCACGGTATGTTCACCTATTCCACAATGAGACCCTTTTTTACTCAGTCTCATAACCTGGTTCTCCATTTCCAAAATATTTTGTTGGCCGGCACCGGAAACCGATTGAAATGTAGTTACAACAATCCGTTTAATACGTGTTTTTTTATTTATGGCGGCCAGCGGCAAAACCATTTGTATGGTAGAACAATTTGGATTGGCTATAATGCCCTTGTGTTTCTTAGCGGCATGCGGATTAACTTCAGGGACCACAAGCGGAACGCCTTCATCCATGCGAAACGCGCTGGAATTGTCAATACAAACCGCCCCAGCCTTGATAGCATACGGCAAAAATTCTTTGCTTCTAGCGGCTCCCGCGGAAGCTAAAACAATGTCGATACCTTCAAAAGAATTCTCACCTAACTCCATCACTTCATGTTCTTCCCCGCGAAAAACCAATTTTTTGCCTTTGGAACGTTCACTTGCCAAAAGCCGAAGCTCGTTGATAGGAAAACCCCGTTCCTCAAGTATCCACAAAAACTGTGTTCCGACAGCTCCCGTGGCACCCATAATCGCGACGTTATACTTTTCTTTTTTCTCCATCCTATTCTCCCTATTCACTAATCGGTATTGTCAAAAGTTTGTATCTAAATTTTTCTTGATCCTTTGCATTTAAAGCAGTTATCTAAGATTAACTTCCCTCCCCCTTAAAATTCCCCCTTTGGAAAAGGGGGTTAGGGGGATTTTGTCATTTCTCTCCACAATCGATATGCATTTGATTTTAGATTCA
>JBDRBY010000072.1:0-3451 GCA_043822245.1 Candidatus Omnitrophota bacterium
GATTGTGGAGAGAAATGACAAAATCCCCCTAACCCCCTTTTCCAAAGGGGGAATTTTAAGGGGGAGGGAAGTTAATCTTAGATAACTGCTTTAAATGCAAAGGATTAAGAAAAATTTGGATACAAACTTTTGACAATACCGGTGGATAAAAGAGGAGGCTAAATATGATAGATGTAGGAGAAAAAGGAAAAACAGTAAGAATCGCGAAAGCGGCGGCAATTGTTGAGTTAGATCAAAAAATAATCGAGAGGATTAAAAATAAGACTATTCCAAAGGGAGATGTGTTGGAAATATCCAGGGTAGCAGGGATATTAGCCGCCAAAAGGACATATGAAATTATCCCCCTATGTCATAACATTGAGATAGACTACGTGGATCTTTGTTTTACATTGGAATCAAAAACAGTTTCAATAAAGTCTATTGCTAAGGCAACTGCGAAAACAGGGGTAGAAATGGAAGCAATGGTTGCTTGTTCAGTAGCCGCGCTTACCGTGTATGATATGTGTAAGATGTTTTCAAAATCTATAAAGATATCAAATGTTGAATTAATAGAAAAACAAGGAGGTAAAAGCGGTGATTATAGAAAACGGTAAAATTTTTTCAATTAATGTCAGTAAACATAAGGGAATGTCTAAAGTTCCCGTGGAAAGCGGATGCTTAGTAGAAGATTTGGGTTTGGATGGAGACGGCCACGCTCAAAAAGGGATACGCCAGGTGAGTCTGCTCGCGATAGAGAGTATAAGTAAACAAAATAACTGCCCTAAAGTAAAAAATAATGGCGAGCTCTTAAAGCCGGGTGATTTTGCTGAAAACATAACTACTCAAGGGATAGAGCTTACGAATTTAAAGATAGGAGATAGATTCAAAATCGGGAAAAACTCGGTAATCGAAATCTCTAAAATAGGAAAAGAATGTCATAAATTGTGCGCGGTTTACTACAAAACAGGGGATTGCATTATGCCGCGCGAGGGAATCTTCGCGAAAGTAGTAAAAGGCGGAATTATCAATAAAGGGGATAAGATAACGGTATAATGAAATTTGTAGAGGGAGAAAACAATAAACCATGATTAAAACAATTGTGCTGACAATCAGCGATACAAGAACAAAAGACACCGATAAAAGCGGAGAAGTTATTTTGAATTTACTAAAAGAGAGAGATTTTGGAATAGGTGGATATGAGATTATAAAAGACGACAAACAACAGATAAAAAATAGATTGTTTTATTATTGCGACGAATCCGGTGTTGATTTGATTTTAACTAATGGAGGTACAGGGTTGGGCCCGCGGGACGTAACACCTGAAGCAACAGTGGAAGTTATTGAAAAAAATGTTCCGGGAATTTCTGAATTGATAAGAAGCGAGGGTTTCAAAAAAACAAAACAAGCGATTCTTTCCCGCTCTCAAGCGGGTGTGAGAAAACAAACGCTTATCATAAATCTGCCCGGCAGCCCAAAAGGAGCTCGAGAGTCTTTGCTTTCTATTTTAGAACTTATCCCGCACGCGATTGACATGATAAAAGGAAAAGGCCATTAAGCGAAATGTTCCCATATACCGTCCGATGTAGGGTTCAGGCCTGCCTGAACCGTTTCCTGTTTTTAAATTGACACAGAAGAAAAGATAGTGTTATTATTTTACAAATTGTGATATGTAAAGACAATTTAATATGAAGGGAGAAAAAATGAAAAGGGTTTTAATTTTAGCGCAAACAGTTTTCTGTGTTTTAGTTTTTTCAGTTTTTGCCGAGGCGCGCGCGGATGAACCGACAATAAAAGAACTAATGCGGGAGATCGAGTTTTTGAAAAACAGAGTCTCTGAGCTTGAATCAAAGAGTTGCACTCATGATAAAAAAATAGAAGAACAGGATAGCCACCTGCAAGAATATGATAAGCATATATTTCACAAAGGTGGCGTAAGGGAAGTTTTCGAAGAGCAAGGGTTTAGGATAGGCGCGGGAGCGACGTTTATCGCGCAGGGAACGCCGAACGCGAATAATGCCGAAACAAGAGCGGCCAGCCGGCTTGACGGATCTTATACGGTAGACCTTGAATTTGAGAAAAAATTCGGCGATTTTGGATTAGGGTATCTTTTAATGGAGACTGGGCAGGGCGAAGGTTTAAATAATGATCTCTCTTTATTCAGTTCAGTCAACGTTGACGCGGGTGATACTTCCGCGACTCCGGTGGTTACTAAAGTTTGGTATGAGCAGTATTTGTCGAATAGGCAGATTACTCTAACCGGTGGAAAGTTAGGGGCGTCGGATTATTTAGACAAAAACGAATACTCGAATGACGAAACGTCGCAGTTTCTTTCCAGTATGTTTAAATACTCGCCTGCCATTGATATGCCGAATGATACCGGCGTGGGATTAAGATGCAACGCATCGCCGAACGCGTTTGATTTTATTGATCTGGAACTTTTATGGATGGAGGAAGACGCGGATTGGGAAGATATGCTGGATAATCCCTTTTTAAGCGCCCAGATTAATTTTATGCCCGCGAAAGCGTTTAGTTATGATGAAGATATGTTCTCGGGTAATTACCGCGCGTACTTATGGTACAACGGCGCGGATCACGCGGAACTAACTGATGTTGAAAATAGTGAAAATGGAAACTTTGGTTTCGGCCTCAGCTGTGATCAAAAGCTTGGAAACGTTTTTGGAACCTTTGCCAGATTTGGGTGGCAGAATCCGAAAGTAAGTGATATAGAATACCATTGGTCCGGCGGCGCGCGAATGACCGGTGAATATTGGAACAGGCCCGAAGATATTTTTGCCGTGGCAGCAGGCCAGGCAGTGCCGGGCGCGGAATATGGTGACGCTGGTAACCCTCACGCCAGTGAAACTCATGTAGAAACGTATTATGCGTTTAAGTTGAACGATTATCTTACCCTAAGTCCTGATTTACAAATCATATGGGATCCAAACGGCCTCACGGAGAGCGAAGAAGGAGACAACGACACAATCTTCGTCTATGGCCTAAGGGGGCAGGTTGGTTTTTAAGGAAAGCCCCTCCCGAGCGATTTCGCGAAATCACGTGAAAACTTCGCCTGTTTTGATAGTGTAACATATCATGTGCACTTCCCGATTGTCATCCCGCCCGAACGAAGTGAGTGGAGGGAGCTTAGAATGAACCCTTCGACATTTTAAAAAGTGTTTATAATTGTCGACGGCACAGACGCGATAAATCGCGTCTCTACATGAGATTATTGTGGGTGTTTTCCGAAATTATCGGAGGTAGAGACGCGATTTATCGCGTCTGTGCCTAAGACACCCCTGTCATCCCGCCCGAACGAAGTGAGTGGAGGGATCTTACAGGCCGACCGAGAATAGCCACTGAATACTTCCTATGGTATAATACCATAAACAAGGAGGTATTGGTGGCAAAATTCAAAGCTAATAGACTGGATCAACCGTTGCTTTTTCCCCCGTCCTTAAAAGATTATGTGTCTGAA
>JBDRBY010000073.1:0-15400 GCA_043822245.1 Candidatus Omnitrophota bacterium
TATAGCCGTTATTTGGACGCGATAAATCGCGTCTCTACATGACACATATGTCAGGGGCGATTTCTCTTTATAGCCGTTATTTGGACGCGATAAATCGCGTCTCTACATGACACATATGTCAGGGGCGATTTCTCTTAGGCCTTTTAAAACAAAATCTCTTTCGCGCATCCTGGGATGCGGGATAGTAAGTTTCTCTCCGCGCAGGATGACTTCATCATACAGTAAAATATCTAAATCAATGATACGTGGATAATTCCGGCGGCTTGGTTCGCGGCCCATATCTTTTTCTATTCTCTTTACCGCCTCAAGAAGTTCTAACGGAGGCATCTCTGTTTCAAGTTTCACAACACCGTTGATATAATCTTCTTGTTTTGGCCCACCAACCGGTTTTGTGGGATATAATGTCGAACATTTTAGTATCTTTATACCGCCAAGCGATTCTAATTTTAATATCGCGTTTTCGCAATTTACCCTCTTATCTCCGATGTTTGAACCTATCCCGATGTATGCTATGGCCATTTTGGGTTAATTAAAAAATGCTTTTTTAATTCTGGTAACCGCTTCTTTTAGTTTTTCGACATCCACCGTTAGCGCCATACGAATGTACCCTTCGCCGCTTTCGCCAAAACCGTTACCAGGGGTAACGATTATATCCGATTTTTCCAGGATAGCTTTCGCAAGTGAAAAAGAATCATAGTTGCCGAAAACCGGTGCCCAGATATAAAAGGCCGCCAAAGGCGGCTGAACGTGCCAGCCTATCCCATTAAGCCCGTCAATAATCGTGTCCCGCCTTTTGGAGTAGATTTTGTTCATCTCGATCTTTATCTCGTCCGCGTGTTTCAAAGCTTCAATTGCCGCGAATTGTATCGGGGTAAATATGCCGGAATCCACGTTCGCCTTTACTTTCGCGAGACCGTCGAGCAGATAGCTGTTGCCGACTGCCATTCCAACCCTCCAGCCGGTCATGTTGAATGTTTTCGAAAGCGAATGAAATTCTATCCCTACGTCTCTCGCTCCGGGAACTTCAAGAAAACTCGGAGGATTAAATCCGTCATAACTTATCTCTGTGTAAGCGGCGTCTGAACACACAATAATGTCATATTTTTTCGCGAATGATACCACTTCTTTATAAAAATTTTTATCACATACCGCGCCTGTAGGATTATTCGGATAGTTAATATGCATAAGTTTGCATTTTTTAGCGACACTTTCACCTATAGCGCCTAAATCAGGCAAAAAATTATTTTCTTTTAAAAGCGGCATAAAATGAACTTTCGCGCCCGCGAATATCGCGCCTGAATTGTACGGAGGATATCCCGGACTAGGCACAAGTACTTCATCACCCGGATTAATAAATGCTAACGGTACGTGCGCGATCCCCTCTTTTGACCCTAAAAGCGGAAGGACTTCCGCGGCGGGATTAAGCGTTACGTCAAACCGTTTTTTATACCAAAGCGCCATTTCTTCGCGTAAAGCTTTAAGGCCGCGATTCAGAGCATATTTGTGAGTTGCCGGATCTTTTACCGCTTCCTGAAGACTTTTTATTATAAACTCAGGCGTAGGAGTATCAGGGTCACCTACTCCGAGATCTATTACCGGCCGGCCTTCGTTCAAAGCCTTCTGTTTGGCTTTGTCTATTTCTTCAAATAGATAAGGCGGTAATTGTTTTAAACGCTGCGCGTAAGACACGTTCATGCTTTAAATCCCCCATTTTCCCCCTTTTTCAAAGGGGGATTCACGCTACTTCAATCCCAAAACATCCGACATGTCATACAGGCCGGGTTGTTTTCCTGACAAAAATTTTGCCGCTTTAAGCGCGCCGGCGGCGAATACATCACGGCTCTTCGCGTTATGCCGAATCTCTATAGTTTCATACATCCCATCAAAAATGATTCCATGGTTGCCTATAACTTCACCTTCACGAAACGCCTCTATTGGAGCCTCTATCCCTGCGGCAGTTTTTATCGTATCCCTAATTTTTTTAGCCGTACCGCTCGGAGAATCTTTTTTGCGCGCATGGTGTGTCTCATCTATTTTGACGCTAAAATCACGGCCTAAAACACGCGCGGCTTGCGAAACAATACTAAAAACAAGGTTTACGCCTATTGCCATATTAGGAGAAAATACTATTGGAATATCTTTCGAGGCACGCTGTATCTTTGACTCTCCATGAGAATCAAACCCTGTCGTTCCGATTACCATAGAAATATTATTTTCCCGGCATATCTCAAGATGGTTTAATGAAGCTTCCGGCAGAGTAAAATCTATAAGACAGTCAATATCCGCGCGAACCTTTCGTAAATCAGACGTTATTACCAGGCTTGCCCCTTCTTTTTCCAGTATTTTGCCAAGGCTTTTTCCAACACAGCCTGTTTCTTTTTTTTCTAAAGCGCAGGTTATTTGAAATTCCGGGTCACTTAACGCTAAACACGCGATTCTTTTCCCCATCCTCCCGCAAACACCGCTTATCCCTATCCGCACCATCTTCCTCTCCTTCTGTCTTCCGACTCCCTACCCCAAAAGCTCATGTTTCTCGAGCACTATTTTTAACTTAGCCTTGTTTTCTTTCTCCATCTCGCAAAGAGGGCTTCTCCATTCTTCTTCCGCCATGCCCATCAGGCTAAGAGCTGTTTTTACGGGTATGGGGTTTGTTTCTATAAAAATCGCCTTGCACAAATCCATTATCTCATAATGAATCCTGCGACTCTCATCATGCCTGCCTTCAAGATATGACTGGGTTAACTCGCGCACTTGCGCGGGTATTATATTTGCCACGACACTGACAACCCCTGTGGCGCCTATTGCCATAAACGGCAAAGTCATGGAATCATCTCCACTCATCACGGTTATATCACAAAGGGACAATATGTCAGCGACTTGCTGGACACTGCCGGCGGCTTCTTTAATCGCGACAATATTTTCTATCTTTGAAAGGCGCGCGACCGTGGAAGGAAGTATGGATATTCCCGTGCGTGAGGGCACGTTATAAAGCATTATAGGGATATCTACTTTTCTCGCGATCTCAGCATAATGCCTGTACTGGCCTTCGGGCGTAGGTTTGTTATAATACGGCGTAATAATCAAAGCTCCATCACAACCGGATTTCTTCGCGTATGAAGTAAGTTCAACCGCTTCAGAAGTACAATTAGAACCCGTACCCGCGACCACCGGAAGGCGCTTATTAGACATCTCTACCGTCACTTTTATAAGATGTTTTTGTTCGTCCGTTGTTAATGTCGCGGCTTCACCTGTACAGCCGCACGGGACTAATCCGTCACTGCCGTTATCAATGTGAAACTGTACTAACCGGCGAAAAGCCTTTTCATCAATCTTGCCGTCCTTAAACGGTGTAACTAACGCGACATAAGAACCTTTAAACATAAGTACTCCTATTTTTTGTGTTTTATGGTTCCCGGATATTTTGCTTCGCAAAATTCCGGGATGACAACACAACATCCTCGCAAAATTCCGGGATGACAACACAACATCCTCGCAAAATTCCGGGATGACAACACAACGTTCTTGCAAAATTTCCGGGATGACAATCACCCTCTTCGTTCGGTCGGGGTGACAATTTGCTAAATTTTTCCTTCACAAACTATCTTCGCGGCGCCTTCCAAATACACATTTGAAATTTTTTTCCCGGATATTTTGTAATGTACCGTTAATATCTCACCGCTTAGCGTGCGCATCTTAACTGGGCTTATCACATTCCCTAGAAGGCCTAAAATAACCGCGGCTGCCACGCTCCCTGTTCCGCAGGCAAGCGTCTCGTCTTCAACTCCGCGCTCATAGGTTCGTATTGCCGCGCTGTTATCTTTTATATCGCCAACAAAATTAACATTTGTGCCGTGCGGCGCGAAGAGTGGATGCTGTCGAATCTGTTTTCCCATTTCTTTTACCCGATATGTTTCTAATTTGTCGACAATATGAACAACATGCGGCACACCCGTATTAATAAAATAAACTGTCATTAAGTTTGATCCTATGCCCAGGTTTATATCCATTTTCAGGCCTTTAGGTTCACTCATTTTTATCTTTACATTGTCATCCGTAACCACGGCTTCCAATATTCCCGCGCCGGTTTCAATGGTTAGATCCCTGCCCCACCCACTCAAAGCCGCGTAAAGCGCGCCGCATCTGGCACCGTTACCACACATATCTACTTCTGAACCGTCAGGGTTAATAACGCGCATACGAAAAACAGCCTTATCCGAATCCTCAAAGACCAAAAGGCCGTCCGCCCCTATTGAAAACTTCCTGCGGCAAAGATCCCTCGCTATTAACGAATAATCAAAATCACGGCTGTTTAGTTCGCCATTTTTGTTATCAATTATAATGAAATCGTTACCGCTCGCCACGGCTTTTGTAAAACATATGTTATATTTTTTCATATTCACATAGAATCCCGCTTTCGCGGGAATGACAGGGAGGTGCTCCTTGCCATGTTTCTTTTGTCCTTCCCGCGAAAGCGGGAATCCATCCTATTTAAGTTCTTTTAATATCTTTTCACCGCGGATAAGGTCACGGTATGTTTCCGCGGAGCGTATTACTTTTACCTCGCCGTTAAGAACCAAAAGCTCTGCCGGACGAGGCCTCGAATTGTAGTTAGACGACATCGTAAACCCATAGGCTCCGGCACTCATCACTGAAAGATATTCACCGGGCAAAATTTCCGTAAGCTCCCTATCCAACGCCAGATAATCGCCGCTTTCACATATAGGCCCCACTACATCATATTTCGATACTTTGTCTTTACGTTGGATTACCGGACAAATTTCATGATACGACTTATATAAACTCGGGCGCAAAAGATCGTTCATCCCCGCGTCCACTATCGCGAACTTTTTATCAGATTCGCCTGTTTTAACATACAACACCTTTGTTACCAAAATACCGCTATTGCCCATAATAAACCGGCCCGGTTCCAAAATAAATTTATAATTCCGGTTTTTTACAAGCGCGCCGATCTCTTCGCCAAATTCCTTCGCTGTGGCGGCTATTTCCATATTGTAAATAATTCCAAACCCGCCGCCTAAATTCAGCCACTCAATATCAATATTACAATCATCGATGAATTTCAATATCTTTGTTATAGATTTCACAAACGGCGCTGTTTTGGTTATCTGCGACCCGATATGCACATGAATACCTTTAAGTTCCACGTTTGAATATTTATTCGCATTATCAAAAATCTCTTCCGCGAGTTTAAAGCCTATACCGAATTTCTTTTCTTTTGTGCCGGTTGTTATGTAATCATGGGTATCAGCCTTTACGTCAGGATTAACGCGTATCGCGGCTTTAACTTTTCTTCGTAAACGTTTTGCCACGCTGTCAATCATAATAAGCTCCGGTACAGATTCCACATTAAAGAGCAATATGCCTTTCTGGACAGCCTTTTTTATTTCTTCTTCAGTTTTTCCCACACTCGCGTAAACTATTCTTTCAGGAGGGCATCCCGCTTTAAGAGCTCTATAAAGCTCTCCTCCCGAAACAATGTCAAGCCCCGCGCCCGCCGAGATAAGAGCTCGGCATATGTTTAAATTAGAATTAGATTTCATGGAAAAACAAATGAGTGGATTCATCGCTTTAAACGCTTCTTGTATCTTGGAAAAATGGCTCATGATCGTGCTATAGCTGTACAAATAAAACGGGGTTGGATATTCTTTCACAACATCTGCCAGCGAAATATTTTCGCAGTACAAAACCCCATCTTTGTAATTAAAATCACGCATTTTTCACCTTTCCCAGCCGTTTTTTCCATTTAGCTATTTCTTTTCGCACAAGTTTCGGATTAGTGCTTCCCAATGTCTTTTTATTTTTGACAGACGCCTCCGCGTTAAGCAGCCGGTAAACATCTTCCTCCAGGTGTGTCGAAAATCCTTTCATTTCCGAAATTGAAAGATCTGAAATATTCATGTTTTTATCCACGCAATGTTTCACAATACTGCCGATAATCTTATGCGCGTCGCTAAACGCCACACCTTTTACGACTAAATATTCCGCCAAATCAGTCGCGTAAATAAATTCATCTTTAAGCATGCCGCGTATGTTATCTTCTTTTAAAATGATTGTTTTAACCAGACCCGCCATTATCTCAAGCTCCGAGGAAACAAGCTCAACCGATTCGAATAAATGTTTCTTATCCTCCTGCATATCCCGGTTGTACGAATGCGGCTGGCCTTTCATTAAAACAAATAACGCGTTTACCGAACCTATAACATGGCTGGTTTTCCCTCTCACAAGCTCTAAAACATCCGGATTCTTTTTCTGCGGCATAAGAGAACTGCCTGTGCAGTAATCTTCGCCGATTTCTAAAAATCCAAATTCCGGGATGCTATAAAGTATAAAATCCTCAGCTATCCGGGAAAGGTGCATGGCGATCAGAGAAAGGCATGAGACAAATTCAATGACAAAATCCCTGTCACTCACAGAGTCAATACTATTCGCCGAAATATCTTTAAAACCCATCTTTTCCGCGCTAAATTTACGATCAAGTTTCAGGCTAGAACCGGCAAGCGCTCCTGAACCCATGACAGAAATATCACACCTTTTGATTGAATCTTCAAGCCTTCCTATGTCACGCTGAAACATTTCCACATACGCCATCACGAGATGAGAAAAAAGAATAGGCTGAGCGTGATTAAGATGAGTATAGCCGGGGATTACAACAGTTCGAACCTTATCAGCCAATTCTACCAGTTCTTTTTGAAACAACAGGGTTAACAACTTGACTTCTTTTATTTTGTCTTTGCAATACAGGCGCACATCATTAACCACTTGTTCATTACGGGATCTGGCTGTGTGCATTTTTTTAGCCGCGATAGGAGCGTTTTTTTCCACATAGTCCTGGACAGCGGAATGAATATCCTCGTAGCCGTCCAGATCTATAAGGCCACCACGCATTTTTAAAAGCAAATCATCCAATACGGTTAAAATCTCTTCTTTCTCTTTTTCCGTGACAAAACCGCATCTTGAAAGCATTTCCACGTGCGTTTTACTGCTTAAACAATCGTATTCCACAAGCACTTTATCCACATCAAGGCTTGATGTAAATTTCATTACATCAGCTTTTATCCCTTTCTTTTCGAATCTCCCGCCCCATAATTGCGACATATTGGCTCCTATGTTACAAATTTAAAGTCTATAGATCCCTGATACTTTGCTTGGCAAGATTCCGGGACGACAGCATAACCTTGGACTATGATTTTACACTTCTACTTTCTATACGGCATAGCCCATAAATCAATGAAACCTTTTGCCAAAGACTGGTCAAAAATGTCTCCATCACTGTAAGTGGCAAAATTTATATTGTACCGCGATTTTGGGCTTTTCCTGCCGCACACTAAAACGTTCCCTTTATATAATTTCAGTTTTACTTCTCCAGAGACATTTTTTTGCGTATTGCTTATAAACGCGTCTAAAGCCTCCTTCAAAGGAGTAAACCACAGGCCGTTATAGACAAGCCTGCTGTAACACGCGCTAACAGTTTGCTTAAACTTTAAGGTCTCTCTGTCTAAAACCAGCTCTTCAAGCGCGGTATGCGCGCTGTATAAGATCGCTGACGCTGGCGCTTCATATACCTCTCGAGACTTAATTCCCACTAGACGATCTTCAACCATGTCAATACGTCCAATACCGTGGCAAGCGCCGATCTTATTCAACTTTTCAACAAGATTTATTGGTTTAATTTTTTTTCCATTTACCGCTATCGGGATTCCTTTTTCAAACATGATAGTCACATATTCCGCTTTTGCTGGCGCGTCGAAAGGTGTGTTGATACTGATATATGTGTCTTTTGAGGGTTCATTCCAAGGATCTTCCAGGCTGCCGCCTTCAACGCTGATTCCCCACAGGTTGCGATCTATACTAAAAAGTTTTTTCTTGGTCTGTTCAATCGGGATATTGTGTTTTTTCGCGTAATCGATTTCCGCCTCGCGCGTTTTGAGCTCCCATTCACGAACCGGAGCTATTACTTTGAGATGAGGCCCTTTTATGTGAAACGTCACTTCAAACCGTACCTGATCATTCCCCTTGCCGGTACAACCGTGCGCCACAGTATCCGCTTTTTCTTCTCCGGCAAATTTTATCATTGCTTTGGCTATCAAGGGACGGGAAAGCGCTGTGGCTAAATTATATTTTCCCTGGTACAAAGCGCCAGCGGTAAGCGTTGGGAATATATAATCAGAGATGAACTCTTCCTTCAAATCGTCAACAATACACTTTTTAGCTCCAATCTTTAAAGCGCGCAGGCGCGCTTTCTCAGCGTCGGCACCCTGGCCCACATCCCCCATATAGCAAATTACATCATACCCTTTCTCCATAAACCATTTTATGGCCACAGAGGTATCCAGCCCGCCTGAATACGCCAATACTACTTTTTTTGACATGGGTTATCTCCTATTGGTAACGGCAAAGGCATGCCTTTCTCCTACGGTTTTGTTAATGTTGAGGCATGCTTTGCCCTACGGGTTTATTAGTTTTAATAAGATCGCTTTTTGCACATGCATTCTGTTCTCCGCCTGGTCATAAACAATAGAATTTTTGCCGTCAATCACATCCGTAATTTCCTGGCCTCGGTGAGCGGGAAGGCAGTGCATTATTAAGGCATCCGGTTTCGCCTCTCTCATCAGCTGTTTGTTTATTTGAAAATCCTTAAAATCTTTTAACCGTTTTTCTTTTTCGCTTTCCTGGCCCATGCTAATCCATACGTCTGTATATACAACATCAGCGCCTTTAACCGCTTCACGCGGATTATTAAATTTCTCAAGGGACACACGGTTTTTTTTGGCTATCTGCGAGGCTGAGCAAAAAACCTCGGAAGAGGGCCCGTATCCTTCCGGTACAGCGATCTTCATATTCAAACCAATCTTAGCTCCCGCGATAAGTAACGAATTAAGCACGTTGTTCCCATCACCAACATACGCCAGGGTTACTTTCTTCAGCCTCTTAAACCTTTCCATAACTGTAAACATATCGCTTAACGCCTGGCACGGATGCGCGAAATCAGACAGGCCGTTTATGACCGGCACATGTGAATGATACGCGAAGTCGACTACATCCTGATGAGCGAAAACACGCGCCACTACAGCATCTACATACCTGGAAATAACACGCGCCACGTCTTTAACCGGTTCCCTTGTCCCCATATCAATCTCATTCGGGCTGAGATACAAGACATGCCCTCCAAGATGCACCATAGCAACTTCAAAAGATACCCTTGTCCGGTTAGAAGGTTTTTGGAACAATAAAGCCAGTGTCTTGTTTTTTAACACATCTTTTTTAGAAAGAGGGGCTTTCTTTAGCTTTTTAGCAAGTTTCATGATATCAAAGATATCTCTCGCTGTCAGGTCATCAATTGTTATCAGGTCTTTTGTTTTCATTGTCGCTCCATTCCAATTACCGTTCCAACGCTTTCGAAAGTTTCTCCATCGCGATATCCGCCAGGCTTTTTGTAATCGTAATCGGCGGCATAATCCTAAGTATGTTTTTCTGCGTGCAATTTATTAGAAGGCCCTCCCTCATGCATTTGTAAACCACACTTGAAGCGTCTTCCATATTAAGCCTCACGCCTATCATCAACCCTTTACCCTTTACTTCAGCGATAATATCATTTTCTTTTTTCAACTCGTCCAGTTTTCCGCGTATGTACCGGCCCATCTTAACGGTATTTTCCAATAATCCCTCTTGTTCTATCGCTTCAAACACACCCAATGCCGCGGCAGAAACGATGGGGCTTCCGCCAAAAGTTGAAGCGTGAGAACCGGCGCCGAGAACATCCTTGTGCTTTTCACTCACCACAAGCGCGCCGATCGGAAGGCCGCCGCCTAAAGATTTGGCAAGGGTCATAGCGTCAGGCTCTATCCCGTAATGTTTATACGCGAACATCTTTCCTGTTCTGCCCATGCAGGTCTGAACCTCATCAACGATAAATAAAATATCCTTTTCCCTGCAAATACCGCTTATCTCCTTAATATACTCTTCGCCAGGCTCATTTATCCCGCCTTCTCCCTGTATGGGTTCGATTATAACTGCCGCGGTTTTACTCGTAACAGCCGCGCCAAACGCTTTGGCGTCATTAAAGGGAACGTGTTTAAACCCTTCCGGCAGAGGAGCAAACCCCTCTTTTACTTTTGACTGGCCTGTCGCGGTTAAAGTCGCCAATGTCCTGCCGTGAAAGGAATTTTCCATTGTTATTACTTCATACCTATCGGGATATCCATAACGCCGCGCTAGTTTTATCGCGCCCTCATTGGCCTCTGCCCCGCTATTCGCGAAAAAAACTCTTCCCGGAAAAGAATAGTCTATTATTTTTTTTGCTAAAATCGGCTGGACATCATTGTAATAATTGTTCGACACATGCAGTATCCTTTTCAGCTGTTCTTCAATCCTCCGGATAACCCTCGGATGACAATGGCCTATTCCGCTTACTGCCCACCCTGGGAAAAAATCCAGATATTTTTTTCCCTCAGAATCCTCCACCCACGCGCCTTTCCCTTTAACCAGGCATAAATCCTGGCGCGTGTATGTGGAAAGAACATAGCCGTCATATAGTTTTTTAATTTCGTTTAATTTTGAATTTTCCATTTTTAGTTTTTAATTATCTCCGTTCCTATCCCTGTATCGGTAAATATCTCCAAAAGCAACGCGTGAGGAAGATTCGCGTCAACAATGTGGGATTTTTTAACATTGCCTCTTAAAGCGTCAAGGCACGCCTTAACTTTTGGAACCATTCCGCCGTTAATAATTCCGGTTCTTATCAACTCATCCGTTTTTCCCATGGTTAGAGAATGGAACAAAGAATCGGGATTATCCTTGTCCCCCATAACGCCCCTTACATTGGTCAATACGGCAAACTTTTCCGCGCTAAGAGCTATGGCAAGATTACTGGCCGCTTCGTCGGCGTTTATATTGTATAGCTTATTATCCTTCCCTCTACCCACAGGCGAGATTACGGGAATAATGTTTGTGTCCAAAAGCCTCTTCAAGATAGTTGTGTCAATTGACTCAACCTCGCCGACAAAGCCCAGGTCAGAATCTTTACGTTTCACGGCCTGGAGTATGTTATTTTCTTTCCCGCTCAGGCCAAACGCTTCTCCACCAAAACCGTTAATCTCCCGCACCAGTTCTTTGTTCACCTCCATAAGGACAGAATCTACCACTTCAATGGATTTTTCACAGGTAACACGAAGTCCGTTAACAAACTTCGTCTCGATATTCGCTTCTTTCAGTTTTTTGCTTATGTTGGGGCCGCCGCCATGCACCAAAACCGGCTTCATTCCAGCGTAGCGCATAAACACAATATCCTGTAAAACCATCGCGCGCACGTTTTCAGTATGAAGCAAACTGCCGCCGAATTTAATTACAATTACCTTATTGAAAAATTTTTTTATGTAAGGTAATGCTTCAATCAAAACTTCACTTTTTTTAATAGCGTTTTCCATATTACGACGTATAATCCGAATTCAGTTTTATGTATTTACCCGAAATATCACAAGAATAGACTATCGCGCTGTTTTTCCCGCTATGCAGGTCCACTTCAATCTTTACTTTTTTGCCTTTAAAAACCGAAAGCGCTTTTTGCTTCGGGAAAGGCACAGCACCGCCTTTTTTAAAAAACACCACCCCGTCAAGTTTTATCTCCATTTTGTCAGGGTCGAAATCAATACCGCTTGAACCTATGGAGGAACCGATTCTGCCCCAGTTGGGATCCCCTCCTAAAACAGCGCATTTGACCAATAGTGAATTTGCCGTGGCCAAAGCCGCTTTTGACGCGTCATTTTTAGTTTTAGCGCCATTAACATACACCTCCATAAACTTAACGGCGCCTTCTCCGTCCTCGACAATCATCTTGGCGAGATCTCGCGATACTTCGTCAAGATTTTTTTGAAACACCTTAAAAGCCTCGGTTCCTTCCTTAATCGGATTATTGCCGGCTTCGCCGTTCGCCAAAAGCATCACCGTGTCATTAGTGCTCATATCCCCGTCCACAGTAATCGCGTTAAAAGAATCCTCACTGGAAGAAACCAACGCTTTTTTCAAAGATTTCTTCTCGACATCGGCATCCGTCAGGATATAACATAACATAGTTGCCATGTCCGGCTGTATCATGCCGGCGCCCTTGGCAACACCGGTTATTGTTACCATTTTCCGCCCTATTTCAAAGGACCGGGCCGATATCTTACAAAAACGATCTGTTGTTATAATTCCGTTAGCCGCGTCAAGAAGGCCGTCCGCGGAAAATTCTTTAGACAAGGTGGCCAGGCCCTTGATTACAGACTTCATCGGCATGAACCGGCCTATTACGCCTGTTGAAGATACTAAAACTTCATTCTCCGAAACTTTTAAAAGTTTGGCCATATGCCGCGCCATTTTTTTCGCGTCATTAAGCCCTCTTTTACCTGTCATGCAATTAGCGTTTCCGCTGTTAACTACAACCGCTCTGATACTATCGGTTTTTTTTAACTGTTTTATCGCTAAAATAACAGGCGCCGCTTTCACAACGTTTTTAGTAAAAATCGCGGCTATTTTACACGGAACTTCCGAATAAAAAAGGGAAAGATCTTTTCTCTTCCTCTTTATCCCGCAATGCACCGCGCCCGCGAGAAATCCTTTTGGTAATGTGTATCTTTTCATGTTTACACCAAAGCCGTTTTTTCGTCCAAGCCGAACATTATGTTCATATTTTGAACCGCCTGGCCGCTCGCGCCCTTCAAAAGGTTATCAATAACAGAAACTATAACTAACATACCCCTTGCGCTTTTTATCCCGATATCACAAAAATTCGTACCCGCGACATCCTTTATTTCCGGCATTTGTCCAAGAGGTTTTACCCGAACAAATGGTTCTTTGCTGAAATAATCCGAGTACATCTTGTGCAAATTCACTTCCTTGGGCAGATCCTTATGCTGGATATAAATTGTGGACAAAATACCCCTCTTTATGGGCAACAAATGAGGCGTAAAATTAATCTTTACCTCACTCTCCGCGGTACCCGAGAGTATATGCTCCATCTCCGGGATATGCTGATGTTCATTCGCCTTATAGCATTTAAAATTCTCATCCACTTCGCCAAAACAAAGCGAAATCAACGCTTTTCTGCCGGCACCGGTCACCCCGCTTTTAGAATCTACTACAATCGTAAGCTCAGCGCTTGTTATTAATTTTATAATCGGCAACAACGCTAATATAACGCTTGTCGGATAACATCCCGGATTTGAAACAAGCCGCGCTTTTTTAATCTTTTGCCTGTTTATTTCCGGCAGGCCGTACACAGCTTCATCAAGGTTTTTAAGGTCGGTATGTTTTGTTCCATACCACTTCGCGTAAACATCGGCCGGCAAACGATAATCCGCGCTGAGATCTATAACTTTTTTTTCTTTTTTGAGAAGAAGAGGCGCGATTTTCATGGACACCGTATGAGGGAGCGCCAAAAAAACTATATCACTTTTTGAACAAACCTCTTGAATATCAAGATTTTTACAAATCAGTGATGTCTTCTTATCAAACCTCGGATAAAGTTCTGAAAATAAAACCTCTTTTTCAACCAGCGCCGAAAGAGAAGTTATCTCTACCTCCGGATTTTTTAACAAAACCTCTACCAGTTCTTCTCCGGTATACCCGGTAGCGCCTACAACAGCCGCTTTAATCATTTCTACCCGTCCCTCCGTAAGTTAATAAGAATACACAAAAGTATAATGTAATTGAATTACCCTGTCAATCAAAAACAAGACAGGCCGCACTTAAAATGCGGCCCACCTTGTTTTCTCTATCCCACTGTATCCACTATCCACTATATGCTATCCACTATACAACTATCTCTTCGAGAACTGGAACCTCTTGCGGGCTCTTTTTCGCCCGTATTTTTTACGTTCTTTGATTCGAGAATCACGCGTAAGAAATCCGGCTTTTTTTAAAACCAGCCGGATTTTTTCATCGGTTTTCAGTAACGCCCTCGCGATTCCATGCCTAAGAGCCCCTGCCTGGCCGCTTATGCCGCCGCCAACAATCGTGGCAAAAATATCATACTTGTCACCTGATTTTGCCACGTCTAATGGTTTCTTAATGAGGATTCTATGAGTTTCTCTTGGGAAAAACTCCTCAAACTCTCTTTTATTGACTCTTATTTTTCCTTTACCCGGCCTTAGCCTAACTCTGGCAACAGCCTCTTTACGCCTTCCAACAGCGACATATTCAACTAATTTCTCCATTTATTGCGTCTCCTCTTTACAGCTTTTTTTCTTCAGGCTTTTGCGCGATATGCGAATGAGTATCTCCCGCGTACAGCTTTAACCGTTTCATCATACGGTCGCCCAATTTAGTTTTCGGAAGCATTCCCCTAACTGCATGCCTCATTATATACTTAGGATCCTTCTCAAGCATCTTTTCATAGACCGTTTCTTTTAGCCCTCCGGGATACCCCGAATATCTCTTGTACACTTTCTGCGACGCTTTATTGCCGGTTACCTTCACCTTGCCGCAATTAAGCGCAACTACGCCGCCGCCATTATCCACATGCGGAGTAAAATCAGCGCGATTCTTCCCCATTAAAAGAACCGCGATCTCTGAAGCGGCTCTTCCCAACACCTTATCAGCGACATTAACCACATACCATTTATGGCACGCTTCCGTTTGTTTTACCATTTTTGTCTTCATAATAATCGCACCCCGTTTTTCTATCCTACCACATACAAGCCAAAACTCTAGACTACAAAACTACAAATTAAGAATTGAAATTACCACACCCACATGGATTTTGTCAAGCATAATTGTAGGTGATTTTTTTGCTAAGTCTTATCAATCCAATTTAGCTAAACTGTCTGCACTTTTCACCTGAAAACCCATTTTTTATCCACCTTTATTCATCCTTCAAATAAGCATTCAAAAACTCAACTACTCATTATCTTTACACCTAAAGGACAAGGCTATCTCGTCAATAAAAGGAATCCCCCAATATTTCCCCAGCATGTAATCCTTACTATAACTTGCATCCTTCCTTATCTTTTTATCATTCAACTTGTAATCTGCCAGTGAAAACAGGTTTGATTCTCCCTGGCTATTTTTTTTTCTGTAAACCAAATTTGATCTCTACGGAAACACTCATTATTCATACAGGTCAGATTATGGGTGGCGAAAATAAGCTGCGCGTTATTTTTATTTGAGTATGAATTAAATAGTTTGATTATGTGTCCAAATAATTTGGGGTGCAGATGGTTCTCAAGTTCATCAATTACTATAATTCCACTACAGATACAAATCTCGGTATTGTCAAAAGTTTGTATCCAAATTTTTCTTAATCCTTTGCATTTAAAGCAGTTATCTAAGATTAACTTCCCTCCCCCTTAAAATTCCCCCTTTGGAAAAGGGGGTTAGGGGGATTTTGTCATTTCTCTCCACAATC
>JBDRBY010000074.1:0-19847 GCA_043822245.1 Candidatus Omnitrophota bacterium
TATTCTCCCTGCTTTATACGTAGACAAAAAATCGTACTGTTGAAGGTTGACAATTAACTTTTTTAATCTATTCATACAGCAACAATACACTACGTATTACGTTGCTACAAATGTACAATTAATTAACGTAATTGGTATTACTCAAAAATTGTTGTTATTTTTCATGTTCTTTCTAACAATTTAGTAGTAGTGTTGTGGAGAGTGTGAGTAACTCGAAGAGTTGTCCAAGTATGTGGATAAGCTTCCTGCTTATCCACATACGTCACTATCCACAATAGACATTTATTTTATCGAACCGTACCATGTTAAATAATGAATTTTGTGTTTCTGAGTTAGCCCACGATGACGACGATAATCGGCTTTAAGCCGTGAATAAAAACTTTCTAGAGCATTTGTTGTCGATGGAATATTCGGTTCCTCTAGAAAGCGAAACATGTTTGGCAGAGCATTTTTTATTAGTACTGTTGTTCGTTTTAGTTCTTTAAATGCGATAGTAGTTGTTGTCAATGATTTTATGAAATCTTTGTATTTAGTTAACCAATTTTCGTAGCTAGCGATAAATGTATCTCGTTCTTTGTCAGTTCTGATGGCACAGAGTGTACTTAAGATACGCCTTAAATCTTTGCCCGCTTCCGTCTTTGGATAAGTTCTCAACCAGCGCATACCTTCGCGCTGAATGTGGAACAAACAGCGTTGAATCTTAGCTTGAGGCCAAATGGTCTTAATGGCTCTTGTTGCGGATTGTTCTCCATCTATCGCAATGTACAAGGGATTAAGATTTTGTTCTTTGAGTTTTTTAAACCATGGGTACATGTTATTAAACCCTTCTTTTTTTGCATAAATGGTAGATAAAATAGTTTGTCCTTTTGCATCCATAAGACTTATGAGGCAACCGTTTTTATGAAAGTAGACGCCCTCGCAAATTATATATTTGTACTGAGAATAGTCAGTACGTTCTTTGGGTAGCTTATCAATCCAAAAATTCTTAATGCGTTCAAGTTTTGATTTGCTATAGCCAGACATTTTACTCAGCTGTCTGATATAATAACTTTCTTTTACCCAAAGATTGAACCAATGTTTTTCGTTATGTTTTTTGTTTTTCGGACTACGCCAAATAAAAGTTTTATGACATCTGGAGCATTTAAAGCGTTGCTTAAAATTAACACTTTGCCCGAAGTAAATAACGTTTTTTGACAAACATCTTGAACATCGTTTTTTTTATCATTCTCAACTCCTTTTGAGATTAGACCTGTTTTATTGTTCCAAGTTGTTTGTATACAATATATTACGAGTAGGGGCAACAACAATTTTTGAGTATTATGCCCGGGATGACAACCTTGAAAGTGCCCATAATATGTTACACTATCGGAATGGATAAAGACTTAAACTTTGAACTATTAGGATATGTTGTTGCCAACAGCGAAAGCGAACAGGCAGTGAGAAGCTTGCTGATAGATTTACAAAAAAGAGGATTATCCAGACCACAATTATTTATCTCTGACGATTCAAAGGGCATAGAATCGGCGTTAAAGTTAGAATATCCTCATGTGGAACGTCAAATATGAGCGTTTCATAAGATGAAGAACATACAGCAATATTTACAGAACATAGAGAATCGAAAAGGAATTTTGGCAGATGCTGCAGACATCTACGAAAAAGCCGGCAATGAAAAAACAGCATTCTTTTATAGCAAACATGGAGATCTCGTACTGACAATGAATACAGAAGAAAAAGGGGAGGACTTTGAAAAGCCCACACTTTTTATTGCATAATCCTCCACTCACTTCGTTCGGTCGGGATGACAGGGGGTCCAATATGTTACCCGCTCTTATACAGAGACGCGATAAATGGCGTCTCTAGATTTTTCTGTGTCAGCAGGTTGCGATTCCCGTAGCGACGCGATTTTTCGCGTCTCTGCATTTTTCTGTGTAAGAACATTACAATTACCGTGGAGACGAGGCAGCGCCTCGTCTCCACTATAACATATTACGCTGACATAAGCTCGGCGGAAACCATGGCTCTCTCCGACAAAACATATTTTACCATCCATTTATATGACAGAGCTACTTTAACTATCTCTACTGAATTATCAAATTTTAACGCTTTTATGTAGTCCTCCCTCCACTTATTTGTTTCATCACTACTATCTTTAAAACAAAAACCTATGAAATCTTTCAACAGGCTGTCTACTTTAGTATCTGGCTTATCTTTATCCGCGTATCTTGCCAAAAGCATCATGGAATATATTATTTCACGGTATTCTGCTTTTTGTTCAGAGCTTGTTCGATTGTCATCCTTTAGCCCCACGGTATCTATTATCATAAAGCGAATACCAGGCGCAGCAGTCTTAAGAACAGTAAGTTTTTTTTGATATCTCTCTTCCGAAAATTCTTTAGGAAGCTGGACTATTACATTTTCAGGTTTAAGCCTTTGCGTTTGGATCATGTTAAGAACTCTATCAACAAGTTCTTCAGTGTGATTTGTCGATATTTTCTCCAAACCAAACCTTGAAGCATATTTTACGTTCCTATCTTTCTCAAAATCTTCACTCGTCGCGATATCATACGCCACAAAAAGTGTATAATTTGACATCGGCGGCGCGATTTTTATCCCGACCTCTCTAGCCATGTCCCTTAGCCTCTCACCTTCACCCTTCTTCTCCTCAGGCAAACTACCACTTCTACTCTCAACCAACCCCGGCTGTTCGCCTTTCAGGCCTTTGTAAAAACCAACCCTCTTACCGTTCGCGTCACATGGCGCGAGTTGTTCAAAATAGGGCATGATTGTTTTTTGTTTTGAGTATGCGTTATGTGTTTCTCCCTGGTTCATCCATCCCCTGTCGAGAAAAACACCTTCTCCAGTATACAACACATCCGCCCATGTAATAATCGCGCTAGAAAAATAGTCGCCGCAAAAATTTCGCCAGCCAATACAATACAGAGAGTCCTCCGGCAATTCTTTCTTGTTTAAGAGAATAGTTCTGTTCGCGACTATGTTGTAAATAAGGCTTCTCAAATCACAGATATTGGCCTCAGACTTTTCTACCGAGCTTTTGATCCTTTCACCTGTAAAAAAATCAATCGGCGAGTACGAAATATTGTGACTTTTTGAAGATTCTTTATTGAAATACTCCGCTAAACGTATGATGTCATCGCCGCGGCTGGCAAGAGAAGGCATTTCAAAGTATAGGGTAATCTTATTTTGTAGCCATTTTAATTTTTCGTTCTTCTCGTTTTTTAAAAAAGTTGTATCTTTAGCTAAAATTAAGATCTTGCTATTTTTCCGGAATACACCTTTCAATAACAAAAGTAAAGTGTCATCCGCTTCTTCAATATCGTATATAACAATCAGCTTTTTATACTTCATGTCCCCGATACTTTCATTCTTCTCCTCTTGACTCTTCACTGACAGTTCTCCACAACGAATAATTCCCACGTTTTTTATCCCCCCTATCATTTCAGGTACGGCTTCTTCAGCGGCTTTGCTTTTTCCCGTTCCTGAGGGGCCATAAATCACCGCGGTTGTGGCACCGTCCGCTCTCGCGAATTGAACTTTCAAGCATTCAAAAAAATCAATCATCTGGCTACTCTCACCAATATTCCCCCCTTCAAGTTTCGCCTTCCATGGCCTATTTTTTATAGATTTTTTCCAAGCATTCATAACTTGTTTCATAGGAAAACTTCCAGCGCTTGAACTAAGAATGTGATCAACCTTTTCGCCCACGTCGTCCAATTTTTCTATCCGGCCATGCGCGACGTCTTCCTTATCTACGTGCATTGCTTCATCAAGCATTAAAGTTATCAAATCCTTGGAATAATCACCTCTATCTTCAGAAACAACAAGTTCTGCCAGAAACAGCTCACCAAAATAAAATCCGGTTTTGCCTGGTCTTGTAATACCTCTTTGTGTGTGTGTAAATTCTCCTGTGGTTGGAGAAGCATATACATGGTCTAAGTTTATGTATATACTCGCTTGAAGGGCCACCTCAAGCCATTTTGCTATCTGGCCCAATAGGATACGCGTTATTTTTTCATCTGGGGTAACATGCTCACTATTTATTTTGAATTTTCCTTTTACCATTGCCAGATATTTCGCATCAATCCATTTGTTTACTTCCACGGGAAGATTATTATAAAATTTTCTTTGACAAGAAAGCTTGTCATTCTTTCCAAGAAACTCTACCAATTCTCTCATTTCTTTCCTGGATTTCTGTACCAGTCTTAAAATTTTAAGGTCCAAAACTTTTTCATAATCAGCTTCTCTTATTTCTACTTCGGGTTCCACGGCTATTAACTTACCTTCCGCGGTGATTTCCAACATAGTGTTCGCTTGTCTAAATTCTTTTATATCCTTCTCAACAGCCGTCCAATACGGGTTTTTGTTTTGTGTCTCTTTAAGTTCTATTTTTCCCATCTCTCTCTCAGCCATGGCGTAATCACGATTGCGGATATTGTTGCTGTCGACTACTGTCAATTCTAACGTTTCAAATTCAGGAACAGATTCAGAGACAGAGACGTCCCCGTGGAACGTCTCTACATTCTTCTTCGCGTATCTTAGGTCAAGCGCGTTTTTGCCTTTCGCGTTCAGCATAGGCAAGCCGCATACCGCGCCGATTTCGTGAGCTAACGCTGCTACATCGCCCGCATTTGAATATTCTTCAGCAAAGAAATATACCGCGTTGTTGCTTGAATGCGCATTAACTTTTATCTCGCTTTCCTTAATTTCTCCATCTTCTTCATAAGAGATGGTTATTGTTTTTCTCGCGCCTGTAGGCACTGTAACCATATAAAAGTCTCTGTCTTCTATCGGGATAAGGCCTTCAGGAGTAGTAATTGTTACATTTAGCCGTTGCAAGAGCTCTAAAACAATCGTTCCATAATTCTCAATTTTTGTCACAAGGCCCTTTTTCCAAGCGTCTTCTATTGGCCTGTCTATTTTTAGTTCATGCTCGACATACCTTGCTATTGCTTTAGCATCTTCGGGATATTGAGATGCTCTGTTTGGCAAGGATGTAGACCTTTTTATTACATTCTCATTTCCTTTCCATTCTTTCTCGGTTATTACGTCTATGTTAAAACCATTGGTCTCATCTTTTTCAGTCGAGAATATGGCATAATACGTTGCAACTGTCTCGTCCGTATCATTCCTTAGTATTCTTGCCATAACTTTTATTCTACCGTTAAACAAAACCGTGTATTCAGCTAAAAACACATGTGTTTTATCGAATTTACCGTCACGATATTTATTCGCTTTCTCAATTAGCACTTTTGGGTTTATTTCATTTTGACCATCTGCGAGCTCAATTAAAGTTGTAAACAGCATCATCTGAATCCTGCCCATTTCCTTAAGCTGATGCTTTTGAAGGCCGCCGAATCTTAACGGGGCTGAAAGTTGTAAGTTAATGTTTGTTTTCGCGAGAACAGTTACCGGCATTTCATACGAGATTGTGCTGAATAAAAAGCAAAATGTAACTGTTGTTGAAATTATACGTAATAGATTTTTCATAGGTTCTCCTTAATTTCCATGCCGTTTATGGTAAATGTTCCTTGCAACATTTACACCAAATCCCACACGGCCGGACTAAATGTAAAAATTCCTCCGCTCACTTCGTTCAGTCGGGATGACAGGGGGTACAATATGTTACACTATCTTATACAGAGACGCGATAAATCGCGTCTCTACATTTTTCTGTGTCAGCACGTTGCGATTCCCGTAGAGACGCGATTTATCGCGTCTCTACATTTTTCTGTGTCAACACGTTGCGATTCCCGTAGAGACGCGATAAATCGCGTCTCTACATTTTTCTGTGTCAGCACATTACAATTACCGTAGAGACGCGATTTATCGCGTCTCTGCATTTTTCTGTGTCAGCACATTACGATTCCCGTAGAGACGCGATTTATCGCGTCTCTGCATTTTTCTGTGTCAGCACGTTGCGATTCCCGTAGAGACGCGATTTATCGCGTCTCTAATTATTTCTGTGTCAACACGTTGCGATTCCCGTAGAGACGCGATTTATCGCGTCTCTAATTATTTCTGTGTCAGTGCGTTACGATTGCCTTAGATATGATGGCTTTGGCTACTATTGTACCAAAAAAATAGAGGCTGTAAAGGCTACATTAACTAGCTTTTTTTTGACTAACTTTTAATTGGGCTGGATTGAATGTTCTAAATCCCCCTGTCCCCCTTTTTCAAAGGGGGGAAAAGTTCTGCACTTTTTTCAAAGGAGGGGGAATTCGGTCTTCTTTTTAGATTTTTTTTAGGCTTGCCTTTATGAAATCTCTGAACAGGGGGTGGGCTTTGTTGGGTTTGGATTGGAATTCGGGGTGGAATTGGCAGGCTACGAACCACGGATGGTTTTTTATTTCGATTATCTCGACTAATTTTCCTTTTGGATGCGCTCCCGCGAAAATAAGGCCTTTCTTTTCCATAACTTCCCGATACTTGTTGTTAAACTCATACCTATGCCTGTGGCGTTCTGAAATTTCTTCCTTATTATACGCGCTATAGCTTTTTGTTTGTTTTTTTAACTGACAGGTGTACGCGCCAAGCCGCATTGTAGCGCCTTTATATTCAACATTCTTCTGTTCTTCCAAAAGGCTTATGACAGGCTCTTTAGTTTTAGGATCAAATTCCGTGGAATTTGATCCTTTTAGGCCGCAAACATTTCTTGCGAATTCTATCACAGCCGTCTGCATACCAAGGCATATTCCTAAAAAGGGAATGTTTTTTTCTCGGGCGTATTTAATCGCTTCTATTTTCCCTTCTATGCCTCTTTGCCCAAACCCTCCGGGAACAAGGATGCCCGCGGCATCGTTTAAGAGCGCGGCCGCGCCCTGTTTTGAAACATCTTCTGAATCTATCCTTTTTATCTCAACCTTAGCGTTGTTTTCAATACCACCGTGAATCAGGGCTTCATAGATTGATTTATAAGCGTCCTGCAGGGATATGTATTTGCCAACAACGGCTATCTTGACTTTATGTTTTGGGTTTTGTATTTTTTCGACTACGTTGTTTTTCCAGTTTTCTAGATCCCCGCTTTCGCGGGGATGACAAACAGGGCGGGGATGACAAACGGCGCGGGAATGACAATCAGGGCGGGAATGACAATCAGGGCGGGAAAAATTTAGCCCCTTTATTATAAGCTCATCAAGCCCTTGTTCCGCCAGAAACAGCGGCACCTCGTAAATGGTATCTACATCAAGCGCCTGAATAACGGCTTCTTTCCGCAAGCTGCAAAAGAGCGCTATTTTGTCTCTGGATTCTTCGCTAAGCGGTTTTTCGGATCTTGTAAGAAGTATATTTGGCTGGATGCCTATTTCTCTAAGTTTTCCCACGCTGTGCTGGGTAGGTTTGGTTTTTAATTCACCGGCGCTCTTTATGTAGGGAACAAGCGTAAGATGGATGAAAAGAACATTGCCTTTCGGCTCTTCCAGTGAAAACTGCCTAATCGCTTCCAAATACGGCAGGCCTTCGATATCTCCAACCGTACCGCCAATTTCCACCAGAACAACATCAACTCCGGATTTTTGTGAAACCTTTCTTATCCTCATTTTAATCTCATCAGTAATATGCGGAATAACCTGAACTGTTTTTCCTAAATATTCTCCCCTGCGCTCTTTAGTTATGACAGAATAATAAACCTTGCCTGTTGTTATGTTGTTATCTTTGGTAAGAACGGCATTGGTAAAACGCTCATAATGACCCAGGTCTAAATCAGTTTCCGCGCCATCATCCGTAACGTAAACTTCACCGTGCTGGTACGGGTTCATTGTGCCAGGGTCAACGTTGATGTAAGGGTCACATTTGATAATGGTTATTTTAAGGCCTCTTGCCTCTAAGAGTTTCGCTATTGAAGCCGCGGCAAGACCTTTGCCTAAACTGGAAACCACGCCACCGGTAATAAAGATGTATTTAGTGTTTTTCATGTAATGAGACTATGGTTTCAGAACGAGAATCGTTCTGAAACCATTAGTCGAATTATCCCCACTTCTCTGATTCGCGAACGCAGTGAGCAAATCAAGGGGGGATTTTACTTCACCTAATCGGCAAAGGCATGCCTTTGCCCTACACTTGGTACTGACATTGCCCTACTTCCTCAGAGGATATTTTCCGGTAAAACAGGCCGTGCAGAATTTTCCTGTCGAGCCTTTTACCGCGTCCATCATACCCTCTAAACTTAAATACTTTAAACTATCAACTCCAATGTATTTGCCTATTTCTTCTACCGTAAGTTTATTAGCGATAAGCTCGTCTTTGCTTGGAAAATCAATGCCGTAAAAACACGGAAACATTATCGGCGGGCAGCTTATCCTCATGTGTATCTCTTTCGCGCCGGCTTCACGTATAGCCTTTATCCTTCCGCTGGTTGTTGTTCCTCTAACTATAGAGTCTTCCACAACCACAACCCTTTTACCTTTTAGCGCGGACTTTATGGGATTGAGTTTTACTTTTACCCCGTGTTCACGCATCTCTTGCGAAGGCTGAATAAATGTCCGGCCGATATAGTGATTTCTCGTAATGCCGAATTCAAACGGGGTTTTGCTCTGCTCAGAGTATCCTAACGCCGCGTAATTACCCGAATCCGGAATCGAGATAACCATATCCGCGGACACGGGATGTTCCCGAGCAAGTTTTCTGCCCAGGCGTTTTCTAACCTGATAAATGCTCTCTCCAAACATACAGCTGTCGGGCCGCGCGAAATATATAAATTCAAAGATACACTGGCTAATGATTTCTTCTTTGAAAGGTTTATAAGATTCTACGCCTTTTTTTGAAATAACAACAATTTCACCGGGTTCTATGTCCCTGATATACTCGGCTTCTATTAAGTCAAACGCGCAGGTTTCACTCGCGAGCACGTAAGAATCATCTTTCTTTCCAAGACATAAAGGCCTGAAACCATAAGGATCACGCGCGCCTATAAGCTTATCCAGCGCGAGAAAAATCAGAGAATAAGCGCCCTTGCACGCCGGTAAAATCTCTCCAAGTTTTTCTTCAAAAGCTTCTTTGGAAGAACGGACCAGAAGATGAAGTATTACCTCAGAATCCATTGTTGTCTGAAATATGGCGCCTTTTTTTTCCAACTGCCTCCGCAGACGGACCGCATTAGTAAGGTTGCCGTTATGCGCTATAGAGACGCATGCTTTATGATGATTTATTCCAAACGGCTGGGCGTTTCTTATAGCGCTGGAACCCGTGGTAGAATAACGGACATGCCCTATAGCGGTACGGCCCTTGAGGCCTTTAAGTTTTTTCTTATCTAAAACTTCAGCTACAAGGCCCATCCCGGTTATCTGCCGTATTCGCCTGGTGTCGGAAACAGCAATGCCACAGGATTCTTCCCCGCGATGCTGAAGAGAATGAAGGCCCAAGTATGTTGTTTCAATGGCCCGTTTGTGATTAAATATTCCAAAAATCCCGCAATATTCTTTTTTAGCCATTGTTTAATCCTTCGCGCGGTAGAGGAGACGCGATAAATCGCGTCTCTACATTCTTCATTACCCGTGCAGCCCGCATCCGCCGTAAAGACGCGATAAATCGCGTCTCTACATTCTTCATTACCCGTGCAGACCGCATCCGCCGTAGAGACGCGATTTATCGCGTCTTTACATTTTGCATTCTTCATCACTCGCGCGAACCGCGTCCGCATGGAGACGCGATAAATCGCGTCTCTACATTCTTCATTACCCGTGCAGCCCGCATCCGCCGTAGAGACGCGATTTATCGCGTCTTTACATTTTGCGTTCTTCATCACTCGCGCGAACCGCGTCCGCATGGAGACGCGATAAATCGCGTCTCTACAAGTAATACTCTTGAAGAGATTTAACTGTAATCTCAGTTTTTGCCGCTGACTCGATTCCGTTCACTGACGCCTGGACACCCGCTAGAGTGGTTATGCAGGGTATTCCTCGCATAACCGCGGCGCTTCTTATAACCGCGCCATCGCCGTGAGGTTTTTTCCCCGAAGGCGTGTTTATGACAAGGTTTATCTTACCGCTTCTTACTTCGTCCAGCACATTGGGCCTTCCCTCACTTATTTTTTTGATAACTTCTACCGAGAGATTATTATTCTTTAGAATTTTAGCCGTGCCTTCCGTCGCGACAATCGTAAAACCAAGATCATATAGTTTTTTTGCCAAGAAAACTATGTTACGTTTGTCTGAATCCTGCACTGAAATCAAAACCCTGCCCTTTAAGGGAAGCTTCACTCCCGCGCCGGCCTGCGCTTTAGCGAACGCGTTTCCGAAATTTTCGCATATCCCCATTACTTCACCGGTTGACATCATCTCGGGCCCGAGGATAATGTCAACACCTGAAAATCTGGAAAAGGGAAGAACTGATTCCTTAACACTTGTGTATGACAATCTTTCCATCGGATCTTTTATGTTCATTTTCTTGATTTTTTTGCCCGCCATAATCATAGAAGCGATCTTTGCCACGGCTACCCCGGTAGCTTTAGACACAAAGGGAACCGTCCGAGACGCTCTCGGATTTACTTCCAAGACAAACACCTCCATGCCCCTCACGGCGTACTGCACATTCATCAGCCCTTTTATATTGAGAGCTTTACTGAGTTTCTCTGTCTGCGTTCTTATCTCATCTATAATTTTTTTCGATAGACTATGCGGTGGAAGAACACAGGCTGAATCTCCCGAATGAATACCCGCTTCCTCTATGTGTTCCATGATTCCGCAAATCACCGTGTCTTCTCCATCGCCAAGCGCGTCCACATCAACCTCTATAGCGTTTTGAAGAAACTTATCAATAAGAACCGGATGCCCGGGAGAAACACTGACCGCCTCAGCCATAAACCCTTGAAGGCTGTCTTTATCATAAACTATCCGCATTGCCCTGCCGCCCAAAACATACGAAGGCCTCACGATAACAGGATATCCTATTTTGTCCGCTTTCAGAAAAGCCTCTTCTATCGAATCGGCGGTATCATTTTCCGGCTGTTTTAGTTCCAATAACTCGAGGAGCTGTTTAAACTGTTTTCTGTCCTCTGCCAACGCTATTGACTCTACGCTCGTTCCGATTATCGAAACTCCGGCGTCTTTGAGTTTTCGCGCTAAGTTTAAAGGTGTCTGACCACCAAACTGAACAATAACGCCGTCAGGCGCTTCTTTATCCACGATGTTCATCACATCTTCAAAGGTCACAGGCTCAAAATAAAGTTTATCTGATGTGTCATAATCAGTGCTGACAGTCTCAGGGTTAGAATTGACCATTATGGTCTCAAATCCCATTTCTTTAAGAGCGAACGAAGCGTGCGAGCAGCAATAGTCAAACTCTATTCCCTGCCCAATCCTGTTAGGCCCACCGCCTAATATCATTATCTTTTTTTTATCGGATTTGCGCGCCTCACATTCATCTTCATAGGTTGAATAATAATACGGCGTGTACGCTTCAAACTCTGCCGCGCAAGTATCAACTAATTTATATGACGCGACAATACCCGCATTTTTTCGCGCGGCTCTGATTTGAAGTTCATCACATCCCGCTATTTCCGCGAGCTGGCTGTCGCTAAACCCGAGTTTTTTGGCTTTTTTAATTAGAGGGATAGATTCCCGATAAATCCCTTCGGGATTTTCCCCGTTCGGGGACTTCGCGGAAATGACAGAAGAAATAAGAACAGCCTCAAAATCAACTATTTCTTTTATATTGTGTAAAAACCACGGGTCTATCTTGGTTAATTCAAAAACTCTTGCCACGTTATACCCGCGCTTAAATGCTTCCGCTATGTAAAAAATCCTATCCGCGTTGGGCCGTTTGAGTTCCCCTTCAAGTTTTTCATCACTAACTGACCCTGAATCCTTCAACGCGTTCAAACCTGTTTTACCGGTTTCCAGGCCTCTGAGACCTTTTTGCAGCGCTTCTTTGAACGTCCTGCCTATCGCCATTGTCTCACCGACAGATTTCATGGAAATGCCCAAAGTGGAGTCCGCTTTTGGGAATTTTTCAAACGTAAACCTGGGAATTTTTACAACACAATAATCGATAGCCGGTTCAAACGAAGCCGGAGTTTCTTTCGTTATGTCGTTAGAAATCTCATCCAGCGTGTATCCAACAGCTAATTTAGCGGCAAATTTCGCGATAGGAAAACCTGTGGCTTTACTTGCCAAGGCTGAACTGCGGGAAACCCTGGGGTTCATCTCAATAACAACCATCCGGCCGTTCTCAGGATTAACCGCGAATTGTATATTTGAGCCTCCGGTTTCCACTCCGATT
Source organism: Candidatus Omnitrophota bacterium (assembly GCA_043822245.1). Lineage (GTDB taxonomy): Bacteria > Omnitrophota > Gorgyraeia > Tantalellales > Tantalellaceae > JBDRBY01. Next base: position 12,232 of record JBDRBY010000074.1, read on the forward strand.
TCTCTTATTACGGCAATCGCCGCGTCTCTCATCTTCTGATATTCTTTATCTGAAAGCGTTTGCTGAGGCGCGACCGTAATGCTGTCGCCGGTATGCACGCCCATGGGATCCAGGTTTTCTATAGAACAGACTATAACCACATTGTCTTTTTTATCCCTCATAACTTCCAATTCATATTCTTTCCATCCCACAATCGATTCTTCCACAAGAATTTCATTTATCATGCTGTTCCGCAGTCCTAGTTCCGCGATTTTTTCAAATCCTTCAAGATCGTCAACCACTCCGCCACCGGTGCCACCAAGGGTAAAGCCCGGCCGGATAATGAGAGGGAACCCTATTTGTTCAGCAATTTTGAGCGCCTCTTCCATATTGTGAGCGAGTCCGCTTCTCGGCAAATCAAGCCCTATTTTAAGCATAGCGTTTTTAAAACATTCTCTGTTTTCCGCTTTCTTAATCGCGTCATAATCCGCGCCTATCATCTTTACTTTAAATTTTTCAAGAACGCCCATTTCGTACAGCTTCATGGCCACGTTAAGGCCTGTCTGCCCGCCCAGCGTAGGCAAAAGCGCGTCAGGCCGTTCTTTTTCTATTATCTTGGCCACAACTTCCGGTGTTACCGGTTCAACATAGGTTCTATCCGCTAATTCAGGGTCAGTCATTATTGTGGCCGGATTAGAATTAACAAGTATTACCTTATATCCCTCCTGCTTCAAGGCCTTGCACGCCTGTGTGCCGGAATAGTCAAATTCACAAGCCTGGCTGATAATAATGGGGCCGGATCCTATTATAAGAATGCTTTTTATGTCACTTCTTTTTGGCATGATTCTCTTCTACTTTAGCCCAACCGGCAGAGCCGGTTAACTTTGCCAGGAACTTATCAAACAAATACGCCGCGTCATTCGGTCCGGGGCCGGCTTCAGGATGGAATTGCACGCTGAAAAAGTTTAATTCATCGCTTTCCATACCTTCGACTGTGTTGTCATTAAGGTTTATATGTGTCACATCAACGCCTTTTGACCTCACCGAACTATAATTAACGCAAAAACTATGATTTTGAGATGTAATACACACTTTGTCCGCATGAATATCTTTAACGGGCTGGTTGCCTCCATGATGCCCGAATTTCAGTTTATAGGTAGTACATCCAAGAGCCAGCGCGATCATCTGATGGCCAAGACATATTCCGAATACCGGCAGTTTTCCTAAAAGCTCCTTCACCGTATGGGCCACATAAGGCGCGCCCTGCGGATCCCCCGGGCCGTTGGAAAACAAAACACCATCCGGCCGCGTTTGTAAAATTTCTTTCGCTGAAACGCCCGGCCCAACCAATGTTACATGACAATCTCTTTCGCCCAATTGCCTTAAAATGCTGAATTTTACGCCGCAATCAACTACAACAACATTATATTTGCCCTGTTTATTCCATTCGGTCGTTCCGCGAGAAGAAACTTCCCTGACTAAATCTCTTCCTATGAGACAGGGAGACTCTTTCGCTTTTTTAGTTAAAACTTCATCGCTCTCGTCAATAGTTGAAACAACGGCTTTCATCGCGCCGGCTAATCTAATGTGCCTTGTGATGGCCCTGGTATCCACCCCGTGTATTCCAACAATATTATTTTCTCTTAAATACGCGTCCAGATTTTTTTGAGAACGCCAATTGGAAGGAATATGATTGTATTCTTTGACTATAAACCCTTCGACAAAAATCTTCCGGGATTCAACATCTTCTTCATTTACACCGTAATTGCCAATCAGAGGATACGTCATGGTAACAAGCTGGCCGTTATAAGAAGGATCCGTCAATATCTCCTGATACCCTGCCATGCTGGTATTAAAAACAACTTCTCCAAAAGTTTCTCCCGGTGAGCCAAAAGAAAACCCCTGAAAAACCCTCCCGTCTTCAAATACCAATTTCGCTTTTATCCCGTCCACTTTACTCCAAAGTTAAAAAAAAGCCCCAAAGAGACAGATCTTTTTGGGGCGCCTTTGCCTTATGCCGTACTTTGCATTGCCTCTAATATAACACTTTTCTTTTTTTACGTCAAATATAACCTTTTGAAGACGAGCTTCTAACACTTGAAGAAAGGATTATTGCCTCAGCGACCGCCTTCATCGAAACACGGCGGTCCATACTGGATTTTCTTATAAGCCGATAGGCTTCTTCTTCTGAAAGGTTTTGTTCTTTCATTAATATACCCTTCGCCTTTTCAACTCTTTTTCTCGTTTCAAGCTCTTCCTGAATAACCTTGCTTTTTACTATAAGTTCGGTGTTTTCAATAGCCACAGCCGATTGATTGGCAACAACACTCAAAAGTTCAATATCGCTTTTACTGAACTTATACTCTTTTATCGTATACACATTTATAACGCCTATAATCCGATCCTTTATCATCATCGGAACGCTGAGCATTGAAACCAGGCCCTCTTTCTTCGCGAGTTTTTTTTCCTTGTACCGCTCATCTTTTAAGACGTTAAGGATTCCCACCGCTTCTTTTTTTTTCGCCACAAGCCCGACAATGCCTTCTCCAACCTTTAATGCTCTTTCCTGAAGATATTCCTGGCTCAAGGCCTGAGTGGCTCTAATTTTAAGAGCATTCGAATCTTCATCTAAAAGCCATAAAGCGCAGATTTTCGCGTTCATAACATTAGCCGTGAGATTGACTATGAGTTTGAGTATATCCTCCAGATACAAATCACTTGTTATGGCTTTGCTGATTTTGTTTAATGTTGAAAGATATTTTTTTTCTGATAATTTTTTCATATAAGTTTGCTGCACCGGTTGGATTTGCCAGGTTAGAATTTAAAAAGCATTTCCGCGTAAGAGGGCAACGGCCACATATCCGCCGGCACAAGGCCTTCCAATTCGTCAACCGCTTCGCGCAGTTCAAGCATACTGTTTATCATCTCGTCTGTCTTTTCTTTTTTAATATAATTCTCAAGGCTCTTAATCCCCTTAAAAGCCTTCTTTATCTGAGTGTTTACTTCCTCTAGTAAATCTTTTGTCTCGTCACATCGGATACCCGATTTCTTCACGCCTTCGATCGTTCCGGCAAGCTCTCCTTCATACCTGATTGCTACGGGAATAATCATAGTTTTCGCTATGGTTAAAGCCGCGAGAGATTCAATCTCAACAGTTTTTTTGTACTGCCTTTTATAAATCTCATACCTGGAAATAAGTTCCGTCCGAGAAAGAACCTTGTGTTTCTCAAATAAAGCGATAGCTTCATCTGTTTTTAATTCTTCTAATGCCTCAGGAGTTGTTTTTAATTCAACCAACCCCCTCTTCTCCGCTTCAACGTGCCACCGGGCCGAATAATTATCACCGCTAAACAGAATACGTTTATGCTTTTTAACTATGCCGCAAAGGATAACCTGCAAAGAATCATTAAATTTTTTTCCCGGCTTAGTTTCTTTTTCCAACTCGGAGCATATCTCATCTAAAGAATCCGCTACAATGGTATTTAAAACTATATTAGCGCCCGCACAGCTCTGATTCGACCCTACCGCGCGAAATTCAAATTTGTTGCCCGTGAAAGCAAACGGTGAAGTTCTGTTGCGGTCTGTCGCGTCTCTCGGCAGAGGCGGCAAAGAAGTTACTCCTATTTCAATATGCCCGCTTTTAGACGATTTTTTCGCTCCTCCCTCTTCTATTTGCTGGATTATATCCATCAGCTGTTCGCCGAGAAAAATCGAAAGAACCGCGGGAGGGGCTTCGTTCGCGCCCAACCGATGGTCATTACCAGCCGAAGCGACACTCGCGCGCAGGACTCCGGAATAGGTATCAATCGCTTTCATGAGAGCGCAAATTATCGTAAGAAATTTAGCGTTTTCATGTGGGCTCTCACCAGGAGTAAGCCAATTTTTATTGTCCGGCCCGCATATAGACCAATTGTTATGTTTGCCCGAGCCGTTAACACCGGCATAAGGTTTCTCATGCAAAAGACAGACAAATCCATGTTCTTCAGCCGTCTGTTTTAGAACCTCCATCGTCATCATATTGTGATCTACCGCGAGATTCTGTTCTTCAAACACAGGCGCCACCTCAAACTGAGCGGGGCAAACCTCATTGTGGCGTGTTTTGGACGGAATACCGAGTTTCCACAATTCGATATCAACATCATTCATAAAAGCAAGTACTCTAGGTTTAATCGCACCGAAATAATGGTCCTCCATCTGCTGATGCTTCGCGGGACTTCTGCCGAAAAGTGTCCTGCCTGTTTGAATCAAATCCAGCCGGGCGTTATAGAGCCCCGCATCGATAAGAAAATATTCCTGTTCGGCGCCCAAAGACGCGGTCGCGCGTTTGTCTTTTGTCTCTATCCCAAAAAGCCGCGCGAGACGGCAAACTTGATAAGACAAAGCCGCTCTTGACCTTAATAAAGGCGTTTTTTTATCCAAAGCTTCACCATGGTATGAATAAAACGCGGTTGGAATACATAAAACAGCGCCGCTTTCGGATTCTTTGACAAACGCGGGGCTGGTAGGATCCCATGCCGTGTATCCACGGGCCTCAAATGTCGCTCTAAGCCCCCCTGAAGGAAAACTTGAAGCGTCCGGCTCGCCTTTAATAAGTTCCTCGCCCGAGAATTGCAAAATCACGCCGCCTTCATCATCCGGCATGATAAAAGAATCATGTTTTTCCGCCGTAGCTCCGGTTAAAGGCTGAAACCAATGAGTAAAATGCGTCGCGCCTTTTGACACCGCCCATGTCTTCATGGCGTCGGCTACTTCACTGGCTATACTCGGATCAATAGAACTTCCTTTTTTTATTGTGGAAACAAGAGATTCGTAGGCTTTTTCAGAAAGATAGTTCCGCATATTTTTAAGGCCGAAAACATTTTTCCCGTAAAAATCAGATATTGCCAAAACATCATTTTCTTTATTTTTCGCTTTCATGTTATCACTCCTTTTTGTATTAGCCTCGGTTATCCGTTTCATTATCCGTCTCTCGCGCGGTTTTGTCAATAATAACAGTCCTGCCAAAAGCTCATAAAGATATTATTTCAGATCCCTCCGCTCACTTCGTTCGGTCGGGATGACATGACTATCTTATGTAGAGACGCGATTTATCGCGTCTCTACGGGGGTGGCATTAAACCAACGCGACATTTGAGGTATCACCTGAAATGTCGCGTTGGCCGAGCTATTTGCGGACGCGGCAGGCGGTGTCACGGGTGAATTGGGGGATTTCGATTCTGAGGGTTTTTCGTTTTACTTCCGCTTTATTCTTTGAGACCACTTCCCCTTTGTACGTATCCCACCATTCGATTGTGTAAATACCGTCTCTTGCCATTTTAACGTCAAAATAGGCGTTTTTTATAGGTTTCGGTTCAATATTGTTGAAAGTGTTTTCCCAATTGGAAGACTTATTCTGAATCCAAAAAAGCATATCTTCCCCGACAAGAAGGCTGACACATCTCGCGTCCGCGTAACTGTCGTTTATATAGTTTCCAAATATCATGTTTTCTATCGAAAACCAGTCTTCACCCGTATTTGACAGCTTTATCGCATGAGAGCCCGCTGGGACTTTGATACTAACATCTTCATCATAAACACACTGATATATGTCATATTCCTTAAGGTACAAACTTTTTTTCCAAGGCCCTTCTCCCTCTCCGGTGGTAAAATCTTTTCTCAATTTTTCCTGGCCGTCCAAATAAATATGAAGCCTCGCATCCTGGCTGACGGTACCTACACGCACTGTAAAAGTACCGTTCGCGGGATATTCCACATAGAATATCTGGTCCATCCTCATATCATCTTTGCTCATTCCATACAAATATTTAGCCGGCAAATTTTCATCACGCAAATCACCGTTTTCCAAGATATAGAATTCGTTGACATCTAATTTCCCCCACTTGTTCTGCGGTTTAAGCCTGACATCCCGATACCCCGGTTCCACATTACCCGGCTGTTTCAAAGTAATAGGCCCGTTATCTATATATTTAACACGTTTTGAATTCCAATCTGTACCGGAGAGAAATTTCTGCAAAGCTTGATAATGAGGATACATATTTTTGGGCCTTATGTACTGCTCCCACCACCAATTCATAGCTGTTCCCCAAGATTTGGACAACGCTGTCGCCCATAGACTATTGTGAAGCGCTGTACCCTTACTTTCCGGATCATAATATTTATCATCTTTTGCCCAGTGTATGCCAAATTCTGAAACAATAAACGGTTTTTTGTATTTTTCAGAAAGCTCACGCGCCTTTCTCGTTAAAAGTTGAACGGCGCCATTTTCAGCAGAGTCTCCATACGCGTGTATGGTTATCATATCAATTTCTTTCAATTCCCAAATATCGTTTTCATTAAAATTTTCACTGTAGGGATACCCCAGGCTTGTAGTAACAAGCTGTCTGTGAGGATTGATACTCCTCAGGTAACCCGCCATCTCTTTTACCCATTCCGCGGGAGCGTTATACTCATTCCATAACTCAAAAGCGAGTATGTTCGGGGAATAACCCCACCTGGAAATTATGTATTTTAATTTGTTTTTATAAAAATTTTTCGCCGCGGGATTTGTGAAAAACTCTTCCGGAGTTTGGCAAGGCCCTCCGTTTTTCGCGTTGTACGGATTTTTGTCCCATTTATTTTCACCCCAGGAACCGTCTTCTTCCATAAGGCTGCCGTATGTGTCCAAACATAGTATGATGTAGATATTTCTTTTTTTCAGTATATCCACAAGTTCATCTATCTTTTCCGATACCTCCTGGTTGTATTCTCCCAGCTTGTCCCATTCCACAGCTAAAGACCAGGTCGAAAGCCAAACTCTTGTCAGGTTACATCCGCTTTCTTCAAGTTTAGAAAAATATCTGTCAAAAACCTGGATGCTGTTACTGTATACCCACGCGACGTTATGCCCTATTCCGAAAAACGGTTCGCCCGAATCATACACAAGAAAAAAAGGGTTATTTCTCGTGCCTCTTAAAAACCCTTTTCCTTTGCCTTTTTTTGCCTTAAAATTGCGAATTTCACTTTTCTCGTAAAATTTTTTCGACTCGGCCTTTAGGTAAGTTCTATAATTTCCCGCCTTAACAGGGGTAAACCTTACTTCCCATAAGGATTTTTCATCACGTTTTATGTTTGAACGGCAAAAAGCCGGGACAATAATCTTCCCCTGCTCAGGGTCAATAACTACAAATTTTACATCTACCTGGTCGGGATTATTAACGTCTTCGGAAAAATACGGTAAAGTAAATATGCTTTTAAACGGCTCATACTGGTCCACGTCTTCAGTTACACCAGACACACTTATCCCTTTAGCCGACCCGTCCGCGGCCAGAAGAAAAAATAAAATACCGGTATAAATAAAAATTCTCTTAACCCTCATTTGCAAATAGTCCTTTCCTAAAGTCACAACACGCGCAAAAGAAAATTGATTATAAACGGAAATGTCAAAAAAGAGAAGAAGAAAAAAACAGGAGTCAATAATTACAGACACTTTCTAAAATGTCGAAGGGTTCATTCTAAGCAGGCCGACCGAGAATTAATTCTTCAACTGTTTTTACTAGTGTTTCCCCTTATTTTTATCAGATTTTGCTTTATGTCTGAAGATATAAAGTCTTACCGAAAACTTTTACACCTTGAGAACTCCCAATGTCCTCATTTTATTCA
>JBDRBY010000075.1:0-25019 GCA_043822245.1 Candidatus Omnitrophota bacterium
GGCTCTTTAAAGTTTTGAGTGGGTAACAGTGGTATAATCGTAGGAAGAAATATTAACTTTAAATCCTAGGAGGAAGCCAATGTTAACCAACCAGTTATTTGAAACAGCGTTAAATATTCAACAGCCATGGTTTATAAAAGATATCCAATTCGATGTTGAGAAAAAACGTTTAGATATTCATATCGATTTTAAAAAAGGATCCGTATTCCATTACGAATCGCAAGAAGATAACATTAGTGGAGACTTTAAAGCATACGATACAGAACATAAACAATGGCGGCATCTAAATTTTTTTGAACACGAATGTTATCTTCATGCAAGGGTACCACGAGTCAACATTGATGAAAAAACTAAAAGACTTATTGAGCCTCCTTGGTCAGGACTCAGTAATGGATTTACATTGCTCTTTGAAGCTCTTGTTTTACAGTTAGCCAGTCATATGCCTGTACATACAGTTGGCAAAATCATTGGTGAATCAGACTACAAAATATGGGCTATGCTTGAACGTTATGTAACAAAGACATTAGCAAGTAATGATTACAGTCAATTGACAACCGTTGGCATGGATGAAACATCCAAGCGCAAGGGTCATGATTACATCACGTTATTTGTTGACCTTGCTCAGAGACGAACGATTTTTATCACCGAAGGAAAAGATCAAGAAACTGTTAAAGCATTTGCCAATGATCTGGAGGTTCATAATGGAAAACCAGAAAACATTAAGGACGTCAGTTGTGATATGTCCCCAGCATTCATTAGAGGCGTTACAGACCATTTGCCAAATGCCAACATCACATTTGACAGGTTTCATATTATGAAAATACTCAATACTGCCGTTGATCAAGTTCGAAAACAAGAGGCAATAACGCAATCGATTCTCAAAGGTCATAAGTATATATTTTTAAAGAACGAATGCAACTTAACTACTAAGCAACATGATATACGTCAGGAATTATCGATATCTAAATTAAATCTAAAATCAATTAGAGCTCTGCACATCAGAGAAAACTTTCAAGAAGTTTATAAAGCTGAAAGTTATGAGCAGTTTAAAACATTATTAAAAAAATGGTACTTCTGGGCTACGCATAGTCGCATTGAGCCGATTAAGCAAGCAGCTTACACCATCAAAAATCATTGGGATGGTGTTCTTCAATGGAAAAAATCCCATATTACTAATGGCTTGCTTGAAGGTTTAAATTCTTTAATTCAAGCGGCTAAAGCTAAAGCCAGAGGCTTTCGCAATACGCGATATTTTAAAATCATTGTCTTTTTGGTGACGGGTAATCTTAATTTTGCTCAATTCAATAAACATTACTTACCCATTTAAAACTTTAAAGAGCCCAATAAACTTATAGAAGATTTTTCCAATCCTTCTCATCCAAAGTATGTTTTTAAAGGTATTGGTGAATTTGCCCAAAATCCGCCTCGTGTTATAACGGGAGACAATTATCTGCAAGCCTCGCAAATGATACTTTTTCATTCCGAGGTAAAGATAAACGTGTTTAATATTTCAAAGATTAACGCAGAATCCCGCAAAGGTGCCGAGCCTCGAATCAAGAGATTGTCTGAATATTTAGGCGAATCATATTTTAATTATCTCTCTAATTTAGACGATCTTGTATTGCTTATGGATGAATCTCATCATTATCGTGCGGATAGAGGTATGCAGGTTATAAATGAACTCGATCCTATCCTTGGTTTGGAGTTGACTGCTACGCCACAGGTTGAAAGAGCCGGGAAGGCAATTAAGTTTAAAAATGTGGTTTATGAGTATTCCTTGTCACATGCCATTGAAGACGGTTTTGTAAAGGAACCAGCTGTTGCTACAAGAAAGGATTTTGATCCCGCTAATTTAGCACCTGAAGAAGTTGACTTGATAAAGATTGAAGATGGTATCCGCATACATGAAGATACAAAAATAGAACTGGATATTTATGCGCGTGACAATAAGTGCGAAATGGTGAAGCCTTTTGTACTTATTGTTGCTAAAGATACCCAGCATGCAGGTGTTTTAAAATCGCTCATACAGTCAAATGCGTTTTTTGATGGGCGTTATGCTGATAAAGTTATGGAAATCCATTCCAACCAGCGAGGCTCTGAAAAGGAAGAAAATATTGCACAATTGCTTTCTCTGGAAGATCCAAAAAATAAGATTGAGATTGTTATTCATGTGAATATGCTCAAAGAAGGTTGGGATGTTACGAATCTGTATACGATTATCCCACTAAGAACAGCCGCTTCCACTACGCTTAGAGAGCAAACTATTGGAAGGGGTTTATGAAAGAGTAACAACTAATTTCATTAAACATATTATTGAAATCCCTCGTATGGTTGTTCAGCAGACAGATGAGATAAAATCCGGATTTAATGTGTTTGATCTTGATGTAAGCAGATTAAATTATCAGCCTGTTTCTGAGGAGATATTGGTTCAACGGTTGCGTGAACAGGATGATGGGATCAGTTATATAAGTGGTAAGGGCGGAATTATTCCCGATCGTCTTGATAATATCATAGTCAACGAATTGGTGCATTTGCCTGAAATCGATTATGACAAACAGGCAGAGTTACTTTTTAAGTTGGCAAAGCAGGCTATAGACCAGTTTAAATTCTATTTAAAAAACGAAGATGATACTATCAATGTTGTGCAGTATAACAAAAGAGAAATTGCCCGGTTTATTTATGCGCAAATGATGGAAAACTTCTACTGTGAAACACCAAAATATGAGGATGTTACAGTTCTTCCTTTTGTGGCTATAAAGGAGCTAAACTTTTCAAAATACACCGCAGATGATGTGTATCCGTATACGGATACGATAGAGCCCGCCTCATCTATCCCGAGTAAAGTGTTTGTTGGTTTTCAGAAAGCTTGTCATGATAAATATAAGTTTGCTTCGAAAACCGAGAAAGATTTTGCGATTATTATAGAGAGAGATAAAGATGTTTTAAAATGGCTTAGACCGGCAGATGGACAATTTGAGATTTGGTGGGCGCACAATTCTAAAAGGTATAATCCCGACTTTGTGGTTGAAACGTCAGAGTTTATTTGTATAGTTGAGACAAAAATGCAGAAAGATATAGAATCCGATGAAGTAAAGGAAAAGGCTATAGCGGCACTTCATTATTGCGAACATGTAACACGATTTGCGATAGAGAATAACAAGAAGCCGTGGAAATACGTTTTAATTCCGCATGAAGCTGTGCAATTCAATATGAGTTTTAAGAAGTTAGCAGACCAGTTTGCGGTCTCTGGTATTTAACGCACAACTCCTCAAAGTCAAGGTAAATCCCATAGCTGGCGCCGGACTTTTTTCCATAGCCGGCACAGAGATTTTTTAGTTGTTACCACCCCCCTTTTCAATGTCTTTAGCTCTGTAGCTTGGGCACACTCCCAAATAAGTAGAGACGCGATTAATCGCGTCTCTACGGGGATGGCGACATTTTAGATTCTTCCACTCTCTTCGTTCGGTTGGGATGACAACCTTGAAAGTGTCCATAATCATGGACACTACAAAAAGCGATTTCCTGAAGATTTCGTCTTCCAGTTTGTGTTATAATCAGGACTTAGAAAAAAAGAACAAAACGGGGGATGGATAGCGATGATTATTATTGTGGGGGGCGGGCCTGGCGGGATGATGGCGGCGATAAGCGCGGCTTCGTTGTCGGGCAAAGTAACCCTTATTGAAAAGAACCTATTTCTTGGGAAAAAGCTTCTTCTAACGGGAAACGGGCGGTGTAATTTAACGAATATATGTGATTCGGAAGAACTGATTGGGCATTTTTCAAAAACAGGCAGTTTTTTACGCGACGCGTTTAAAATGTTTGGCAATAAGGAACTTATAGAATTTTTTGCCAAAAGAGGGCTTAGTGTCAAAACAGAAGAAAAAGGGCGTGTTTTTCCGGTAACAGAGAAGGCTTCAAGCGTATTGGATGTTCTCGTAAATGAATTGCGCGGCTTGGGATGCAAAATATTGTTGGGGAAAAATGTAAAAAAAGTACTTTTAGAGAAAGGCGCGATTAAGGGTGTTGTTTGTGAAGACGGAAACGAGATAGAAGCGGAGAGAATAGTTTTTGCCACAGGTGGAGTTTCTTACCGAGAGACAGGCTCAACCGGTGAGGGGATAAAAATGGCTGGACAGATAGGGCACAAGATTGTGCCGTTACGGCCGGCTCTTGTTTCTTTGAATTCAGATACAAAAGGGCGCGAAAATCTGGAAGGTGTGTCTTTTGATAACGTAAAACTTGTTTTTAGAGCGGGCAAATCCAAAATAATCCCGGGAAAAGGAGGGCTGGTTTTTACAAAAAATGGAATTTCCGGGCCGGGGGTTTTATCCTCCAGTTCCGATGTGATTGATTGGATGGCGGAAGGAAAGAAAGTTTACGCGGAGATTGATATCGCGCCGGGGGTGAGTTATGAAGAGTTTGATAGATTGTTATCCCGGAAATTAAGGCTTTTCTCGACCAAGAGTGTGAAAAATATTTTAAAAGAAATGGCCCCTGTCCGGATTGTGGATTTTTTTCTGGATACCGCGGGAATTTGTCCTGAAAAAAAAGCAAACCAAATAACGTCAAAAGAAAGAACCTCTCTGGTGGCGCTTTTTAAGGGGGTAAGGTTAGAAGTTTCAGAGAATGTCTCGTTTGAAAGAGCGCAAGTGACACGGGGAGGAGTTTCAACGAAGGATATTGATCCCCGAACAATGGAATCGAGAACAATCAAAGGATTATATTTTGCCGGTGAAATGATGGATGTTGACGGAGAGTGTGGAGGGTTTAATTTACAAGCCGCGTTTTCAACGGGATATTTGGCGGGACGCTCCGCGGCGGGAGACAAAAAAACAGAGTAACATATTGGGGACATTTTCAAAATCACCCTATCACCCTTTTCCAAAGGGGGGAGGTTCGACTGGGTTGAAAAATTCTTTTAAGCTTCTGCTTGTTTTGTGGTAAGATTATGCTGATCAAAAAAGAAAAGGGTAGGGGGATATGGAAGTTTATTTAGCCGGTTATAACGTTGATGCTTCTATTCTTCGCGAAATGGAAGAGAGCTCGGGCCCGCGCGCGGATTTGACTCCTGAAGTTCTTTCCGCGGCATATGCCCGCATAAGCAGGGATCCGCGGCCTATCCATGAAATTCGAAAAGAGGCCAGAAGCGAGGTAGAAAAATCCCGCAGGTCCAATTCTACCATCATCTTTAAGATGGGGCATCATTCGGTCGCTGAGCACGCGGTTTTCAACATGGACATCATAGGGGTGTCGCGTTTTGTCATGGAAGAGGTTGAGAAGTTTCGGCTTTGTTCGTACACGGAAAAATCACAGAGATACATTACGCTTGATAAAGATTTTGTTATTCCCTCGGAGCTTAAAGGGGCCCATCTTGAGCGGAAGTTCATTGATATGATCAGCCGGCAGAATAAAGCGTATTTTGAACTTTTTGAAAAACTGAAAGAATATATTTTCGCGAAACATCCGGATTTAGCCTGTGATCCAAAACAGCATAGTCTCCTGGAGGGATGGGCAAAGGAAGACGCGCGGTATATCACGGCGTTAGCGACAGAGTCGCAGGTTGGACAAACCATCAACGCGCGAAATTTGGAACTTTTACTGAGAAGGTTTGCTTCCCATCCGCTGTGTGAAGTAAGAGAGCTGGGACGGATGCTGTACAAAAAAATTGCTGATGTTGCCCCTTCTATTGTTATCTTTCACGAGGCAAATGAAAGGGACAGCAAGACATACCCGGCGCTTAAGGATATGGCGCTTGGTATGATAAAATCTGCCGCTAAGAGAGATAACCGTGATAGCCGGAAGGACGCGGCCAAAGAAGTGGAATTAGTTGAATTCACAAAGGATGCCGACAACATTGTCGCGTCTTCGCTCTTACATGTTTCTTCAAACCTTCCATATAAAGAATGCCGTGATATTGTGGAAGCTATGGATAAAGAAAGAAAAGAAAATATTTTTAAAACCGCTTGGAAGAATATGCAGTTTTATGATTCCATGTTAAGGGAATTTGAATATGTAAACCTCACATTCAATGTTGTTTTATCTTCCGCTTGTTTTGGCCAACTAAAGCGCCACCGTATGACAACCATTACCGCCCAGCCGTATGATCCCCGCCTGGGGGTTACTATTCCTGAATCGATTAAGGCAATCGGAATGGAAGGCTATTTTAGAGATATTATCGGCCGGACGGATGAAGTATATGAAGCTATTCACAAAGAAATCCCCCTGGCCGCGCCGTATATTTTAACAAACAGCCATCGAAAACGCGTGTTGATAAGGCTTAACGGCCGAGAGCTTTATCACATATCACGTTTAAGGGAAGACAGTCATTCTCAATGGGATATTCAAAACATAGCCCGCGCCATGAGCGCTCAGGGGAAATCTGTAATGCCCATGACATGCGCGTTGATCGGCGGCAAAGATAAGTACAAAGATATTTATCGGAGCGTTTACGGTGAAAATCCCAAAGTAACCGAAGCGGCCCTTCCGACAGCTAGAAAAATAAAAGAGGGTTAACCCAAGAGATGGATAAAAACCTTTCCAAGGAAGAATTAAAAGAGTTAAAGCCAGTATTGGCAGGGCTGAATACCGCGATAAAAAACAGCGCGTTGTACGCGCCCGGCCACCCTTCTTTTTCCGGCCCCATAGAAATGGTTCAAACTTTTTTAGATAAATGGCTTTTTTCCAAAGACAAGCTTGATTTGGGAATTTCGAGGGATGGTCTTTTTGTAAACGGGAAAGAGATTAAGAGTAAAGATTTCCTCTATTCTGAGATCGCGGATTATCTGCACGCGAGAGGCATTATAACCATTTCTATACAAAAAGGCATTAAGCTTGAAGAGTTGATAGATTTTTTCACATTTATAAGAAAAGATTTGCCGGCGATTAAAGAGATGGGAGAGATTGAAAAGATTCTTCCAAAATCTCAGCATTTAGGCCTTATTACTATTGATTACAGCGGCCTTTTGGGTAGCGCGAAAGAAGCAGTCACGGGTGAAGAAATGGACGTTTGGCATTCCTTAATTAATATTGCCCGTGAAACCGAAGGCGCGAAAATTCCGGAGTCAAAAGTTGATTTTTTGTCTGAATTTTTCAAAAGCCCCTCCAAGGCGGCGTTGTCGCTTAACAGGATATACAGAGACGCGGTTACAAAACTTGACGAAGATACGGCTTTGTCTGATATGCAAGGAACCATCGCGAAGATATATTCGTATTTTTCTAAAGATTCAGGAAAAGGCGCGAAAAAGATTAAAGGCGACCTGCTTCATGTTATCGCGCGGCTTCATCCGGATCTTGTGGCCAGAATTTTTGAACGCGTAAGCGTTAAAAACCGCGAATTTGACCTAGCGGAAGAAATAACAAAAGAGTTTCCGGACAGCTTTATCGCTGATTTTATAGAGTCTTTGATAAGCGCAGAACATGGTTTTAATGAAAACCTGCTGAAGGTATTTGATAAACTGGCCCCCGTGGGTAGTTCCGGCGGCGTAGCTTCAATAATCGCGGATAAGTTATTTGATAAAGGATTGCTCAAGGGAGCCTCTCTCTCGGAACTTCAAAGCTCGATACAGGATATGTTCAAAAAACATCCTAAAAGTGATTTTATGTCGGAAATGTATAAGATAACTGTGGACGCTTGTGTTAACAGAAAGATTGACCGGTTGAATTATATAGTGAAGCTTTCGCCTCTTATAACGAGGTATGTAAAATCCGTGAAAGAGGAGAAATTAAGAAGAGAAGAACTTGACCTTTTGCTTAACATTATGTGGCTTGAAAACGATCCGGATGAAATTGAAAAGCTCAGCCAGAAGGTGAAAGAAGTTTTTCTTGCCACGCTTGGAGAAAGAGACATACAGGGCATGAGAGAAGTTGTTGAATTTTTTGCCGAAAAAACTCGACCGGGACAGTGGGCAAATAAAAAAATCGCGGCAAATTTAGAAAAAGTGTTTAAAGAGATAAGAAGCGAAGAAGTAATAAAAAAAATTATTTCATTTATTCGTGACTTACGTGACGAATCGTTGGAAAACATAGTTTTTATACTTACGAAAACTAAAGATGTTTCTATCAGATTGCTTGTAAACGCGTTTATCGAGGAAAAAAATAAAACGGATAGACTAAAATTCAATCCAATATTTTTAAGACTTAAAGAGCTGGTGGTAGAGGAGGCGGTAAAACGCGTGGAAACCGAGGAACCCTTTTCGCAAAGAGATTCATTTAACATCTTGAAAGAATACGCGCCGGAAAAAACACGGGCAATCGCCCGCAGGCTTATAGCGGATAAAAACATGAAAGTAAGATTGGAAGCTTTAGAAGTTTTTGTTCCTCGGACAGAGGAAGAGATGAACGCGGTTTTTTACATGGTTAAAAATGAAAAGAATGAAGAGCTTAGGGATAGAGCGATAGCTGTTTTACTGGCGGCTGGAAACAAAAATATAATGGCCGCGCTTTTTCAATACGCGGGGAAATTTTATGTAAACCGGGAAATTTTGCTGAAGATGGTGGAATTGTGCGGGCACATGGTTGTAAAGGAATCCGCGGAGTATCTTAAAAAAATATTTAACAAAAAATCGTTTTTCCCTTCGAGAACAATAGATACTCTTCGCATCGCGGCGGTATCAAGCTTAAGGCGGATAGACGCGGTGTGGGCGGAAGATTTGATAAAGATAGGCCTTAAGGACAGAAGTAGATACGTAAGAGAGATGTGCGAAATGATACACAAAATTAAGTCGTAATTATGAAAACAACAAACCTGAGAGATAAAGTCGAACAGATGATTATGCTTATGGTGAGTGCTGTTCACACTGAAGGCCTGTATGGCAAATCTCATTCTCTTACCCAAAAAATAGTTAGCAGGCTTCACTCGGAGCTGGACAGTATTTTACAAGATCAGAAAGAAATAACCATAGGTATTGTAGGAGAAGAATTCGCTTTTGAAAAAAAACCTTTTTACAAAACAAGTAAAAAATTTAAGAACTTTATCAGCCTGTTAAAAGACGCGGGAGCGGCGAAAATCAGCTTTTCCGAAGGAATAGAGAAAGAAGAGTTAGCGAAATTCTGTGAACTTTTGAACGAGAGCGATATTTTCGCGGGAGAAACGCAAAAATTAAAGGATAGAATAGAAGCTGAAGGGATAAAAAACATAACTGTCGGTAAGATTGGGTTTAAAAAGCAGGAAGAAATTACGGGGGGGGATATTGACGGTTTAACTAAAAACGAGTATCAGAACGGATTGGATACTTTTAGCCGCGCGGTGAAAGAATTAAAGACAAACCGGACTGTGGATATAAAATCAATACGACAGATAGTGGGGGGCATTATAGCGGAAATTTTGCGAAATAAAAATCTAATGCTTATTCTTACCGCCACAAAAAAAAACGAAGAAGGGGTTTTGTTGAACAGTATGAACGTGGCAGTGTTTACGCTTTTGCAGGCAGAAGCGCTTGGCCTGGAAGAAATGTATCTAAGTGACATTGGCAGCGCGGCGCTTTTGAATAAAATGGGACAAGCGGCAATGGAAAAAGAGGCTCTTGAAGAAAAAAGCGGGATAAACACGGAGGCCGCGCGAGGCGCGAAGATTTTGCTGGATTCGTCCCTCAGCGGGATATTGTCGGCGGTAATTGTTTTTGAGCGGAATCTTTGGTATGACGGGACAGGGTGCCCCCGGAGGCTTTTCACTAAGGATCTTAATTTCGTGAGTATGATGGTGGCTATTTCCGATTACTATGATATATTGAGAGGGAAAAGAGAACTCGCGCCGGAGAAAGTTTATGAAGAAATGATACAGCTTTCAGGAAAACATTTTCATCCGGACCTTTTGAATAATTTTTTCAGTATAATGGGCATCTACCCTCCCGGGACATTAGTAGAGCTCAATACAAAAGAAGTCGGCCTTGTTATTAAAGAAAGTGTGCTGGATATGAAACGGCCGCAGGTTGAGGTTCTGTATGACGATAAAGGGCTCCGGGTAAAAGAGCCTTTTACCGCGAATCTTTTAGAAATGGACAATCGGGGGAAACATAAGTGGACAATAATTCGGTCCGTATCGCCGGTTGATAAATACCAGATTCCTGAGAAATACACAGAAATGTAGTACGGAGGACGACGAAGTAATCTGACATACATGAAAATAGAGAAAAAAATAACATTATCTTTTTTCCTGACGGGAATTATTCTCGGGGGGATAGTTTTTGTATTGCCGAATTGGTTTGTGCTTATTCCGCTTATCTCGGCCGCGGCAGGGTATTGTGTTTCAAAGATTATAAGCCGTCCAATCTGCCGGTTATGTGAAGGGGTGGAAATTATACGCGCGGGAAGATTGGACTACAAAACCAGAGTGAAGACAAAGGACGAGATAGGAGTTCTTTCAAAAACATTTGATGAGATAACGGATGATTTGGAAAAAACCACATCTTGCGTAGAAGAACTCAACAGAGAAAATGAAAGCTGTAAAAAAGCGCGGCAAGACTTAAAAGAGCAGGAAGAATATTACCGTAAACTTTTTGAATTATCCAATGACGCGGTTTTTCTTTATAATTTTGATGGAAAAATCATTGACGCTAATGACAAAGCGCGCGAGATGCTGGGGTATGCTAAAGAAGAGTTATTGAATATGTCTTTTTTCGATTTGCATACTAAAAAAGAATGGGCAAGGCCGAAAGAAGCGTTCAAAACCGAGCCGGAAACGTGCTCTGTGCGGTTTGAATCAAAATTCAAAAATAAAGAAAACGGTGAAATTTACGTGGATATTTCTTCAAGTGTCGTGGATATTTCACGGGAAATAATGCAGGCTATAGTACGGGACGTTACAAAGCGCAAAGAATTGGAAAAAGAGTTAAAAGAATCCGAAGAAAAATTCCGGACATTTATGGAAACAGCGAGCGATTTAATGCAGATAATGGATAAGAACGGAAAATTTGTCTATGTGAATGAAGCTATGGTTAAAGTTTTAAATTATTCCAGAGAAGAATTAACAAAGATGCGCGTGGCGGACATCCTGGAAAGCGGCGCTTCGGGTAACCTTGAAGATATCCAAAAACGTTTGATTAAAGAAGGGACAATAACACGCGAACTCACGTGGTTGACTAAAGAGGGCAGGGAAGTCTTGGGAGAAATGAAGCTGGCGTCTATCTATGGCCCAAAAGGTAAATACCTGGGCGCCAGAGGAGTTTTTCGTGACGTTACTGAACGGAAAAAAGTGGAAGAATCTCAAAGATTAGCGCAGTTAGGCAAGCTGGTTTCGGATATGACGCATGAAGTAAGGAACCCCTTAACGGTTATAACTGCCAGGGCCCAGCTTTCAATGATGGAAGGAGAGAAAGCCGCGGATATACAAAAAAATCTAAAAATTATTGTGAATCAATGCGGCGAAGCTCGCGATATTATCCAGAGGTTGCTTAAATTTTCAAGGCCCAGCAAAAAGGAGATGAAAGAAGTTGATATAAACGAAAACATAAAGAGCATAATCGAGTTGATGGAACATATCTTTTTGCTTAAACAAATAAAAATAAAAAAGATGTTTGCTTCAAAACCTCTCCTCGCGAAAATAGATGAAAAACAGATACAAGAAGTTTTTATGAATTTATTAAGAAACTCGGCTGAAGCGATGCCTGAAGGCGGGATTATCACGATATCAACAAAAGAGGAGAATGGTTTTGTACGGATTGACTGCGCGGATACCGGCAGTGGGATAGCGGAAAGCGACATGAAAAAAATATTCGATCCGTTTTTTACGACCAAAGAAAATGGTACCGGTTTGGGTCTTTCTGTTTGTTATGGTATAATTAAAGCTCATGAAGGGACGTTAAAATATACTAGTCCAGTGGGTAAAGGAACAACCGCGACGGTTATTCTGCCCTTTGCTTCGAAAAATGTGAAAGTAGATGAAGACAAAATAAAGTAAGATTTTGATATGCGAAAATTAGGTTTGATAATCGCAGTTATTGCTGTTTTTTTTCTCTCGCCGGCATCGAAAGCGGCGGAGACGCCGTCTTCTGTCCGTGAGCTAACCGTTCGAAAAACTGAAGCGGTTTTCTTTTTTAAAAAAGCCGGCGATTTAAGTGAACGCGTATTAGAAAATCTTGTTCGGCTTCGAGAAAAATACGCTGAATTTTCATTTTTGAAGCTTGATATTGACGATTCTGAAGCAATCTTGTTCTATAGGGATTTGAACAAAGGCCCTCTTGAGCCGGCGGTTGTAATAGGCGATGTTTTTTTGGCAGGAGAAGACTCTTTGTCCTCCCGCGAGATAGAACGGTATGTTCGCAAATATAGATTCGAAGAAATAGTTTCGGGATATAGCCGATTCTTGAAAAACAAAGCAAAAACTATGCAGGGAAAGGCTAAAAATGATCCGGTATTTATAAGAGTTTTGCCTGTTGTTTACCGTGTTAGCGCGGGTGTTTTATTTGTGTTGGCTTGTTTTGCGTTAATAGATTTTATTGGATACAGCAGGGGAGTTGAATACAGGATACTGTTAAGCGTCCCCGTCAGGCAGAAACATAAAATATTATTGTTTTTTTGTTTCGTAGGATTGGGAACTGTTTTTATTTTTCTTTCGTGAGTTATTTTGTAATCGTGGTTAAACCCCAGTTGCGGTTTTTGTGAAGGGAAGAGCTTTCGCGGGGGTTCATTTAACTTGACAAAGGTGCTGGGAGCGTGGTAAAGATATCGGGGTGGTGATTAAAGAAAAGGAGGAACGAATGCAAGGCAGCAGATTGTACGTAGGCAATCTCAAGTATTCTGTGACAGAGGGCGAGCTCCAGGAATTATTTTCACAATATGGAACAGTCAAAGAAGTCGCGGTTATTGAGAGTAAGGGGTTTGGTTTTATAGAGATGTCTAGTTCGGAAGAGGCAGAAAAAGCGAAAGACGCTTTAAACGGTACGGATTTTCAAGAGCGTACCCTGAGAATAGATGAAGCGCGTCCGCAAAAGAGTAAAGAAAATAACAATTTTCGGAAATACTAAACCAGAGCGCTAAAGCAAGCATAATTCCGGGGATGCAACAAAAGCGTCTCCGGAATTATTGTTTATTGGCAGAGATGAGGTCTCTTTAAACTCGTGTCACTGCGAGCGAAGCAATCTTACTTAGATTTCACAGAGATTGCTTCAGCAACGACGGTTCGAGACGATTTTACTTTGTATAACCGAACTATTACGTTTTTTGTTACACTCTTCCGGAGGAGAATCAAAAAAGATGGGAAAGGTATTGATTATAGGGGCGGGAGGGGTTGGAAGCGTTGTCGCTCAGAAATGCGCGAAGGTTCCGGAAGTTTTTCGGGAGATATTTCTGGCAAGCCGGACTGTTGAAAAGTGCGAACAAATCGCTTTGGAAATAAAGGGGCCAATCAAAACAGCCAAAGTAGACGCGGATAAACCGGAAGAAGTTGTCCGGCTAATCCGAGAATTTACCCCGGATTTAGTAATAAACGTGGCGCTTCCGTACCAAGACCTTTCAATTATGGAAGCGTGCCTTGAAACAGGTGTCAATTACATGGACACGGCAAATTATGAACCGCCGAATGAAGCCAAATTTTGTTATAAATGGCAGTGGGATTACATGGAGCGATTTAAAGAAAAAGGCCTTATGGCCTTGCTCGGGTGCGGATTTGACCCGGGTGTAACCAATATTTTCTGCGCCTACGCGCTGAAACACTTTTTTGATGAGATTCACACTATTGAGATCATGGACTGCAACGCGGGGTCTCATGGCCAGGCGTTTGCCACGAATTTTAATCCGGAAATTAATATCCGCGAAATTACCCAAAAAGGAAAATTTTGGGAAAACAACCAATGGATAGAAACATCTCCCCTGTCCGTGCATAAGAGTTTTGATTTTCCCGAGATAGGCGAAAAAGAGATGTATCTTATGTATCATGAAGAACTGGAATCTCTTGTGAAAAATATAAAAGGCCTTAAATGTATAAAATTTTGGATGACTTTCGGGGAAGAATATCTCACTCATCTCAGAGTTTTGCAAAATGTGGGAATGACCCGGATCGACGCGGTAGATTTCGAAGGACAGAAGATAGTGCCGCTTAAGTTTTTAAAATCGATTTTGCCAGAGCCTTCGTCTTTGGGGAAAAATTATAAAGGCAAGACAAACATAGGCTGTATGATGGAAGGGCAAAAAGGCGGCAAAAGTAAGAAGATCTATATCTATAACGTTTGTGACCACGCGGAATGTTTCAGGGAAGTAAAATCTCAGGCGATTTCGTATACTACCGGAGTGCCGGCAATGATAGGCGCTATGCTTATGATGACCAATGTTTGGAAAGGCTCGGGTGTTTTTAACGTTGAGGAGCTTGATCCGGATCCGTTCATGGACAAATTAAATATTCACGGCCTTCCTTGGGTAGTAGAGACGAGGCAGTGCCGCGTCTCTACATCGGAAGCATGAATAAACTAATCTCAAAAATTCCACGCACGCCGTGTTACTTAATCGACGAAGGCCGGCTTAAAACAAATCTTGAAATTCTCGCGGAAGTACAGGATCAAACCAAATGTAAAGTTATCCTGGCCCTTAAGAGTTTTTCAATGTTTAGTTTATTTCCTTTAATCCGTGAATATCTAGCCGGACTTGCCGCGAGTTCATTGGATGAAGCTCGCCTTGCCTCCGAAGAATTTGGCCGAGATGTTCACGTATGCGCGCCCGCTTACAAGGATGAAGAGTTTTCTGAGCTTGTCAACTACGCGAGCCATATAACTTTCAACTCTTTCAATCAATGGAGCAAATTTAAAACATTTGTTTTCGATCTTAAAAAAGGCATAAAATGCGGCCTGCGTGTTAATCCCGAACATTCTGAAGTTAAAACAGCCCTGTATGACCCGTGCGCGACGGGTTCTCGCCTCGGCATAAGGGCGGATGAATTTATAGGAGAAAGCCTGGAAGGGATTACAGGGCTTCATTTTCACACGCTATGCGAACTTAATTCCGATTCTCTTGAACGGACGCTCAAAAGTGTGGAGAAAAAATTTGCCGGAGTTCTCAAACAAATGGAGTGGATAAATTTTGGAGGAGGCCATCACATTACCCGGGAGGATTACGACATCGCCAGGCTCTGCCGTTTGGTAAATGATTTTCGAAAAAAATATGATATAGAAGTCTATTTGGAGCCGGGAGAGGCTGTAGTCTTGAATGCCGGTTTTCTCGTGGGGTCTATCCTGGATATTGTTCACAACACGATAGATATAGCTATTTTAGATACTTCAGCCGCGGCGCATATGCCGGATGTTTTGGAAATGCCTTACAAACCGCGTGTTTTCGGAGCAGGAGAGCCGGGAAAATATAAACATATGTACCGCCTGGCAGGTAATACCTGCCTGGCCGGTGATGTTATTGGGGACTATTCTTTCAAAAAACCGCTATCCATCGGCGAGCGCCTTATTTTTGAGGATATGGCTCATTATACCATGGTGAAAAACAATACCTTTAACGGTGTGCGCCTGCCGTCAATCGCTTCCCATAACCCCACAACCGGAGAAGTCCGCGTAATCCGTGAATTTGGATACGAAGATTACCGAAACCGATTGTCATAGGCGTAATCAATTTCACATTGTACTCTTGTACCAATATTTCTTGTAGAACGTACTTTTTTGTGTAATAATATTTTTCATGAAAAAGTACATAATAGGGGTTGATATCGGTGGTACAAAAATAGCCGCAGGGCTGATTACAACGAGCGGGAAATTAAAAACCAAGATTTTTGTGCCCACACTCGCGAAAGACGGTTTTGAAAAATCTCTTGAACAAGTTTATTATTCAATCGAAAAAGTAATCAGCCTCGCGAAAATTAGCCGCAAAGACATAAAAGGCATAGGGGTATGCGCGCCCGGCCCGCTGGATCCCGTTAAAGGAATAGTGCACAACCCGCCTAATCTTCAGGGGTGGAAAGAAGTCCCGTTAAGATTTCTTATTGAGAAGCGATTTAAGATAAAAACGAAATTAGAAAATGACGCCAACGCTGCCGGCATGGCGGAACTGATTTGGGGCGCGGCGAGAGGATATAAACATGTGTTTTACGTCACGGTAAGTACCGGTATAGGAACAGCCGTGATTATTGATTCGAAGATATATCACGGCAAGAATGGGATGGCCGGAGAGGGAGGGCATGTAACGATTAATTATGACCAAAAAGACTCTCTGTGCGCCTGTGGCAATATCGGGTGTATTGAATCTTTAGCATCGGGCGACTATACGGTAAAGCGTTTAATGAAACGCCTTGAACAACACGCCCCCAACGTAGAGACGTCCCACCGGGACGTCTCCCTGAGCGCGAATGAAACCCTTAGCTCCAAACTGATGTCGCTAGTTAACGGTGGCTTGAACAAAATAACGATGGTTGAAATCGGCAAAGCGGCCAAGCAGGGAGATAAACTAGCCTTAGCGGTAATTGACGAACAGGCAAAACTTTTAGGCATTTGGGCGGGCAGTATGATAAGCCTTTTAGACCCGGAGATAATTGTTATTGGCGGGGGAGTGTCTTCTTTGGGAGAACTTCTTCTTAGCCGCATAAGAAAGACTATTCCGTTTCATACCATAAATATTTTTGCCCGGAAAACTCCAGTTGTCAGGGCTAAGCTGAGAAAAGACGTAGGCATATTCGGCGCCGCCTCGGTATTTATGAAAAAAACAATCGATGGATATGGAAAGAGTTGTGTTTTATCACGGGGATAAAAGCTTCCGGGGGGATAGCCCCGAGCCCTGCTCCGATAGGTACTTTCGCCGGGCCGGCAAGAAACGTGAAAGGATATGGCGGAAAATTATCAGGATCCTATTTTAACGGTTCAATGATGCGACAAAGGATGATGGAGTATGTCTTATCAAACACTAGCACAGAAGTATAGGCCCCAAACGTTTGACGATGTTATCGGCCAGGATACGGTTAAGCGTACCCTCAAAAATTCAATTCTAAGTAACAGAGTTGCTAACGCTTATCTTTTCTGCGGACCGAGAGGTGTCGGAAAAACTTCAATAGCACGCCTTGTTTCTAAAGCGCTCAACTGTGAAAAAGAGCCGGCAGAAAGGCCTTGTAACAAATGCGATTCGTGCCTTGAGATAACTGAAGGCCGGAATATCGACGTTTTGGAAATAGACGGAGCTTCAAATAATGGTGTTGATGAAATCAGGGCTCTCAGGGAAAACGTAAAATTTTTACCCTCCAAAGGAAGATTTAAAGTGTATATAATCGATGAAGTTCATATGTTATCACAAGGAGCCTTTAACGCGCTTTTAAAAACCCTAGAAGAGCCTCCAAGCCATGTTAAATTCATATTTGCCACGACAGAACCCCATAAAGTGCTTCCCACCATAATATCACGGTGTCAAAGGTTTGATTTTAAAAGGATTTCACCCCACGAGATTCTTGGCAGGATTGTAGATATCGCGAAAAAAGAAAACATCAAGATAGAAGAAAAAGCGGTTCTCTTGATCGGACGTAGCGCGGATGGAAGCCTGCGTGATTCTCTGGTTCTTTTGGATCAAATGATATCTTTCTCGGAGGAGAAGATATCCGCGGATGATGTTATAGAACTTTTAGGTATGGTGCATAGGGATAAGATTTTTGAACTTTCCCGCGCTGTCATTGAAAATAACTCCGCGCGAACGGCTGTATTACTGGATGAAATAATAGCTGGCGGAAAAGACCCCGCTTTTATCGCGAACAATCTTATCATGCATTACAGGGATATGATGATTCTCAAGACAACTGGCGCGCCTACATCTGATATGGCCTTCGCGCGGGATGAACTTGATGAAGTAAAGAGCCAGCTCAAAAAATTATCATTGGAAGAGATATTGTATATTCTGCAGAGCCTTACTCATTGCGTGGTTTTAATGAAAAGTACAATGTTTGCCAGAGCTCCTTTAGAGGTAGCGCTTATAAAACTTACGAAAAGAAAAAATCTAAAAACCCTGGCGGACATCTTGGAAAGGTTCGAAGAAATATCACAGAAGCGGGAAGCGGAGCCGTTGGCGGGAGAAAATACGGTAGAGGAGAAACCTATGCATGAGGATTCGGGCTCTCATCAAGTTGATTTTACTCATGATAGAAGTCAGAAGGGAACAGAGTCGCCGTGGAAGGCTATTTTGACATATATCAAAAATAAAAAGATGTCGGTGTTTACTTTTTTAAACCCAGCCGTACCCGTAGAGATTACGTGTGATAGGGTAATCATCGGGTTTGGGAAAGAACACAGTTTCAACAAAGAAGCCCTTGAGGCCGAGACTAACAAAAGTATTATTCAGGAAGCGGTAAATAAAATAACCGGAAGTTTTCCTAAATTGGAACTTACGGTTATAGAATTTTTGAATAAATCGGATGAATCTAACGTAGGGCAAAGGCATGCCTTTGCCAATACTAAGAACGAAGAAAAAGAAAAAATGAAACCGATTATAGAAAAAGCGATGGATATCTTTGGCGGCCACGTTGTGCGTGATGTCGAGGAGGACAGAATATGATACAAGGGTATCCCGCGTCAATGACAAGATTGATAGAGGAGTTCAGTAAGATGCCGGGGATAGGGATTCGGTCGGCTCAAAGATTGACGTCATACATTCTCAGAACGCCGGCCAAAGATGTCGACACGCTGTTGCGGTATATTCATGAAGTAAAAGAGAAAGTAAGGTTTTGTGAAAACTGCAATAATCTTAGCGAAAAAGAAATTTGTTCGGTATGTTCTGACGAGCGAAGGGATCACTCGAAAATATGCGCGGTAGGGGAGCCTTGTGGTGTTTTTGTTATGGAAAAAAGCGGAGCCTATAACGGTTTATACCACGTACTTTTGGGTGAACTTTCTCCTATTGATGGAGTTGGCCCGGATGACTTGAAGATTAAAGATTTGATAGCGAGGATAAAATGTGACACCGGCATAAAAGAGATTATAATTGCCACAAATTTTACGACTGAAGGTGAAACTACCGCGTTATATCTTTTTGAAATTCTTAAGCCTTTTGGTATTACTGTTACCCGTTTGGCGAGGGGTGTGCCAGTAGGCGCGGTTCTTGAATATGCTGATTCTGCCACGCTCCAAAGAGCCTTTGAGGAAAGGCGTTCAGCATAGGGGGCTTGACAGTAGGGCAATAATCGTTATAATCTATGTAGTATGTAGTATGTTGTTATTCCGCTCCTGAGCGAAGCGAGGGGGAAGAATCTTAAAGAGGAGGGTTTATGACTATTTTAGAAGCTGTAAAAAGAGGTTTTGTCTCTGCCTCAAAACTTATGAATGTGGTTGCGGTGTTTTTTATTTTTAACGCGGCTATCGGGCTGATTACCCTGCCTTTGGCAAATCCGGCCAGAAGTGGCAATCCCGGGATTATGGCGATTTCTATTGTTGCGAGCGTATTATTTTTCCTTGTTTTCATCTTTCTGCAAGGAGGGGCTCTTGGCCTGGTGAAAGATCAGCTTAAAACAACCGTTGGTAGCATGGCCCAATTTGTGGTATACGGCAAAAAATTTTATACCAGAATATTAGGGCTTCTACTTTTGTATGTTCTTGTCGCTGTAGGGATTGTGTCGATTCTCGGTTTAATTTCCGCCGGTATTCTGCTTTTGGGGGATAGTATTGTGACAAGAAGCCTCGTAGCGGCTATTGTTACCATTGCGGCATTGGCAATTATAACCCTGCTGATATATCCGATTTATGTTATCGCGACGGAAGATAAAGGAGTCTTAGAAGCCTTCAAAAAAGGTGTTAAAACGGCAAAAGCCAATTTCTGGAGAACTTTAGGCCTTTTTATGGCTATGCTGGTTGCGAGTTTAATAATTTCTTTAGTTATCGGGTTTATTGTAGGCCTTATCTCAGTGCCGCTCGGCCCGAACGTCAGCCAGATTTTAATAGCGGTTGTAAACGCATTAGTCCAGTCTTATATCCCGATAGTCATGATGGGTGCTTTTATGTGTTTTTACCTGGTAATCAGTGACGAAATGGAAAAGGCCGGATAAGAGTTAGGGGCGGGGTTTCCCCGCCCTTTTTCGTACCATTACCCACAATCCTGTAGGGAACGGGAATGCCCGTTCAATTAACAAAAACACAAGAAAACACTTAACAAGGGAACCATTTCGTGTTAAAATACCGTAACTTTAATGCGGGTGGGTCTTTTTTTGTTTAAATGGGTTGAATCAGGAGGGTTTCGATGAAATGCAGCATGGTGTCACATGACGGTAACAGCGCGGTCGCGCGTGTAGCGCACGCGACAAACGAAATAATCGCTATATATCCTATCACTCCATCCTCTAACATGGGAGAGATCTCTGATGAAAAATCAGCCAGGGGCGAGAAAAATATATGGGGCACTGTTCCCACGGTTGTTGAACTTCAGTCTGAAGGCGGAGCATCCGGCGCGGTCCACGGCGCTCTCACAACAGGTGCTATAACTACTACCTTTACAGCTTCGCAGGGGCTTCTGCTTATGATCCCCAATATGTATAAAATCGCGGGTGAACTCACCCCGACAGTTTTTCATATCGCGGCGCGTTCTCTTGCCTGCCAGGCGCTTTCTATCTTCGGAGACCATTCAGATGTTATGGCCGCCAGAAGCACCGGCTGGGCGTTTTTAGCGTCGGGAAGCGTGCAGGAAGCGATGGACTTCGCCCTTATCGCGCAGGCCGCGACACTTGAAGCAAGGGTGCCTTTTCTCCATTTTTTTGAAGGATTCCGCGTTTCTCATGAAATTCAAAAGGTGTGTGAATTAAGTTTTGATGATATGCGTTCTATGCTGGATGAGAAACTTATCCACGCGCATCGTAATCGGGGAATGAACCCTGAACATCCTGTCCTGCGTGGAACTTCGCAGAACCCGGATGTTTATTTCCAGGGCAGAGAAACAGTCAACAAATATTATGAAGCGTGCCCGGCTATAGTGCAAAAAGCCATGGATAAGTTTTTCAAGCTTACGGGACGAGCGTATAAACTCTTTGATTATGTGGGAGATCCAAACGCAGAAAAGGTCATAGTGATAATGGGATCCGGCGCTGATGCCGCGCATGAAACTGTTGAATATTTAAACGCGAAAGGAGAAAAACTTGGAGTTTTAAAAGTCAGGCTTTTTCGGCCTTTTGACATCAAAGCGTTTATAAGCGCTTTGCCCGCTTCCGTAAAAGCTATAGCTGTTTTAGACAGGACAAAAGAACCCGGCAGTCTTGGGGAACCGTTATATGAAGACGTACGCACGGCCGTCGGAGAAGCTATGGAGGAGGAAATAACTTTTTTAAAAGCGTATCCGCGCATAGTGGGCGGCAGATACGGCCTTGGGTCCGCGGAATTTACACCGGCTATGATTAAAGCTGTTTTTGATAATCTTAAAAAGGAAAGGCCTAAAAACCATTTTACTGTTGGAATAAACGATGACGTGACAAAAACAAGTCTGGAATATGACCCCTCTTTCAGCACAGAAAGTGATGATACATACCGCGCTATGTTTTACGGGCTTGGGTCTGACGGCACTGTTGGCGCGAATAAAAATTCCATAAAGATTATCGGTGAAAAGACTGAAAATAACTCCCAGGGATACTTTGTTTATGATTCCAAAAAAGCGGGCGCGGTAACAATTTCGCATCTGCGTTTCGGCAAAAAAGTAATACGCAGCCCTTACCTTATCACAAAAGCTAATTTTTTGGCCTGTCATAATTTTTCATTTTTAGAGAAGTACGATATGCTGAAAAATCTTACGGATGGCGGGATTTTTCTTTTAACTTCCGCGCAGGACAAAGCCAAAGTGTGGGATTATCTTCCAGCGAAGGTACAAAAACAAATCGCGAGTAAAAAACTAAAATTTTATGTTATTGACGCGATAAAAATAGCGGAAGATATCGGGCTTGGCAGTCGGATAAATGTTATTATGCAGATGGCGTTTTTTAAGATATCCGGGATTTTGGACGAAAAAATCGCGACTGACGCCATAAAAGCGGCAATAAAGAAAACCTATGGATCAAAAGGGGAACGGATAGTAGAAATGAACAACCGCGCGGTAGACATGGCGCGTGAAAAAATAGAACAAGTAAATGTCCCCGTAGAGACGCGATTTATCACATCTCCTCAAGTATCCCCGCGATTTATCACATCTCCACAAGTAGAGACGCGATTTATCGCGTCTCTACAAAAAGAAAAACCCGTCGTCCCGAACGACGCCCCTGACTTTGTAAAAGAAACTACCGCGAAACTTTTAAAAGGAGAAGGCGAAACCGTAAAGGTTTCTGAAATGCCGGCGGATGGAACATGGCCGACGGCTACCACGCAATATGAGAAACGTAATATTGCGATTAATATTCCGGTATGGAATCCTGAAGTCTGCATACAATGCGGCAAGTGTTCAATGCTTTGCCCTCACGCGGCCATAAGGGCAAAACTTTACAAAGAAGAATTTTTAAAGGGCGCTCCTGAAACGTTTAAACATACTCAGCCGAAACCGCCTAAAGGTTTTGAAGGTTATGTTTACACTCTCCAGACAGCGCCTGAGGACTGTACCGGATGCGGGGTATGCGTGGAGTATTGCCCGATGAAGGCGAAAGAAGCTATTAAAATGGAGCCACAGGAACCGTTGAGGGATATAGAAAGGGAAAATTATAAGTTTTTTCTCAATCTTCCCGACACTGATTCCAGCCTTTGCCCTCCTCATATGAAAGGCCTGCAGTATAAAAGGCCGCTTTTTGAGTATTCCGGCGCTTGCGCCGGATGCGGAGAAACGCCTTACGTGAAACTGTTGACACAGCTTTTTGGCGACAGGGCTCTCATCGCGAACGCGACGGGATGTTCATCCATTTATGGAGGCAATCTGCCTACAACGCCGTATTGCAAGCGGACTGACGGTCGTGGGCCGGCATGGAACAATTCTTTGTTTGAAGACGCGGCGGAATTCGCTTTTGGGATGCGCCTTACAGCGGACAAATATACCGAATATGCCGCTGAACTCGCGGAGAGGATTTTACTAAGTGACAAATGTAAGAGGGATGTAAAGAAACTCCTGGAAGAGATTAAATCTCAAGACCAGTCAACCGATGCGGGTATAGATGGGCAGCGAGAACGCGTGGACAAGCTCAAAGAAATTCTCGAGAATGGAGACTGCCCTGTTTGCCGGGAATTGTTATCAGTGTGCGACTACTTTATAAAGAGATCCGTTTGGGGCCTTGGCGGAGATGGGTGGGCCTACGATATCGGCTATGGCGGGCTTGACCATGTGCTGGCCGCGGGAAGAAATGTGAATTTTTTGGTTTTAGATACGGAGGTTTATTCAAATACCGGCGGACAGGCATCCAAATCAACACCAATGGGTGCTGTGGCAAAATTTGCCTCAAGCGGTAAACCTATCGGCAAAAAAGATCTGGGATTGATGGCAATAAGCTACGGCTATGTATACGTGGCAAAGGTAGCCATGGGAGCGGATCCCATGCAGACAGTTAAAGCCTTTATCGAAGCTGAAGCGTATAACGGGCCGTCAATAATCATAGCGTACTCGCATTGTATAGCGCATGGTTATAACCTGATCAAAGGCAATGATGAACAGAAAAAAATAGTATCCTCCGGGCAGTGGCCGCTATTTCGTTATAACCCCGGGTTGAGCGCTCAGGGAAAAAACCCAATGACGCTGGACAGCAAAGAACCTACGATTAAGTTGGAAGAATATATTTACAATGAGAACCGTTATAACGTTCTTAAAAAGATGAATCCCGAAAGGGCTAAGATGCTCTTGGATAAAGCTCAAAAAGAAGTCCAAAACCACTATGCTCTATACAAATACCTTTCAGAAAGAAAATTGGCCGAATAGAAACAATAAAATTCTGTTGTAGGGACAAGCCTAAGGCTTGTCCTAATGCAACTTTTACAATGAAAAACCCTCAGAAACTCCCCCCCTGGATACGCGGCAGGATTTCCTGGCACGAAAATTTCAAAAAAGTTCAGGAAATCTTACGTGAATCAAACTTAAAAACAGTATGTGTTGAAGCCTCTTGTCCAAATAGAGGCGAATGCTGGGAAAATAAGCATGTTACATTTATCCTTCTGGGTAAAACCTGTACGAGAGGTTGTTTATTTTGTGACGTTTCCAAAGGAAAGCCGGAAGAGCCCGGAGTTTCCGAACCGCGTGAAATCGCAAAAGCCGTAAAAAAATTAGGAACAAAATATATCGTAATAACTTCCGTGACCCGCGATGATTTGCCTGACGGCGGCGCCGGCCATTTTGTAAACACAGTTAAAGAAATAAGAACCGTAGGGCAAAGGCACGCCTTTGCCGTGACAATAGAACTTCTAATCCCTGACTTTAACGCGAACCCTGAATTAATAAAAGACATAGCTTTTTCCGGAGCTGAGATTATCGGCCATAATATTGAAATGCCGGAATCGCTATATCCAACCATAAGGCCTAAAGCGGATTACGCGCGTTCGCTTGAAGTGCTTAAGTTTCTAAATAAATTAAAGAATCAAGGCGCGAAAATTCAAACAAAATCTTCTATTATTGTGGGAGTGGGAGAAACGCGAGAAGAAATTTACTCTACCCTAAACGACCTAAAAGATTCCGGAGTAGACATTGTTCACATATGCCAATACCTCAGCCCGTCCAAAAAACATTGGCCGGTTAAAAAATACTACACCCCGCGAGAATTCACCCTTTTCCAAAAAAAAGCCCTCCAAATAGGCCTCCCCAAAGTATCCTCCGCCCCCATGATACGCAGTTCCTCCCGGCAACAGTAAAGACGCGATAAATCGCGTCTCTACTTCTTACATGAAATAATAACGCCGCCAACACCCTGTAGGGCAAAGGTACGCCTGCCCCCTGTCATCCCGACCGAATGAAGTGAGCGGAGGGATATTTAACCCCATCCCCCGTAGAGACGCGATTCATCGCGTCTCTACTTCTTACATGAAATAATACCAATTACGTTAATTAATTGTATTAAAATTTAGCCCAATCGCGTGTGCATAAGTTTTCTATAACACCTTCTTCGTCGCAAAAACAATTTCACGCTTCGCAACAAGAATCTACAATGTGATCGTAACCTTTAAAATTCGTATTTGACAACTTTATTTTTCGCAGTT
>JBDRBY010000076.1:0-36928 GCA_043822245.1 Candidatus Omnitrophota bacterium
AGAAAAAACAGGGCACCTGTGGAGACAGGGCTGTCCCTACGCGATTAAAATAAATTGTTAGAAAAAACAGGGCACCTGTGGAGACAGGGCTGTCCCTACGCGATTAAAATAAATTGTTAGAAAAAACAGGGCACCTGTGGAGACAGGGCTGTCCCTACGCGATTAAAATAAATTGTTAGAAAAAACAGGTCACCTGTAGAGACAGGGCTGTCCCTACGCGATTAAAATAAATTGTTAGAAAAAACAGGGCACCTGTGGAGACAGGCCTGTAGGGACAGGCCTAAGGCCTGTCCGATATAATTTTAATCACAATCAACAAAAACACACCAAACAAAACACAAAAAAATGACATCACTAAAACAACTACTTGATAAAGTGCAGAAGCCGGGGCGGTATATTGGGGGGGAGACTAATAGTGTTTCCAAACGGTTTTCTCCAAATATGGTTTCTGTCGCGATGGCATATCCTGATACCTATGAAGTTGGAATGAGCTATCTAGGGTTGATTATACTATACCATTTACTCAATGAGTATGAAGATATTGCTTGTGAAAGAGTTTTTATGCCGGCGGAAGATATGACGAGAGAACTTGTAAATTGCGGGAGAAAACTTTTTAGCTTAGAAACAAAGAGGGACATAAATAAATTTGATATAGTAGGTTTTTCTCTTTCATATGAACTAACATACACAAATGTTTTGAGTATGCTTCACTTGGCAGGGATAACGGTTCTCTCTGAAGATCGTAAAGATGAAGAACCTTTAATCATAGCGGGAGGCGCGTGTTGTTATAACCCCGAGCCTATGAGCGCGTTCATTGATGTTTTTATTATCGGAGACGCGGAAGAGGCTCTTGTCAAGTTTGTGCAAAGATACAAAAGCCTTAAAAAAACAACCCGGAATAGGAAAAATATTTTAAGAGAGCTTTCTTTTCTTGATGGAGTATATGTGCCGTCTTTTTATGTACCGGCCTACTCTGGAAGAAAATTTTTGGCCCTGAAACCCATGGATAAAGATATTCCGGTGATAGTAAAGAAGAACACGGTTAAAGATTTTGAAAATGCTTATTATCCGGTAAAACAGATAGTTCCTTTGATAAAGATTGTTCATGACAGGATTACGGTCGAAATTATGCGCGGGTGTCCGAACAAATGCCGGTTCTGCCAGGCGAGTGCTGTTAACCGGCCTGTAAGGATCAGGGGACTCGAAAAAATCGTGGAATTATGTCAAGATACGTACAAATATACGGGGTATGAAAGAATTTCGCTTTTGTCACTCTCTAGTGTGGATTATCCGCGTTTGCCTGAATTGATGAATAGACTTAACGCGGCCTTCCGCTCTAAAGGAGTAGGGATATCAGTACCTTCGTTAAGGATAGATGAATCTTTTTATGAATTGCCTGAAATTATTTCTTCGGTTCGCAAAACAGGATTAACTTTCGCGCCGGAATCCGCCTCACGGGAAATTAGAAAAGCTATTGATAAAGATTTGGATTTTACCGTTCTTTGCAAATCAGCCTTGATCGCTTTCAAGCACGGGTGGAATAAATTGAAATTATATTTCATGGCAGGGTTCCCGGGTGAAGTTGAACCTCAGGCAGAGGGGATAGCGGAACTGGCTTTGGAACTCTCATCTCTTAAACGTACCGTTTCTAATGGAGCCGCTGAAATAAAAATTAGCGTGAATCCTTTTGTGCCGAAACCGCAGACCCCGTTTCAATGGCTGGGGATGAAGAAAAAAGAGGAACTTTTAAAAATAAAAGAGGCATTGACCTCTAAATCATCAAGAAAGATTAACATAGAGTTTCATGATTTAGCGCAGTCAATGTTGGAAGGCGCTCTTGCTCGGGGCGACCGCGAGATAAGCAGGGTGATTTATAGCGCCTGGAAAAATGGCGCTACAATGGATAGCTGGAATGATTTTTTTCGTATGGATATTTGGCAGAACGCGTTTAAAGAAAATGGATTAGATATGGAGGAGTGCGCGTGTAAGAGGTATGATCTTAGAGATACTCTGCCATGGTCTCATATAAAGACAGATGTTAGGGATGAATTTTTAAAAGAAGGATTGAAAGCCAGTGGTTTTTGACTTTAGTGTAATACTAATGTAATATTGTATGGATGAATTTTTTTTGTAGAGACGTTCCATCCTTCAATAGGCTAAGAGGACTAAGTTGGGGTGTCTCTATATTTTTACACTTGGGGGTGTACCATGAGCTTTCTTAAAAACTTATCAGTAGAACGGCGCGGGTTGAAATACAAAATGCTGGTAGCGTTCGCGCTGATGTCGGTTATCCCGCTTTTGGTTATGACGTATTTTGTCAGCACCTACCTTATTAACAATACGGAAAACACTTTTCAAGTGGTCTCTATCGTTATGTTTGCTTTATGGATAGCCTGGGCGGGGTATGTTTTATCGAAAAAAATAATCATACCTGTTATTGATCTTGCTCTGGAAACCAAAATTATAGCGAGCGGGCATTATGACTCGAAAATTAAAATAAGAGAAGATAATGAATTGGGGGATATCGCGAAAGCTGTTAACACAATGACGGAAAAAATGAAAGGATACATTGGGGAATTGCAGGATTATAGCAAAAAGACTTCATCTTTGAACATAAAAATACACCGTAAAGTGCTTACTCTTACAAACCTCATGAGGCTGGGCGACCTTATTAGTTCAGGAGCGGCCTTTAGAGAGGTTACTAACTTCGCGACAGAGAAAATGGCTAGTGAATTATACGGCGGATTTTGCGCTATATTTATAAAGGAAAAAGTGGGAGGATACGCGCTTGAAGCAGTTTTTAATAACTCAGGAAGGGATGTTATCACGAGCAATATAATTGGAGAGCTTTTTTTTATTGAAAGTTTTTTTCAAAAAGATGAGTTTATTACTATTGACGCGAGTTTGTCCAAAAAACCATGGCAAAAAGAAGTAAAAAAGAAACTGCAGGGGATGAACGCCATTCTTTTTCCATTAAAAATAGACGCTGATATTGTCGGGATTGTTATGTTTGGCAATTTTGGCAAAGAGGTCGAGTTTACGGAAGAGGATGCTGAAGTCTTGAGAGCTTTCGCGAACGAGATAGTACTCGCGTATCAAAGTTCACTTGTTTTTAAAAAAGTAAAAACGCTTGAGGTGGTTGACGGCCTGACGGGCCTTTACACGTTCGGCTATCTTGAAGGCCGGCTAGAGGATGAAATAAGTAGGGCGATATATTATCAAAGGCCGTGTTCTTTGATAGTTGTCAACATAGATGATTTTCAAAAGTATTCAAACTATTACGGAGAAGATAAAGCAAAACAAGTACTCAAACAAGTAGGGAAGCTTTTAGGCGGGATGATGCCGCCGGTTGGGAAAGTCGCCAGGACCGAGCAAGATGAATTTGGAATACTTTTGCCTGAGCTCAATAAGCGAGAAGCTCTTGAAATAGCTAAAGATGTGCGTAAAAAAATCGAAAACATGAAAATTTCATCAGTTTCTACCGATAAAATAACCGTAAGTGTGGGAGTCAGTGAAAATCCTATTGACGGTTCAAATGCCAAGGAGCTTGTTTCCAAAGCCCGGCAGTACGTGGAAAAAGTTAAACGCGAGGGCAAAAATTGTGTCGCGGGAGAATAAGTTGGTGAATGGTTGATGGTGAATAGTCATCAAGGTATTTTGTGTTTGTTAGTGTTTTGGGTTTAATATTTAATGTTTTGAATTTATTTAGGGTGTGGAGTTGTAGAACACTAAGAAACTTTTGACAATATCAAATAACTACAATAGGGGAGCTTATGAAAGATGACATTAAGAAGATACTGAAAGATATGCCTGACAAAAGAGCTTCAGATTTACATATTGGGGCTGATTCGCCCATGCATTATCGTATTGATAATTTACTGGTGGAGGTAGATGAGAAAACATTCTCGCCGGAGGAAGTGAAAGAAGTTGTTTACAGCCTTATGACGGATAAACAAATAGAAAAATTCACAGAACAAAAAGAACTTGATTTCTCATTTTCCATAAAAGATGTGGCTAGATACAGATGTAATGTGTTTATGCAGAGAGGGCAAATTGGCTGCGCGGTAAGGTTGGTACCCCTGCGGATTATGAGTTTAGAAGAATGCGGATTGCCACAGCAGATAGTACGTGATTTTTGTAAACGTCAGAGGGGTTTAGTGCTGGTTACCGGAGCCACCGGAAGCGGAAAATCTACAACTCTGGCTGCTATGGTAGATGAAATTAATAGCCTGCGTGAATGTCATATAGTAACGGTGGAAGACCCTATAGAGTTTATGCATAAAAACAAAAAGTCCATCGTTGATCAGCGTCAATTATTGGACGATACCTATTCTTTCAGTAGCGCTTTAAAATATGTCTTGCGCCAAGATCCGGATGTCATCCTAATAGGTGAGCTGAGAGATTTGGATACAATTCAGGAGGCGCTCATAATAGCGGATACAGGCCATCTTGTGCTGGGGACACTGCATACTTCTGACAGCATACAGTCAATAAACAGGATTATAGATGTTTTTCCGGCGCATCAGCAGAACCAGATACGGACACAGCTTTCTTTTGTGCTGCTTGGAATTATATCACAGCAGTTGATTCCCAAGAAAAACATGGTGGGAATGGTTTTAGCCGCAGAGATTTTAATAGCTAATCCGGCGGTTAAAAGCATGATAAGGGATTCTAAAGCGCACCAAATATATTCAACTATTCAAACTTCACAAAAATTGGGGATGAGAACAATGAATCAGGCGTTGGTGGAACTTTATAAGGCAGGTGTTGTAAGCTATGAGGACGCGATTTCCCGTTCAGTCGAAGTTGAAGAATTGAAGAAAATGATTGATTCATAAAGAATTACGAACTTTGAACCAAAAGGAGACGAAACATGCCCGGAAGACATATGGGCAAAAAACTTGGAGAGATTTTAATTCAAAGCGGCGCTCTTTCTGAAGACGAGCTTAGCCGCGCTATTGATTTTCAAAGGCGCGAGGGCGGTCTTTTAGGGGAAATTCTGGTCAAACTGGGATACGTGACTGAACATGATATAGTCCGCGCTCTTACTACCCAATACGGATTTCCGTATCTGCCTTTGGATAATTATGATTTCAAAAAAGATATGGAAAAAGTAATACCTGAAAATGTTGCTCGCCAGTACCGTATTATTCCTCTTGATATCATAGGCAACATTCTGACTGTTGTAATGTCAAATCCCCTCAATGATAAAGCGATTGAGGACATTGAAATGATAACCAAAAAAAAGGTGCAGGTTTTTATCAGCACGCTTACGTCTATTCACATGGCGTTGGATAAGCTTTATGGTGTTCGGTGATCGTTAGTTCGTTGACCGTTGATCGTTAGTTTGTTGACAGACGACTATTAACGGCCCAACGGCCAACGAACTAACGGCCAACGGCCAACAAACTAATCATGGGCATAGCTTCGATAAAAAAAATTTGTGATCTACTTGTGAAAAAAAAATTAGTTTCAGCGAGAGATCTTAAAAAAGCTAGAAAGATATGCGCTGAAAAAGGCGGCAATCTAAGCGATATTCTTGTCAACATGAAAGCTGTTTCCAGGGATGATTTGTTAACAACTCTTAGCGAAGAATTCGGTTTCCCTCCGATAACACTTTCCCGTTTAAAAATAGACAAAGAAGTTTTAGGCCTTATCCCCAAAAAAATAGCGTCAGCTTATCAGATGATACCTATTTCCCGCGTGGAAAAACAGCTCACGGTAGCAATGGCTGATCCTCTAAACATACTCACGTTGGATGATTTAAAGCTGATAACGCAGCTGGATATAAGCCCGGTTATCGCGTCTGAGGAAGACATAAGAGAGGCAATCGATAGATTTTATGAAACAAAGGCGGATGATGAAATTCTTTCTCTCATAAGCGACATCAAAGATTTAGAAATGGAGCTTGTCACTGAAAAAGAAAAACCTGATTCGTTTTCTTCATCAGAAGAGCTTCTGAAAATCACGGAAGAAACACCTATCGTAAAACTCGCGAATTTGATAATAAGTACCGCTGTTAAAGAAAGAGCGAGTGATATTCTGATAGAGCCCATGGAAGGCCGTTCCCGTGTGAGGTATCGTATTGACGGTATTCTGTCCGAACGGTACGAGCCTCCCAAAAAATTTCACCCGTCATTGATATCCCGGTTTAAGGTTATGTCGAACCTTGATATCGCTGAAAGGCGCCTGCCGCAGGACGGGCGGTTTAAAATAAAGATAGAAGCGAGACAAATAGATTTTCGTATTTCTATCGTACCGTCCAGTTTCGGAGAAAAAGCGGCTCTGAGGATCTTGGATAAAAATCAGGCCATGATAGATATTAATTCGCTTGGATTTAGGGAACCTGACAAACAGAAAATCTGTTTAGCCAGTCAAAAACCTCATGGCATGATACTGGTGTGCGGGCCTACGGGGTGCGGTAAAACTACAACTCTTTATTCTGTTTTGAAACATATCGATACTCCTTCCAAAAATATAGTTACTGTTGAAGATCCGGTCGAATATGAATTAAAAGGGATAAACCAGGTTACGATAAACGAGGAAATCGGATTAACCTTTGCCGCGGCTCTCCGATCCATTTTACGTCAGGATCCGGATGTGATCATGGTTGGCGAGATACGAGACTTCGAAACTTTGGATGTGGCAATCAAGTCAGCGTTAACGGGGCACCTTGTTCTAAGCACTTTGCACACAAATACCGCGAGCGCGTCCATCGTCAGAATGATAAACATGGGTGTAGAACCATTTCTAATATCAGCATCAGTCGAGCTTATAGTTGCTCAGAGGCTTTTAAGAAAATTGTGCCCGGAGTGCAAAGAAGCATATATTCCTTCCGAAAAATCCGCTGAAAAATACGGACTTTTCAATAAAAAAGGTGAAATTTCTCAAATATATAAGGCTGGGGGGTGTAAAAAATGCAAGAAAAGCGGATATAAAGGCCGGGTTGGAATTGTTGAATGTTTAGGGATAACCTCGGCGGTTAAGGAGCTTATCTTTAAAGGCGCGCAAGAATTTGAGATAGAGCGGACAGCGAGAGCGGAAGGCATGTCCACTTTAAGAGAGAATGCCATAAAAAATGTTGTTGAGGGAATCGTTTCTCTTGAAGACGTATTAACGGTAACCGTGGAATCGTCCAGCCAGGAAAAATAATAGTATGGAAAAGTCATTAAAAGACAGGATTTTTAAGGCTCTTTGCGAAAGCGGGCTGATCAGCAAAAAAGACCTGACGGAGATAGTGGAAACGTCCCGGCACAGCGGTGAAGAAAACTTTATTAAAACGCTTGTTTCTAGAGGCGCGATTTCTGAGAGAGATCTTATGGCGGTTTTAAGTATAGAATTAGGTATCCCGCCAATTGACTTGTCTAAGATAGTTTTGGACGATAAAGTGATGAGCCTTATCCCTGAAAAGTTGATTCGCCGCCATCTCATAGTGCCTTTGGCAAAAATCGGCAACGATTTAACTGTTGTTATTTCCGACCCGATGGATATTTTAGCGATAGACGACATAAAAGCTATTACGGGTTGTGACGTTAAGCTTATTTTAGCCGTTCGCGGTGAAATTGAGCGTGTAGTCCAAAATTATTACAAGAGGGATGAGAACGATCTTATCGAGATTATACAAGCGGATGAAGCTGATATTGAAATTTTAGACAAAGCTAAAATTCTTGAAAAAATGGATATGTCTAAAGAGAAGGAAAGTGATGCGGCTCCAATCGTTAAAATGGTGGATTTAATTATATGTGAAGCGGTAAAAAAAAGAGCGAGTGATATACACATAGAACCGCAGGAGAAGTCGGTGCGGATTAGATACAGGGTGGATGGCGAATTGCATGAGGTTTTCGATTTGCCAAAAAAAAACCAAAACGCCATAGTGGCTTGCCTCAAAATTATGTCAAATTTAGATATTACAGAGACAAGAGTGCCGCAGGACGGCAGGTTTGGTGTTAAGATAGAAAACAAGGAAATAGATTTTCGCGTGTCTTCGTTG
The DNA here is from genome assembly GCA_043822245.1 of Candidatus Omnitrophota bacterium. Lineage (GTDB taxonomy): Bacteria > Omnitrophota > Gorgyraeia > Tantalellales > Tantalellaceae > JBDRBY01. Next base: position 7,991 of record JBDRBY010000076.1, read on the forward strand.
CCTATAAGCTTTGGAAACAAGATTGTGATGAGAGCTTTAGATAAGAGCAGTCTTTCGTTAGGATTAGAAGCTCTTGGCTTTTTGCCTGAACCATTGGCTGATTTTGAAGAAGCCTTGGCCAAACCCTTTGGCATAATTTTAGTAACAGGGCCTACCGGTAGTGGTAAGTCCACGACTCTTTACTCAGTACTAAATAAAATGAACGGACCCGATAAAAACATTATCACGGTTGAGGATCCGGTAGAATATCAAGTTGAGGGGATAACGCAGATAGCTGTGAAGCCGCAAATAGGGTTAGATTTCGCGGATGGGTTAAGAGCAGTGCTCAGGCAGAGTCCTGATGTAATAATGGTCGGCGAGATACGCGATTATAACACAGCGGATATCGCGGTTAAGGCTTCACTTACCGGACAGCTCGTGCTCAGCACTTTGCACACGAATGACTCGGTTGGAGCCATTACGAGACTGGAAAATATGGGGATAGAACCATTCCTGATAGCTTCAAGTTTGATAATGTCTTGTGCCCAGCGCCTTATGCGTAAGATATGTCCGTGTTGTAAAGTTGAGGCTGATATTCCGGAAGATGTGATTAAAGAAATTGAACTGAAGTATTCAAACACCCTAAAGAATGAAAAATTTTACAAGGGTAATGGATGCCCAAAATGTAACGGAACCGGGTATTTAGGCCGTATAGCCACATTGGAGACTTTGCTTGTGGACAATAATATAAGGACGTTGATAAGCGAAAGGGCTTCTGAAGCGAAAATTCGGGAATACCTAAAATCAAAGAAGGTCAGGACGTTAAGGGACAATGCCATGATAAAATTTATAAATGGATTAACAACTTTGGAGGAGGTGTATAGAATAACGTAAAATTTTTCATTTTAAATTTTACATTTTCATGATGCTCACATATAAATACATCGCAAAGGATAAAGCGGGGCACACTGTAAAAGGGGATGTCGAGGCTCAGGACAAGCCTCACGCGCTTATGGTACTCCGGGAAAAAGAATTGTTTATACTTAAACTTGAAGAAAAAGCCGCGCGCCAGCCGGTTTTCTCTTCATTTAAAATTTTTAACAAACGAAAAGTATCGATGGACGAGATGGTTCTTTTCACCAGACAGATGTCTACTATGACAGCTGCGGGTATTACGATCGTCGAGTCTCTTGATACGCTCATTGATCAAGTTACCAATGAATGGTTTAAGGAAGTTTTAAGAGATATTCGAAATTCCGTCAATACCGGTGCGAGCCTTTCTGAAGCTATTAGTAAATATTCCGTCACGTTTTCCGCGTATTTCGTGAATATGATAAAGGCGGGCGAATCCAGCGGTATGCTTGACGATGTGTTGGAGAGGATATCATCTTACATGGAAAAGACCAATACGCTTCAGAAAAAAATGAAAGCGGCTATGATCTATCCTTCTCTTGTGATAACGATGGCTTTTTCGATTACTGTTCTAATGATTCTAAAAGTAATTCCTGTGTTTAAAGACATGTTCTCCAGTTTTCACGCCGCGCTTCCGGTACCCACTCAAGTGTTGATAAATGTGAGTGATTTCGCGGTTAGTTATTTTTGGCCTATTACGGTGCTTATTATAGGCGCAATTTTTGGATTGAAAGCGTATGTGAGCACTCCAAATGGCAGTATTGTCCTGGACGGGTTTAAACTGAAACTTCCCGTGTTTGGCCCTTTGTTCAAAAAAGTCGCTGTGAGTAAATTCACGCGCACGTTAAGCACGCTGGTAAAAAGCGGGGTTCCAATACTCTCCGCGCTTGAGATTGTCGCTAAGACTTCAGGGAATTTAGTAGTGGAAAAGGCTATTAATAGTGTTAAGGACAGTGTGAGGGAAGGCGAGAGCATAACCGGTCCAATGGAAAGGAGCGGAGTTTTTCCGCCTCTTGTCACGCGTATGATTGCCGTGGGTGAAAAGACAGGAGAACTTGAAAAAATGCTTTCTAAAATAGCTGATTTTTCGGATGAGCAGGTGGATATCGTGGTTGACGGGTTAGCCAGCCTGATAGAACCGCTGATAATCGCGTTTCTCGGTATAGTGATAGGGGGCATAGTGATTAGTATGTTTCTGCCCATATTCAAGATATCAACGTTAGTTCAATTTTGACAGTTGCGGTAATAGTCCAGTAATCCCCAAATCGTCGGGGGCTCATTAAAGTAGGGCAAAGGCATGCCTTTGCCGATTAGATATAGTAAAAATCCCCACAAATCGTCATTTAAAGTTGCTTATTTGCAAAACAGCAATTTTGCAGGTATACTATAAGTAGCGGAGGTTCTCACCCCGCTGTTTCGTTTTGTTTTGCTTTTGTGAAGCAAAAAAAAAGGGGGGGGGATAATTCAACTAAATAACTTCACTTTGCTGTTGTTCGTGAAGTGATAGTCTCATTAAAGGAGGTGAGAAAAATGAAGATATTTAGACAGTTAAGCAAACGCGGATTTACTCTCGTTGAAATAATGATCGTAGTCGCAATCATAGGCTTATTAGCCGCCATAGCTATTCCGAACTTTATACAGGCACAACAGACAGCGCAGACAAATGCCTGTATAGCAAATCTAAAGCAGTTAGACGGAGCTAAAACGTTGTGGGCGTTGGATAATGGTGTGACTTCAGGAGTACCCGTGATGACGGATCTTGTACCTACGTACATTAAATCAACACCGACATGTCCCGGTAAGGGGGCCTATACCATAGGCGATGTTGCTGTAGCGCCGACATGTGACCACTCGAGTGGATTACATGTGTTGCCAGCGTAAATCAAACGAGACAATCCGAAAATAAGCATGTAGAGACGCGATTAATCGCGTCTCTATGTGTTTATGATATGAGATCCCCCCTTGAAAAAGGGGAGGGGGCTCTATAGATAAATGCTCATTAAATCCCTCTTAATCTCCCTTTTTCAAAGGGAGAAATTGATGTTTGTTCCAATCCTCTGGATAGTCAAAATTTTGCGTTTTTACGTGTGTCATAACTTGACAATGGTAAATGGGTATGATAATCTCTGAATAGTCGGCACATACAATATATAAACAATGACACATTATAAGTCTGGAAAGAATGAATCGGTTGGGCTTGATATTGGAAGTTATTCGGTCAAGGTAACTTCTATAGAAAAACAAAAAAACGAAAAAAACAAGCTCACCACGTACAATGTTAAAAAAATCCCTTTTGATTCAAAGGATTTCAACCTTGAATCTTGTATCCACCAGACACTCAGTGAAGTTGGCCTGTGTCCGGAGACGCTCAATTTAGCGGTATCCGGGCCTGACGTTATAGTGCGGTTTATAAACCTGCCCAAAATGACGCGGGATCAGCTTGGAAACGCTTTGGTTTTTGAGGCCGAAAAACATATTCCCTTTAATATCAATGAAGTAGTTCTCGATTCACTTATCCTCGGTGATGCCGGTGAAGAAGGCCAGATGCGGGTGCTTTTAGCCGCCGCGAAACGTGAGACAATAACGCCTATCATTTCGACAATAAAGAAGTTAGGAATTGTGGTAAATGTAATGGACACCAATCCGTTAGCGATGTTTAATGCGTTTACAACCACTCAGCCGAAAGTGGAACGTGAGGGTTATGTTCTTTTCGATTTTGGTTACGCGCAGACAGATATGTTGATATCAGCGGGGGACTTGCCGTGTTTTATGAGAGAAATACCGATAGGCTCGAAAAATATTACGGAAGCGATTTGTCAAGAATTGAATGTTTCAAAAGTAAAAGCGGAAGAATACAAGCGAGGGTTGATTGAGAGAGCTGGAGAGGAAAGTGAAAAAGTAAAACAGATTACCAGATCTATTCTTGACGAATTAGTGGAGGAGATACAGCTGTCTTTCGGATATTTTGAAAACCGGCATGATATGAAAATTAGCCATAATTATTGCGCGGGCGGCATGATTTATCAAGACGGAGTTGTCGAGTACATAAGCGAAAAAATTGGTACCCAGATGGAAAAATGGGATCCAACGCGAGGGATAGAGCTCGCGGAGAATATTTCACGGGAAGATATAGATTCCGTCAGTTCCGAGCTTGCCGTAAGTATAGGCCTGGCGTTGAGAGGATAATCAATTCATCCTCTAGAACAACGAGCAACGAACGACAAGCAACGAACAACAAGCGACGAATAATGATTGAAATAAACTTACTTCCGCCAGAAATGAGAAAAAAAAAGAAGCATTTGTTTCAAGAGCTTCCTGTGATTCCGCTTATCCCAGTATGCGCTTTAGGCGTGGGGGTTTTGCTTATTATGCATACCGCGTTGTCCTTTACCACGGGAGAAAATAGAAAATTGTTGAAGAAGCTGGAAACCAAATGGTTGGATATGCAGCCTGAGCAGGAAAAAATAAACACAATTGTCAGGGAGACAAATTTATTTGAGAAAAAAGCCTTGTCGTTAAGAAGGATCGCGCGGCCGGACATAAGCTGGGCCAGACTTTTGAAAGGATTGAATAAGGCTGTGATCTCGAAAATTTGGCTTTCAGGCTTAGACTTGGTATATTATGACGATGCCGGCAGGATGCAAAGTATGGGAGATTTCCCTTCTGTGCTTAAGATTTCAGGGTACGCGCTTGGTAATAGTGAAAAAGCCACGTCAATCACGGCCAAATTCATTACCAGCCTGGAGATGAGTAAAGACTTTTCTGATTATTTTGAACGTGTAGAGCTGGAGAATATGCAAAATAGTGAATTTGCCGGAGAGGAATGTATGATATTTGAGCTTGGATGCGTGTTCAAAAACAGAGAAGCAAGGAATCAGAATTTAAAGTAACTGATCAACATTCAAAATGCTAAATTTGACTGAATTAACACCGGAAAAAATAAAAGAAATACTTAAAAATCCAAAGGTTAGGAAATACATTATTCTTGGATGTATCCTGATTTTTGGTTTTTTTTATATGGTGTTCATGGGGCTGGGAAAGTTTTCATCCTTGTCAAAAGTTTTATTACGAGTGAAAGAGCTCAAAAATAATATCGAATTGGCAGATAATCGAGGTAGAAGGCTGGATGTTATGACAAAAAAGCTTGAGGAATTAAAAGCAGAGCTGGAGGCTTATTCTCAAGGGATTCCTGATCAAAAAGACCTTCCTGAATTTCTTGAAGAACTCTCGTCGGTCGCGGAATCTTCTAACGTTAAGATTTTGAGCATAACACCTTCCGACTTGAAGCCTTTGGTAAAAGAATCAGGCTCTGCTTATTACCGTGAGATACCGATTGTGATAACCGCGAAGAGCGGATATCATGAATTAGGGTATTTTATAAGCGATCTCGAAACTAGCAAGCGGTTTATCACGATCGCGGGGCTACGTATGCGTTACAACCCAAAAACCCCGCGAAAACATGACGTAAAAATGATTTTAAAAACTTATGTGTCAGTAATGTAGGCGCGTTCCACTGGGACGTCTTCTATACGGGATGGATGAACAGAAGGATAAGATGAAAGAAAAAAACAATGCCGGGCTAGTAATGTTTCTTGTGATTACTTTGAGCGCCCTCGTCGCGTTGGCAGAATCCGGGTATGATTCCGCTGGGCAAAGAGACCCTTTTGTCCCTCTTGTGGGAATAGACTTTGAGAGAGATCAGACAATTGAAGAATGTGGGATTACAGCTGAAAATATCAATATTCAAGGGATAGTGACCAATCCGGATGGAAAGCGCGGCGCGCTTATTAACGGTGAAATAATTAACGAAAAGGCCATTATTGGAGGAGACGTTTTTGTTGAGGAAATTCAGGATAATGCTGTTGTCCTTATAATTCAGAAAAAGAAGCATATTTTCAAGCTTTACGAAGAATAACGCATAAGTTCTGGCTACTACACGCTATACGCTATAAAAAAGGAGAAATATGAAAACAAAAGTACTTGGAATTTGGATAGTCTTGAGTTTTATGATTCTCTCTGTGCCGGAGTCGTCAAGCGCGCAGGTAGACGGATTGACTCCACCTCTACCACTTGTGGAAGAATTAACTTCCGGAGGTAATATTACCGTAAATTTCAAAGAAGTGGATATCAGAACAGTGCTCCATTATTTGTCTGAAGTAGGCGGAGTAGATATTATACCGACAGAGGAAATAACCGGTAGTGTTACAATGCGCCTGAGAAATAAACCGTGGGAAGTTGTGTTGGATGTTGTTACCAGGACGTTTGATTACGCGTATTCGCGGGAAGGAGACATCATTCGTATTATGCCCAAGGACAAACTTCATATGGAAGCGCCAATAACAGAAGTCATCGCTCTGAACTACATTATCCAGAATGCTGATAATAGCACTTCATCCGAGAACGTTGGAGGTATGGATAAAAATATTACTCAGCTTATGGAAGCTACTGCCGCGATACTTGACGCGGGAATTGGAGAAAAGGCCACTTTTCTGCCAAATGCCAATGCCGTAGTTGTTACAGCTATTCCTACAAGAATAAGTTCAATAAAAAAAATGATATCGAAACTTGACGTAAAAACCCCGCAGATTATGCTTGAAGCAAAAATCATAGAAATAACCTTAGACAGAAATGATCAGTTTGGAGTAGATTGGAATGCCGTTGTATCCGCCTCGGGAGCCCGTATGCCTCATACTGTGCCGTTTGGAAATACAGGGAATGACCGCTTTTTGCAAAATTATTTCCCGCAAAACAGCACTGATACGGGAAAGGCTGAATTTCCCTATATGGATATGACAAACTTGATAGATCCAACGACATTTACCACCGCGCTGAATACCGCGAATTTATTTTCTTACGGCACAATGGATTTTACTACTTTTTCAGCCACGTTAAGGATGATTGACGAATGGGATGACACGAACATCCTCTCGAGTCCGAGGATAACTACCTTGAATAATCAGCGGGCTGTTATAAAGGTTATACAGAATGTTTTTTTGCAGAAACAGCAGACTTCCACGAATTCAGCCTCGGTAGTTACCGTGGAATTCGAAGATGATCCGCGTGAAATAGGCATAATTCTTGAAGTCACGCCGCATGTAAATGACAAACAGGAGATAACTGTTGATCTTAAGCCGCAGGTATCCAGCACTCTTTCTTTTTCAGAACTTTCGGTATCAGGAAGCGCGAATACAGTGGCTATGACGTATAATTCGAGAGAAGCTGATACTCAGGTAATGGTAAAAGACGGAGAGACGATTTTTATAGGAGGGTTGATAAAGGAAACAACCACAAAAGAAGATCATAAATTTCCGATTCTGGGCGATATATTAGGCCCAATCCCTGTATTGGGAGGGCTTTTTAAGTACAAGCAGGATAATGTGGATAAGACAGAAGTTGTGTTTTTTGTTACAGTTCACCTGTTGAAAGACGCCAGCCATTCCATTCAGGCGTCAAATATGCAGTCGTACTACGATAAGGCCTATTCCCAGGAATGTGGGAAAGAAGCTAATAAGAGGAAAAATAAAAAATGCCGCAAGCCCCGGGTGAAAAAGTAATAAAATACGACGCGGTGTTTGAAAAAAAGGGAGATATGGTTTATATTTCGCATCTTGACCTTATGACGCTTTTTCGCAGAGCCATTCGCAGGTCAGGCCTTCCATTTGTGATTACAGGAGGATTTACTCCAAGGGTAAAAATAAGCATTCCAAAAGCTTTAAAACTTGGCAGAGAGAGTGAAAACGAAAGCGCGAATTTATGGCTGAGTGAAATAAAGCCTGTTGACGAAATAAGAGACGCGGTTAATCGAGAAATGCCGGAGGGAATTAGGATAACAGAGGTGGCAGAAAAAGGATAAAGCTTGTTAACTTTTCGCTACCCGCGAAAGTAGAGACGCGATTTATCGCGTCTCAATATGTTTTTAGAAAAACACCTTGCTAAATCAGCTTTAAATAAGCAGAATGACGATTGTTTGTCCCTGATTGCCACAATTATAAGATTGACATAAGCGAGGCAAAGAAAATTTCAGATTAGATTAAAAAATGACCACTAAAGAATAGGAAAAATGATGAAAGACAAAAAAAGTAGCGTAGGACAAGAAATACTCATCAATGTAAACCCCGTTGAAAAACGGGTCGCGGTGCTGGATGACGGCATATTGGTGGATTTTTTTATGGAAAGAAAAGGGCTGGAGCATTACGCTGGCAGTATCTACAAAGGCAGAGTCACTTCGGTTTTGCCGGGAATTGAGGCGGCTTTTGTCGATATCGGGATGGAGAAAAACGGATTTCTTCATGTAAGCGATGTCGTGGACAAAAGTGCTGTACTTAGAGATATGCTCTCTGATGAAGATGAACCGGAAATCCATGATGTGAGGAAAACTGTTTCCGCCAAAATAAAAGATATTCTGAAAGTCGGCGATAAAATTATGGTTCAAGTTGTTAAAGAGGCGATGGGTACTAAAGGGCCGAGGGTGACCACTTATATAAGCCTTCCCGGAAGGTATCTAGTACTTACCCCGTATGATAAACACATAGGGATTTCACGCAGGATAATAGATAAGGCTGAAAGAAAACGGATAAAAGAGATTTTGCTCAATAAGTCGGATTTACTTAAGGATGCCGGGTGTATAGTCAGAACGGTTGCCCAGAAGAGTGATGAAAATGGTTTGCGAAGTGAGCTGAAGTATTTATTGGGTTTATGGCAAAGAATAAAAGCAAGAGACGATAAACAAGATTCACCGGGTGTTGTCTATGAGGAATATGGGGTTGTCCTTCGTATGATACGGGATGTTTTTACCGAAGATGTGGCCGCGTTGACAGTTGATTCTAAGGACGAATACTCCAGGATTGTAAAATTTTTGAAAACTTTTATGCCTTCATTGAGGAAACAAGTTAAATTGTACACAGCGCGTACTCCGCTATTTCAAAAATATAATTTGGATAAAAAAATTGATGAAATTTTTGAAAGAAAGATCGGCCTCAAAAGTGGAGGGTATCTGGTGATTGACCAGACTGAGGGTGTAGTTGTGGTAGACGTGAATACCGGACGATTTACAGGAAAGAAGAATTTGGAAGAAACCGCGTATAAAACAAATGTTGAAGCCGCGAGAGAGATTCCGCGCCAGCTTATGCTGAGGGATATCGGAGGTATTGTAATTATAGACTTTATTGATATGGAAACAAGTGAACATCAAGATAGTGTTTTTCGCGTTTTGCAGGAAGGGACGCGTAAAGATAAAGCCAAAATCAGTATGCGGGCGATCTCCCAGTTTGGAATAGTTGAGATGACACGCCAGAGAATGCGAAAAAGCCTTGAAGGTTCTTCTCATGTGGAATGCCCCTATTGCGGGGGCAGAGGTAACATAAAAAGCGCGGAAACTATAGCGATTGAGGCTGTGCGCAGGATAGATAAAGTTTTGGATAAGAGCGTCAAAAAACAAAAACACATAAGTGCCGTTATGCATCCGGATATTCACAGCCAGTTGGTGTCAAATCAGGCCAGAATGCTTGGAGATATTCAGAGAAAATATAGGTGTAAGATAGAGCTCTCGGAAGACAAATCCCTGCATATCGAGGATGTTGTAATAAATGAAAAATAAAAAGGGGTTTACTTTAATTGAAGCAGTGGTCTCTATGCTTTTATTGGGCATAGCGGTTGTGTCAATGATTGCCGCCTTGACACAGACCAGCATATTTTCTGAAAGTGTGAATAGAGCTTATGCTGTTTCGTATTTGGCGCAGAGGCGCGTTGATCTGCTAAAAAGGCTGGATTTTGATCTACTTTCCTCAAGTGCTGAAAATTCCGTGAGAGTGGGCATTGACGGGAATGAGGATCCTAACGGCGCGTATGTCCGCACTACGGAGATTACCACAAACTTTGACGATAATCCGTGTTTGACAAAAGTAAAGGTTACCTCAAGAAGGGCGAAAGTAAACGCGGATGGGTCTATTTTAAATTCCGCGACGAATGAGATAACCTTTACCGGAGCCCCGGTTGTTATGGAAACTCTTTTTTCCGACGTAAGGTAGACGGCGCGGCAGTAGAGACACGATTAATCGCGTCTCTACTGTGATCTAACGGCCAAAAATGAAAAATACAAAAGGTTTTAGCTTAATTGAAGTTATTTTTGCTGGAGTTATATCGGCGATGGTGGTAGTGGCCATAATGTCTGTGTATCTCTTTAGTTCTAAGATATGGACAGGAGAAAACAAACGCACAAATTTAAGGGTAGATCTTGTAAAAGCGCTGGAAACCATAAAGAATGATCTAAGGCTTTCCAGCCTTAGTTCTATTGTTTTTTATCCGGCCTCAGGGGAACCTTATGCTGCCATGAGCCTTCCAATTGCAAAAACTGATGCGAATGGGTTTTTTACATTGAATTCAAAGGGAAAAATAGAATGGGATAAAACAATTATTTATCACATATATACGGATGGCGAGGGAAATAAAACACTGAGGCGTACTGTGTTTGATCCAAGAGACAATACGATAGATAAAGCAAATCGCTATTTTCAATTGGAAGGTGTCGTGAACGCGGGAGAAGTCTCCGGCAGCGCAGTGACAGATACCGGTTTTTTAAAAAACTTAGATATCTTTGAAATTTCATCGCTTTCTCAGGTAATAGAGTTTTATGAGGATTCTGCTGTGCCTGTAAGAAAAGGTAAAATTGTGTTTGGCTGGGCCAAATTAACCCTGGGCGCGCACATAATCCGTTTTGAGATAACCGGAAAAAATGATTTGTCGTCAGGGTTTAATATCGGTGTCGACAATATCATGTTAGAACCCTCATCGAGCGCGCGGGAAGCGGAGTACTATAAGTCTTCTTTCGCGCCTTCCGGCGCTCTTGTGGAAACAGGAGGGGGTACAAGCCTTGTGCAGGATACGATGTGGAGCAACAACAATTATTTGGAGTTTAGTGCCGGAGGGACGGGAAGCAATATCGAAATAACCGACTATTACGATCTATGGAGAGAATCAGCGTTTAACCTCTCAGCCCTAAACAATACCGAAAAAATAGGCCAAGAAACGCGGATAGCGTTAAATTTGCCTGAAGAGGGAGAATCTGGCGACTTTACCTGGTTCGCGTATGAAGAAGCTGAAGATGAAGAGCAGGGCGGCAGGGACGGCAATTTACCGGGAGATTTAGTTTTGCCGGCAGTTTTGCGCTGTGTGATTACTTACGACAAGATATACAAGGGCGGAGATTTGATTCGCGTCGGCTTTAAATCATCAACTGATAATCCGCTCACGATAACCAGCGCGTACATAACGAAGCGAAATGGCACAAGCGGCGCTAACGGCTTAGCTAATCAGGGGCCTTCCGGTTTAGAGGTGGAAGATTATCACAGGCACCAGCAGCTTTTTTTTAAGAATCAAACAACGGGAGTGATAGAGAAAGGTGTTACGATTCCCGCGGATTCTGAGGCCTGGAGCGTGTGGACAGCCTTTCCCTTGCGCGAGGATAGCGATTATTTGATTTCTTTTAGCATACCCGTGGGTGGAGTAGTTGATTGCAAATATTGGGAAGGCTCTGTCGGTACGGATCGCGTTTACTATGTTAATGGAGCCAACAATACGACGGCTGGTAAGCCTGACTGGAGCGGTGAAACCTATACGGCTACGGCGGATTCAAATATTTATATCACGTCAAACATAGATGTATGGGACGCGCAAGGTAGCGTGGAATCACAAATATTTGACACAACGCTAAGCGCGCCGGGTTACAATCAAATAAAATGGTCTGAATCCCGGCCGGATGGAACAGATATTTCTCTTAAAGTGAGATCTTCAGACGATGAGTATATGTCGGGCGCGACGAAGTGGGAGGATATCACCGGTAGTGGTGTTAATCCGCGCGCGGCGGGTGTCGCTAGTGACCGGTATGTACAATTTTTATCGGAACTTATTTCTGAACCTTTTTGGCAGGCAGGCGCTTCAACGCTTGCGTATCCGGATTATATTTTAGATCAGATAAGCCATCCCGCGGAGCCGTATCTTTTTCCGGAAAACGGAATTGAGCCGTATATTTCTGAACTTGCCGCTGTCTGGATTGATGATGTAGAAATTGACTGGCCGGGCAGTGAGCGGCTTTGCACCATTACCGGGTATATCGCGAAAAAGAATAATTATGGCCAGGCAAAAATTACAGTTGACGGCGAAGATTTGGTAAAAATGCTCCGTATTCATGTAAAAGTGTCGCGGGAAACATTGACACGCGCGATTGAGGAAGAGAATTACATAGAAATTACACCAAGAAATACAGGGAAATAGGCTGTTTTGAGATTTGCCAGGTTAAAATGTTGAACAAACTCAAAAATAAAAAAGGTATTGTCCTGATTATTGTGATGTCCTTTATGGGCCTTATTGTCCTAAGTACGGTATCTCTTGCCACAATGATACAGCAGGATGTCAGGCTTATTGAATGGGTTAGAGAAAAAGAACAGGCGCGGTTTTTAGCTGAGGCTGGCATAAATCACGCGCTTAGCAAGATAAAAGTGAATGGTTTTGCTTCAAGAGCGGATTTTTCGGGCAATCTTGATACCGGTTCTTACAGTGTGGCTTTTTCCGAGGTAGGCGGCAGGTACTTAATTACCTCGGTTGGCACAGTTTCCGGAATTTCCAAAACTGTTACCGCTGAGATTGCCGGAGATACGCCCACAGCGTTAAATTATTTTTCCGGTGCGGGCAATGATATAAACATGCAGGCCCAGATTGCTCTTTGCCAGATTAATGGAGATATACACGCGAATCATGACGTGAATCTAAGGGCAGGTTTTTTCTCAACTCTTATTGTTAATGGTGACGTTTCCGCTTCTCATCATGTGTACACTTCAACGGGTTTTTGGGGCACTCTTCAAATCAATGGCAGTATCACAGAGGACGCGGACAGCATTACATTTCCGAGATTTGACTATGACGCGTACAAACAAGTTGCCCAAGAGGCAGGCGATTATTACAATTCAGACGCAGTATTTACCGGAACATTATCCCCTGCAAATGGTATTATCTATGTCAAAGGCACCGCCACGTTTATCGGCGCGTGCACGCTTACTGGTGGAATAATTGCTAAGCAGATTAAAATTGGAGATGATGATAACAGTGCTGATTTTTATCAACATAAAAACGAACTTGTTAACAGAAACGTTATTATCGCGAAGAATGGGGATATAAAGATTTGGGGCAGGTTTGATGTGCAGGAAGCCTTAGTTTATGCCGAAAAGTCGATCAAAATAAAGGAGAATTGGTCAATTGCTAATGTTACCGGTATTTTATTAGCAGGTGAAAATATCGAAATGTGGAACAAGTTTACCCTTATCACATTTAATTACAGAAATGTGATCCCCGAGAATATGACAAACGCGGATGGAGAAGAAATTTTTCAGCTGATTAGCTGGAACAAATAATCTTTTTCGCGCGCAGGGTATGCGGAAAAGTGTGGAAATCGCTTGACAAAAAAAGGCGGGTTTGGTAACATCATGTCTCAATAAAAAGGATAGGAGAAAACAAATGTACGCGATAATTCAGATTCAGGGCACACAAGTGAGGGTTGAGAAAAACGATAAGATTGTAGTTAATCGTTTAAAAGAACAAAAATCTAAAACGTTAAAAGTGGATAAGGTGCTGTTTGGGAAAAAGGGGCCGGCATATTTTATAGGCGAGCCTTACGTGAAGGACGCGTATGTTGAGTGTGATATTCTTGGAGATAAGCGTTTAAAAAAAGTAATAGCCTTCAAATACAGGGACAGGAAAAGTTCCCAATCCAAGAAAGGGCACCGGCAGGATGTTACGGAACTGAATGTTAAGGAGATCTGTTTTCCGAAACAAAGGGACTAATTATGGCACATAAAAAAGGACAGGGATCTTCGCGAAATGGACGCGATTCTAATTCACAGAGGCTTGGGGTGAAGAGGTATGGCGGCCAAGATGTGAGCGCTGGCAGTATTATTATTAGGCAGCGAGGGACACAGTACAAACCGGGAGAGAACGTGGGAAAGGGAAAAGATGATACTCTTTTTGCCAAGTGTGAAGGTGTTGTTTCATTTTCCGGCAAAAGAATCGTTAGTATAATCCCAAAATGAGATGTTGATTGACCACGCAAAGATTTACGTTTCTGCCGGAGATGGCGGAGAAGGGTGTCAGAGCTTGTTTAAAGACATCTTTCATCGCAGGGGCATCCCTGACGGTGGAGACGGCGGAAATGGCGGCAATATAGTCTTCAAAGCGGATACCAACCTTAACACACTTCTGGATTTCAAATATAATCAGCACTATTGCGCGGAAAACGGTGGGCGCGGCGGATCCAACAGAAAATTTGGAAGGTCCGGCAAAGATAAGACAATAAAAGTTCCCGTCGGCACAATTATCAAAGACGCTGATAACGATTTAATCATAAGAGATTTTACTCATCCCGAGGAAGCAGTTATAGCGGCTAAAGGCGGGTGTGGAGGCAAAGGAAGCGCGAAGGTTCGCGAAGTTTTGCCGAGCGGCAAAGGTGAATCCAAAACAATAATTCTTGAGTTAAAACTTGTGGCTGACGCGGGGATTATAGGTTTTCCCAACGCGGGGAAATCTACTCTGGTATCAAGGATTTCAAACTCGCGCTCTAAAATCGCGGCATATCCTTTTACCACACGCAGCCCTAAGCTTGGAGTGGTAAGGGCGCATAAGGGAACTTTTGTGGTGGCTGATATGCCTGGAATTATAGAGGGCGCGCACTCGGGCCGCGGGTTGGGAGACAGGTTTTTGCGTCACATAGAAAGAACCTCAGTTCTTGTCCATTTGGTTGAAATATCGCCGCTAGACGGATCAGATCCTTTTGAAAATTATTCAAAATTAGAAAAAGAACTGGAACTTTATAGCCGTGAAGTTTTTAATAAACCGAGGATAATTGCCGTCTCTAAGATGGATACACCCGCCTCGGATAGCAATTTGGAGATATTTAGAAGCAAGATAAAAGAAAAGATATGGCCGGTTTCCGCTTTAAGGGGAGACGGCCTCGCGGATATAATTAGTGAAATTTATAGGAAAGTACAGTATGAAAAAGAAAAAACTCAAGAGAATAACAGTTAAGGTAGGCACACGAGTTCTTACGGATAAAAATAACTCTCTTGTGCGAAAGGTTATCAGAGATTTATCCCGGCAGGTATCAGATTTGATGGATAGAAAAATAGAGGTGATTTTGGTTTCTTCCGGTGCTATAACAGCGGGGCTGGGGCTTTTGAAATCCCAAAAACGCGGGAAATCACTTTCTGAAATACAAGCCGCCGCGAGTATCGGCCAAAGCCGGCTTATGCACATATATAACACCTGCTTCACAAGGCGTGGATATAAAGCCGGTCAGATATTGCTTACTCAGGAAGATTTTAATGACCGCGCGCGCTTTTTAAACATCAGTCAGACTTTAAACGCGCTTTTCAAGTGTTCCGGTGTGCCGATAATTAACGAGAACGATTCTGTGGCGACAGAGGAGATAAAATGCGGAGATAACGACAGGCTTTCCAGTCTTGTCGCTGATTTGTCGGATTCAGATATGCTGATAATACTTACTGATGTTCAAGGGCTTTATGACCAAAACGGCGTTCTGATCAAACGTGTAGAGTCTGTTACTCCTGAAATTAAGGCGCTTTCTAGAGGAAAGGGATGCGATGAGAGTTCTGGAGGAATGAGCACAAAACTTGAGGCAATGGAAACCGCCGCGCAAGCCGGCATTCAAGGAATAATTGCTAAAGGCAGGCGTAAAAATGTGTTGATTGATATTGTCCAGGGGCTGGATGTAGGCACGAGGTTTGAAAGCAGGGAGAAGCCTTTGAAAGCGAAAAAACGATGGATTGCGTTTAGCCTGAAGGCCAGGGGCGCGATTATAGTTGATGAAGGTGCCGCGAGAGCTCTCGTGGATAAGCAAAAAAGCCTTTTGCCTAGCGGAATTAAAGAGGCCCATGGCAAGTTTCGGGCGGGCGATGTGGTTGAAATCCTTGACGGGAATAAAAAAATTATAGCCAGAGGCCTGACAAACTATTCTGCGGATGAGATAGAAAAAATTAAAGGTCAAAAATGCGACACGATAGAGAAACAATTGGGCTATAAGGATTATGATGAGGTCGTGCATAGAGACAATTTGGTTGTTATAAACATCTGAAGTAGTGGCCGGCCCCTGTGCCGGCCCGATTAAACAATGGAACAATAATGAACGCTGTCAAAATTATAAAGGAAATAACAACAAGGGCGAGGGCCGCGCAGAAAGAGTTAAGCGTTATGTCGTCCGCGAAAAAAAATGAACTTCTTTTAGCAATGGCGGACGGACTCAAGGACGCGAGAGATCTTATAAAAAAAGCCAATGATCTGGATATCGCTAATGCCAAAAAGAGCGGGAAGAACAAATCTTTTCTTGACCGTCTGACGTTAACGGACTGCCATATAGACGCGATGAGTAAGATGTTCAGAAATGTTGCCGGCCTCGTTGATCCGATTGGAGAGGTGATTGAAAAGCGGGAAAGGCCGAATGGCCTTATTATCTGCAAAAAAAGAGTTCCCATAGGTGTTATCGGGATAATTTATGAAGCGCGCCCAAATGTGACCGCGGACAGTATTGCCTTGTGCCTTAAATCGGGTAATTGTGTGATACTTCGAGGAGGCACGGACGCGATAAATTCTAACAAGGTTATTTACGCGGCTCTTAAAGCTTCCGCGCGGAAACAGGGCTGTTTAGAAGATATTTTTATCCTGATTGAGGATACATCCCACGCTCTGGTTGATGCTATGCTGGAAGCTTCAGGCGGTATTGACCTTATTATCCCGCGTGGTGGAGAGTCTTTAATCAGGGAAGTTACCGCTAAAAGCAGAGTGCCTGTTATTAAACATTATAAGGGGATTTGTCATGTTTATGTGGATAGAGACGCTAATCTCGATATGGCGGAAAAAATATGCGTGAACGCGAAAGTGCAAAGGCCAGGGGTTTGCAATGCAATGGAAACTATGCTTGCGCATGAAAGTATCGCGAGTGATTTTTTGCCGGGTATTTGCGAGAAACTAATCAAAAAAGGAGTTTTACTAAAAGTTTGTTCCAAAACTAAAAAAATACTCAAGAATTTGGGCAAAGGTGTTCAATTAGCCTCGGATAAGGATTTTGCCACAGAATGGCTGGATATGGTTTTAAACATTAAGATAGTCAGCTCTATGGAAGAAGCGATAGAGCATATCGCGGTATTTGGGTCAAATCATTCGGACGCGATTGTAACAGAAAATAAAAAAAACGGGGAGGAATTTACCAATAAAGTGGATTCAGCCGCTGTTTATATCAATGCCTCAACAAGGTTTACCGATGGCGCGGAGTTTGGAAAAGGCGCGGAAATAGGTATTTCAACAGATAAACTTCACGCGAGAGGTCCTATGGGCCTGGAAGAATTATGCAGTTATAAGTATGTCATATACGGTAATGGACATACAAGAGAATAAAATTGATGTAGGGCAAAGGCATGCCTTTGCCGTATGGAAATTATATGAAAATCGGACTGCTCGGCGGCACTTTTAATCCTATTCACACGGGACACTTAATCTTAGCGCAAGAATGCTGGTACCAATTGGCGCTTGATAAGGTTATCTTTATTCCCGCGTATATTCCGCCTCATAAAGAACTGGAAGGGAATATTTCTGTCGCGGACAGATTGAATATGGCGCGATTGGCATTAAAACATGATAAGCGTTTTGAAATATGCACATATGAGATAGATAATTCCAGGGTGTCGTATTCTATCGATACTGTAAGGCATCTACGACAAAAGTTTGACAGACGAACTGAACTTTTTTTTCTGGCCGGCGCTGATTCCGCTGAAAGCCTTTCTATGTGGAAAGACGTGGGTGAATTGTTGAAGCTTGTTACTTTTGTAATCGCTTCACGTCCGGGTTGGGGGCTTTCCAGTGCTTTTGAAGGTAAAGTTAAACGAATCCTCATTCCCGCGGCGGATATTTCTTCCAGTATAATTCGAGAGAGGGTAGGGAAGCGCGAACCAATAGATTATCTCGTTCCGGATAAAACGGTAAAATACATAAGAAATAAAGGCCTATATAGGCCCTGAGCTTGACTTTTTATCCTTGTATGCTACACTAAGACCATATTTGTCACGATAAATTGATCTTCCCTTTGAAAAAGATCGACGGGTCAATTCCCTCTTTGAAAAAGGGGGACAGAGGTAGAGGGATTTATGAAAACAACAAGAGGAGGGGTTTTATGGCAGAGGCATATTGTGTAAAGTGTAAGGCGAAGAAAGAAATGAAAGATGCTAAAGAAGTGAAGATGAAAAATGGCAGAAAAGCCATGAAAGGTTGCTGTCCCGCTTGCGGTACCGGAATGTACCGAATTTTAGGCAAATAGACCGGCCGGAGCCCTTTGAAGAGCGACTACAACTCTATCAAAGGGCTCGTGTTTTGTTTACACAGGAGATATGAGGGATTTTTATGCTTTGTAAAGACATCGCGAAAAAGATAGAAAAAGTCCTATTAGATTCATGCAAAGAATATTTCAAAAAGAACCTGCCTGATACGTTGTTTCCGGAAGCGGCGGAGATTTCTTTACAGATAACGCGAGAGGCGAAACATGGAGATTTAACTTCAAACGCGGCAATGCGCCTGGCCTCAGCCGCGAAGCTTAATCCGAAAGTTCTGGGAGAAGGGATTATAAAAATTTTTCAGAGCCGAATGGATTTAGAGAAACTTTCTCTTTTTATAGGGGGAATTGAGCTGACAGGCTCTTTTATAAATTTTCGCCTATCAGATGAATATTACAGAGGAGTACTTTCAAATATTTACCTCAGGAAGAGACATTTTGGCAAATCAAATGAAGGCAGGGTTGAACATATAAACTTGGAATTTCTTAGCGCGAATCCAACAGGGCCTTTGACGATCGCTCATGGCCGCCAGGCGGCGATTGGAGATACGCTTTCGCGCATATTGCGATTTAGCGGATACAAGGTGACAAACGAATACTATCTCAATGACATAGGGCGGCAGATTAGTCTCCTGGGAAAATCAGTAGAGGTTAGATATCACAGCCTTTTTGGGAATAAGATGGATTTACCCGAGGGAGGATACAAGGGAGAGTACATAAAAACGATCGCGGAAGAAATTAAATCAAAAAAAGGAGATACTCTTCTTAAAAACACATCGGGCGCCATTAAATTTTTTCGGGATTATAGTATTGACTACATGATGAGGCTTATAAAAAAAGATTTAGTTGATTTTGGTATTAGTTTTAATGTTTGGAGCTCTCAGGCCGTTTTAGAAAAGCGCGAAGAAGTAGGAAAAGTTTTGGCTCTTCTTGAAAAAAAAGGTTATATCTACGAAGAAGGCGGAGCAAAATGGTTCGCTTCAACGCGTTTTGGCGATGACAAAGATAGAGTTGTCGTTAAAAGCGACGGAACCTATACATATCTGGCTCCTGACATCGCGTATCATCTTGATAAGTACACAAGAGGGTATTCGCGCTTAATTGACCTTTTGGGGCCGGATCATCACGGTTATATTAACAGGATGAAAGCTGCCGTTCAAGCCTTGGGATATGACGTGAAATCTCTGGATATACTGATTGTTCAACTTGTTAGCCTTTTAAGGAATGGACAAAAAATCTCCATGTCGACCCGTGAAGGTGAATTTATCAGCTTGCGGGAATTACTTGATGAAATAGGTAAAGATGTTACTCGTTTCTTTTTTCTTTCAAGGCGTTTGGACAGCCTTCTCGATTTTGATATTGATTTAGCTAAAAAAGAATCAGCGGATAACCCTGTTTTTTATATACAGTACGCGCACGCGAGGATATGCAGTATAAAAAAACACAGCCGTAAAAGTTGGATTCGTTTAGGTTTTCAAAAAACGCGTTTAGAACTGCTTATTTCGAAACATGAGAGATTTCTTATGCGCAAGTTAGGTGAATTTCCTTTCGTGGTCAAAGCGAGCGCTGAAGCGTTGGAACCTAATCGGCTTATAGTGTATCTTAACGAATTGGCGCGTTCATTCCATTCCTTTTATACCGAGTGCCGGGTAGTTTCGGACGATAAAGCGCTTTCAAAGTCGAGATTGTTTCTCGTGGAGTGCGTCCGTATTGTTTTAGCCAGCGGACTGGGGCTTTTGAACATCACACTTCCTGAGAGAATGTAAAGAACAGATATACATATACACAAAAGCGGATGATGGCTGTATTCCGCGCGCTTTACGATTTACCTGTTACTTGTTTAACAGCAACATTTCTGCTACGAAGATTTTATGTTCAATTCTCTTAAATTTTACATTAACGAAGCTGTTGACTTGAGTAAGATAGCCAGAACACTTGAGGCCTTAGGCTATTCTCGTTGCCGCAAAATCTCGGTCTCTGGTGATTATAGTTTAACAGGTGAGATATTTATCATCTATCCCGTAACTTTTGAATATCCGGTAAGAATAGATGTTTTCGAAGGAAAAATAAGGTCTATAAAAAGCGTAGATCTTCTGTCATTCAAAACAATTAGCGAACATAACGGCGTTATAATCCTTCCGATAGCTTTCCTGCAGCGAAGAAAATTGCGAAAACCGTCAATAGACATGGGCGAACAGCCGATAAATAGTTTTTTGGATATTGAACCAGGCGATTTTGTTGTCCATATTGATTACGGCATCGGAAAATATTTAGGCGTACAAAACATAAGGAGGGAAAGTTCTTTAAAAGACTATTTTGTTATTGAATACGGCGCGGGCGACAAATTATATGTTGAAGATAAAGACCTTCATAAATTTCAAAGGTATGTGTCATTTCACAGAAGCCCGCCCGCGCTAAACCGTCTAAAAAGCAAAAAATGGCCAAACATCAAAAAAAACGCGGCAGAAAGTATAATGCGCACAGCGAAAGACTTTTTGGATTTACAGGCCAAAAGAGAACTTTCTTCCGGTTTTGTTTTTAAAGAAGATACAGAATGGCAGAGGCAAGTTGAGAAATCTTTTCCTTTTAAAGAAACTCCCGATCAGTTAAAGGCGACTGTTGATGTTAAACGCGATATGCAAAAGAGCCGGCCAATGGACCGGCTTTTATGCGGCGATGTTGGATATGGAAAGACAGAGGTAGCCCTAAGAGCCGCGTTTAAAGCTGTTATGGACAATAAGCAGGTCGCGTTTCTTGTGCCTACCACGGTTTTGGCAGAACAGCACGCGAATACTTTCGCGAAACGGCTGAAAGAGTTCCCCATAAATATCCACATGTTGAACCGATTTAAGACACACTCTGAGCAGAAACAAATTTTAACGGAAATAAAAAAGGGCAAAGCGGACATAGTTATTGGTACGCATCGTATACTTTCAGATGACGTTGAATTTAAAGATCTGGGGCTTTTAATCATTGATGAAGAACAGCGCTTTGGCGTTAAACATAAAGAAAAAATAAAAAAAATGAGGATAAAAGTTGACGTATTAACGCTTACCGCGACACCAATACCCAGGACATTGTATCTGGCTCTAATGGGAGGAAAAGATATTTCTATGATAGAAACGCCTCCCTTGGAGAGGCTCCCCATACACACAGAAGTTATTGAATATCAAAGGACAAAGATTCAGGAGGCGATAAGGCGCGAATTAGATAGGGGAGGGCAGGTTTATTATGTGCATAACAGAGTGGAAACGATTGATAAAGAGGCGTCTAATATTAGTAAACTTGTGCCCGAAGCAAGGCTAATGGTTGGGCACGGACAGATGAATTCAAGAATGCTTGAGGGAACAATGCTCAGGTTTATTAAAGGCGAAATTGATGTTTTGGTGTGTACAACGATTATTGAGTCAGGCATTGATATCCCTAACGCTAATACGATGTTTATTAACGACGCGGATAGATTTGGATTAGCTGATCTATACCAATTGCGGGGCAGGATCGGCAGATTTGATAAAAAGGCGCACGCTTATTTGATTGTCAAAAATTTTTCAGCGCTTACACGTGTAGTTCAGCAGAGATTGAGCGCTATCAAAAAGTACCAGGAGCTTGGTTCTGGTTTTAAGATTGCTATGCGGGATTTAGAAATGCGCGGAGCGGGCAATATATTAGGTACAGAACAGAGCGGATTTATCGATCAGATAGGATTTGACCTTTACTGCCGCCTTCTCAGGGAAGCGATTAAACAGCTCAGTTCCGCGCGGGAATAGGGAAAAACCTTGAACAGCCCGCCGTATTCTGCTAAACTTACTACATTAAACCCTGATTTTGCGTCAGGCAAAATCAGGGTTTAAAGGTGTAGAGACGCGATTAATCGCGTCTCTACTTTAATCCAAAATTTGCAAACACTTTTTTGTATCGTGTCGCAAAAAGAAAATTAAGAGTCTATCGCAAATTTTGGGTTAAAAGTTCGCTATGAACCCGCGTCAGAGTAATGGTTGAAGAGTGATTTTATGAATAACTCGAAAAATCTATTGCTTATTACTGCTGTCTGTTTGGCCGCGTTTTTTGCCGTTTCAGGATGCGGGGAGGCTCGCGGCAAAAATAGGGTTTTAATTTCCATAGGCGAGATAAAAGTAACCGCGGCGGATTTTGACGAGAGAATTTCGAATCTCCCTGATAGATATAAAGAGATCATTAAGAAGAACAAGAATGAATATGTACAGGAGCTGATTAACGACACTCTGCTTTACAGAGAGGCTCTTAGAAAAAAAGTACATGAAGATAAGGACGTGCGCAAAGTAATTAAAGAGGCACAGAAGAAGATTTTAATTGCCCGGCTTTTAAAAGATGAAGTCGATGATGCCATAACTGTAACGGATAAAGATATAGAGAGTTTTTATAACGACAATAAGGAACAATATATGACGAGTGAAATGATGAGAGCTTCTCATATATTGGTTTCGTCAAAGGAAGAGGCAAAGGTTATCCTCGCGGGATTAGCCAGTGGTGCTGATTTTGGAGATTTGGCAAGAGTAAAATCTATTGATCCAACGGCGCAAAGAGGCGGGGATATTGGATATTTTCCGAAGGGACAGCTAATGCCGGAATTTGAGGACGCTTGCGGCAGGCTTAATGTCGGAGGGATAACAGACGTTGTTAAAACAAAATTGGGCTGGCATGTCATAAAATTGACTGACCGAAAGTTCCCCCAGACAAAATCTCTTGAACAAGTTGCCGATGATATAAGGGTGAAACTTCGGGCGATAAAACGCCAAAAAGCGTTCAATAAACTTTTAGATGATTTGCGAAAAAATACGAAAATCGTGATAAGCAAGGAACTTTAAAGGAAAACAATCTTCCCCCTCTTTGAAAAAGGCCCAAACGTTTCCCCCCTTTGAAAAAGGCCCAAACGTTTCCCACCTTTGAAAAAGGCCCAAACGTTTCCCACCTTTTAAAAAGGCCCAAACATTTCCCACCTTTTAAAAAGGCCCAAACATTTCCCCCCTTTGAAAAAGGCCCAAACGTTTCCCACCTTTTAAAAAGGCCCAAACGTTTCCCCCCTTTTAAAAAGGCCCAAACATTTCCCCCCTTTGAAAAAGGCCCAAACGTTTCCCACCTTTGAAAAAGGCCCAAACATTTCCCCCCTTTGAAAAAGGGGGTTAGGGGGATTTAATTTATCACAGGAGGAACAAATGATACTAAGACTATTAAAGACACTGCCAGTTTGCCTTTTGTTAATGAGTTCTTTTACTGCTGTACAGGCCGAAGTCGTGGATAAAGTGCTTGTGGTGGTAAATGATGAAGTCCTTACACAGCGGGATTTAGATAAAGTATTTGTGCCTTTAAAACAAAGGTATGAGTCGACTTTTTCAGGCGAAGAACTAAAAGAACGGTTAAAAGAAGCGGAAACAGGAATGCTTGAACAAATGATAAATTCAAAACTTGCCGTTAGTTTAGCGAAAAAAAGTAAAATAGAGATTGATGAAAAAGAACTCCAAAAAAAAATAGAGAAAATAAGGTCATACTATAAAACGGAAGAGGAGTTCTTACAGGCACTCAGCGCTAAAGGCATGACATTAAGTGATTTTAAGTCAGAGATTAGGGATGGTATGCTGGCGCAGAATTTTATAGACAAAGAAGTGGGTTCCAAAGTTACCATTTTCCCGACTGAGGTAGAGGAATTGTATCAAAAAAACAAGGAAAAACTAGTGTCGCCTAAGAAAGTTAAAGTTAGAGAGATTATGATCCGCAAGAAGGGTGAGCCGGACGAAACAGATGCCAGAAAAAAAACAGAAGATATACTTTCGGATATCAAAAACGGAAAAGATTTCGCGAATTTGGCGGCACAGTACTCAGAAGGGCCCTACGCGAGAAACGGGGGGGATATGGGATATATCACGACCGGCCAAGTTTTGGAAGAGATAGAAGACGCGGTATTTAAATTAAACGAAGGAGATGTCTCAGATATTGTTGAAACAAGTATAGGATATCACCTTTTTCTGGTTGAGCATATGCAGGAAGAGTATCTTCTTCCCTTTGAAGAAGCACGTAGTTATTTAGAACAACAATTGTATATGAAAAAATTTGAAGAACAAATGATTAAATGGCTTGAAGACAAACGGAAGAATGCGTACATAGATTATAAACACTAAGCCTTTTTATCAATAAACATGACTAAACCTTTAATATACATAACAATGGGAGACCCTTCAGGGATAGGGCCGGAGGTGATAATAAAGGCGTTGGCAGGCCGGGAAATAAAAGCTCTTGCCGATTTTGTTGTCATAGGTGATTCCAATCTTTTGCGTGAAGAGGCAAGGGCGCTGGGCGAAGAATTGATGAACATTGAGGACCCGGATCCGTCTCATCCTTTAAAGCGCGTGATTCCAGGGAAACCGACAGAAGAAGGCGCTAAAAAAGGGTTAAAGAGCCTGGACAAGGCGCTTGAATTAATACGCGCTTTGCCCCGCGGACAATCAAAGGCATTGGTAACCGCTCCTGTAAGTAAAGAGCTGATAAACCGTGTTTATCCGGGTTTTACCGGGCATACCGAATATCTTAGAGACGCGTTTTCTTTAAAAAGCGTTACTATGGTTTTAACCGGCAGAAAGCTGTGTGTTGTCCCTGTAACGCGCCATATCCCCTTAAAAGCTGTTCCTTTAAAATTGACAAAAGAACTTATTTTAACCGCCTTGCTTGATGTCGCGAAAAACCGGGAGCTCATATGCGCTAAAAAAGATGTTACTATCGGAGTCTGCGCGTTAAACCCGCATTCGGGAGAGGGCGGCAGTATAGGGCGGGAAGAGATAGAGATAATTTCGCCGGCAATAAAAGAAGCGAAAAAGTTTTACCCGAAGATAACAGGGCCAATATCCGCGGATACGATTTTTTATAAGGCTTTTAAAAAACAAATTGATATTGTTGTTTCGATGTATCATGACCAGGGCCTCGCGCCGTTTAAGATGGTGGATTTTGACTATGGCGTTAACCTGACTTTAGGCCTGCCGTTCATACGCACTTCTCCCGACCATGGTACGGCCTTTGATATAGCCGGAAAAGGAATCGCTGATTCTAAGTCTATGGAAGAAGCGATAAAACTTGCTTTGCGCGCGGTGCGGGGTAGAGAGTAGAGAAGTTGAGAGGGGATGTGGATAGGAATTGCAGCGACAGTCCCGTAAGGACAGTCCCGTAAGGACAGGCCAGTAAGGACAGGCCAGTAGGGACAGGCCAGTAGGGACAGGACAGTAGGGACAGGCCTAAGGCCTGTCCGATACAAATAAATAAACCAACAACCAACAACCAACAACCAACAACCCCATGGAACTAACTCAACTAAAACAATTATGGCAAGCACATGATTTCCGCCCGAAGAAACGGATGGGGCAGAATTTTTTGATAGATAAAAATGTCAGAGACAAAATTATCGGCGCGCTTTGTTTGACTAAGGAAAGTACGGTAATAGAGGTAGGCCCCGGGTTTGGGGTGATGTCGTTGGAATTGGCTGATAAGTGCGAAAAGCTGTTTGCCGTTGAGAAAGACAAACGCATATGCGAAATCATGGCTCCTATTTTTGAAAGCCGTAAAAATATTACTTTTTTCTGTGACGATATCCTGAATGTAGACTTTTCCGCTGTAACTCATAATTGTGAAAATCTTATTATCTTCGGAAATATCCCGTATTATATCTCAACTCCCCTAATGGTAAAGGTGATAGAGGCGCGTAAATATGTAAAAAGCGTGTTTATCGTGATTCAGGATGACCTGGCCCGCCGTATAACCGCGAACCCGGGCTCAAAGACATATGGTTCTATAAGCTGTTTTATCCAGTTTTATACGTCATGTAAACGACTTTTTACTATAACTAATAACTGTTTTTATCCAAGGCCCCAGGTTGAATCCTGCCTTTTAAAATTAGAGATATTGCCTCACGGGAGCGTGGAAGTTCAGGATGAAGAGCTTCTTTTTAAAATTATCCGTAAAGCCTTTTCCCAGCGCCGAAAAAAAGTCATAAATTCTTTATCAGACAAAGACTTTTTGTCTTTGAACAAAGCTAAATGGGAAGATATATTAAAAAAATGCAAGATTAACCCCTCAACCCGCGCCGAAAACCTTTCCCTCCAAGACTACGCCACGCTCACAAATTGTTATTTATAAATAGGTAAATAGGGACGTCACCCATTTATCTCAGAGAGTTTTGCGGGGGATATTGTGAAAAATTTCGGGAAAGCTTTTTCCGCAGATTCTAAGTATGCAATAGTCTACCTTTCTTTTTGTTTAAATAAATAGGTGACGTCCCTATTAGATACACATTGTCATCCCGACCGAACGAAGAGAGTGGAGGGATCTGAAATGTTGCATCCCCCGTAGAGACGCGATTTATCGCGTCTCTGCATTGTCGATCCCGACCGAACGCAAGTGATTGGAGGGATCTAGAATAAGCGCTTTTGATAATGTATCAATTCAATGGACGTATGTAAAGCGGAACTTAAGGGAGATGGGGGAGATGGGGGTATAGGAGTAACTGAGAAGTTTGAATTCGAGGCACACAGGGCGATACGGGATCTTATTCAGAGAGGGATAGACGAGGAATTAAATGCTACGATAAAAGCCGGGAAGTACGAGAGGACTGGGGAGAGAGAAGGATTTCGCAAGGGCAGGTTTACCACGACATTTGGGATATCAGAGTTAAACAGCCAGAAGGGATGCTCTCTTCCCCCATGTGGGAAGAGAGCAAAGAACTTATTACAGATTCCCGTTTGCGCGGGAATGACATTTTAGAAAGTGCCCATAATTATTGACACAACTAAAACCAAAAAAACTTTGCACCCGAAAAATAAATATGCTATACTACGAGACATATATGGTAATTCAAACGCGAAAATTTTTTTTCCTGACGAAATTTAATAACTCTCTCTCTCTCTCTGATCTCTTAGGTATAAATTCGTCTGATACAAGATTAACAGTAAGGCTCTGTTTCTTATCCGGTTTGGATAAAGAACAGGGCCTTTTTTATTTTAGTAAAGAAGGAGGAGAACTATGTTTCTAAAAATGAAAAAAGCATTTCATTTGGGATTGCCGGCCTTAGTTTTGTTTTCATGTCTCTTTTTCTCTCCGCGAGTGTATTCCATGGGTCTATCCGTGGATCCGGGCGAGATAATTTTAAGAGGAGTTCCTCTGGGCAAAAAGATATCGGCCGCGGAGTTTGCCGGAGAAAAGACAAAGCTCTTGATAGAAAACAAAAGTTCGGAAGACTTTACCTACGAGATAGACATTTTAAGTACAACAGCGGCCAATGCTCCGCTGAAACAGGGATATAAAGACATTCCCGATACTTCATGGATAATACCTGAAGTAAAAGAAGTTTACATCCCCGCTAAAAGCACCAAAACAGTAGATGTATATCTGAGCATACCAGAAAATGAACAATACGAAAATCAAAATTTTCAGGCAATAATAAACGTGAAAAGCAAAAAGAACAATCCCGAAGAATTATTTGTCTTAGCCGTACAGCTAAGAATATGTATTTCTACAAAGATGGGTACGGATTAGCAGTGTCATTCAGACTGTGTCGCAATGTAATTTTTTTAAATCTGATGAAATTTTTACTCTACTTTATGTCATAGATTCCCACTTTCGTGGGAATGACACCCTACTTTTGTCATTCCTGCGAAAGCAGGAATCCACTTTAAGCAACAACAGTCAATTGCGACACAGCCTGATTGCGAGGAGAGAAGCGGCGAAGCAATCTTAAAACGGATATTGTATAACCGGAGGTAAAAAAAATGAAGAAGTTAATGGTTCTCGCGTTAAGTGTTTTTATAAGCTGTATATTGTTTAATGCCGCGGATGCCCATGCCGGCGCGTCTATTTCCATAAGCGGCGGCGGAACCTGGCCGCTGGGTTCGAAAGGAGCGCAAAGCGAAACCGCCAGCCCTGCGAATCAGTGGACAGTAACCAACGACGCAGACGGCACGGAAGATGTCCTCATAAAAGTTACCGAAGGAACAAGCGCCTGGACAGCAAGGACAACAGACGACCCTGGGGTTAACGCTAACACCACAGTCAATGAATTCGTATTAAGAGAAAACAGTTCAACAGGCGCGCTTATAACAGGTACTGATACAACCTTAAAAACCGGCCTGGCAATGGGCGGTACATACTCATTCGGATTATGGTTTAAAACTCCGCCTGTAGGTTCTTCCGAAGGCGAGAAAACCCTAACCGTAACCCTAACCGCGACCAATTGGGTGTATGCCTGCGATGAAAATATTACTTTCACGTACAAAGGCGCTTCTGTAACTTATGGTATAGTACCAAGCCAGGGCAGATGCTGGTTAGACAGAAACTTAGGCGCTTCACGGGTGGCTATAGCTTATGATGATGCTTCCGCGTATGGCGATTTGTTCCAATGGGGCCGGCTTGATGACGGACACCAGACGCAGACGAGCGGAGTAACTTCGACTAATTCAGGCGGCGATGTTCCCGGTCATGCCAGTTTTATCACGGAACCGGTATATCCATTTGACTGGCGCGTGCCGCAAAACAATGCTCTCTGGCAGGGAGTAAGCGGTACTAATAATCCTTGCCCATCCGGTTGGCGTGTGCCGACAGAAGCGGAATGGAGAGCTGTGGGTGTGTCAAACATTGCTACCGCATTTGCTTCTCCACTA
>JBDRBY010000077.1:0-16927 GCA_043822245.1 Candidatus Omnitrophota bacterium
AAGATCTGCCCTTTTTTCAAAGGGGGGAAAGATCTGCCCTTTTTTCAAAGGGGGGAAAGATCTGCCCTTTTTTCAAAAAAGAGAAGGGAAACTACTTCACTCTTTCTTTCATAATTCTTTCATGTTATTTTTGACACTATCTATCCGCCGATACTACTCATTTCAATTCTTCTTGTGTTAATCGTCTCTTTTTTATACTGTGATTTTTCTTTAAATATCCGCTTTATCCGCGCGAAGATTTCGTCATCCTTCTTGTTCTCTCTTATCAAGGAACGGATATCATAAATACATCCGGAAAATAAACAGGGTGATACTCTGCCGGCACAATCAAGACGAATTCTGTTACATTGGTTACAAAAATTCGTCGTAGAGCCGCTGATAAAACCTATTAATCCTTTCCCTGCTTTAAGCCTATAGTATTTAGCCGGGCCATTACCTGTCGCCTCAGGCCCCGCCTCCATCCGGCTGAATTTTTCTTCTATTTTATTTTTTACTGTATCATTTTCAATCAACCTGCTCTTTAACGCCTCCGATCTTTTATTCACAAGAAAAAACTCAATAAACCGCACCGTGATCGGATATTCCAAAGTAAGCCGCGCGAAATCCAATATTTCATCATCATTGATCCCTTTCATGGGGATTACATTCAATTTCAACGGCATTAAACCTATCTCAAGCGCTTCCTCTATCCCTTGCCAGACATTATTGAAACAATCCAGGCCGGTTATAAATTTAAATCTTTCTCTTTTCAAAGTATCAATACTTACATTTATTCCACGTAATCCGGCATCTTTTAATTCTCGCGCGAAGTCCTTTAAGTAAACACCGTTAGTAGTCATAGACAACTCTTCTACACCGTCTATTTCCTTAATAATTCGTACCAGATCTACAATCCCCTTTTTTATTAAAGGCTCTCCCCCTGTTATACGAACTTTACGTATCCCCGATTTTACAAAGAGCTTCACTATTCTTGCCATTTCTTCATATCTGAGCACTTCGTCATGAGTAAGAAAATCTTTTTTTTCCAACGGCGTACAATAAATACAATTCAAGTTACACCTGTCGGTTATTGATAACCGTAAATAATCAATTTTTTTTCTTGATTCTTCTATTTTTCCCATAAGATAAAGTTTACTTTTGACTTGCTTTTAACGTAAGGAACATCTTCTTCCACCGCCATAAAACCATCAGCAGTGGATAAAGAAACAATATCAGCAGAGCCATTGCTATTTACCGTGTTAAGATAATATTGACTTTTTTTCTTCACTACTTTAACCGGAACAAAATGTTTACGCCCCGTTTTATGCTGAAATCCTTTTTCGAGAATACCTTTTTCAAATTCCGGCTTACACTTTTGATATCCCATCATTTTATATATTGCCATCTGTACAAACAGGATAAAAATCGTAAAACTTGATACCGGATTCCCTGGAATTCCAAAAATAATGGTTTTTTCATGAACACCGAAAAACAACGGTTTCCCGGGTTTAATCCTGATATTATGAAATACTTCTTTCACTCCTGACCCTTTCAAAACCTTTGGTATTAAATCATAATCCCCCATGGATACACCGCCTGAAATCAAAAGTAAATCATATTTCAATCCCTCCATTATCGCCTGGCGCAGATATCGAGGGTTATCTTTTATTATTCCTAAAAAATCCGCTTTAATGCCGCGAGATTTCAATAAAGCTGTTAACTGAGGGCCGTTACTATTGTATATTTTGTTTTTGGTAAGTTTTTCAGTCACCGGTAAAATCTCGTCCCCCGTATTAAAAAACGCGGCAGTTGGTTTCCTTACTACTTTAATAAATTGTTTTCCTACCGAGGCAAGAAGCGCGATATCGGAAATCGAAATTTTTATTCCTTTTTTTATAACTTTTTGATTCTTTCTTATATCCTCTCCCTTCACACATATATTTTGTCCTTCTTTAACGAAAGACAAAATCTCAACACTGTCATTAACAAAACGGGTATCTTCCACCATTATGACGCTATCAGCACCTTTCGGGATAGCCGCTCCGGTCATTATTTTAACGCATTGGCCGGCTTTAACACACTTGTTAAATGATTTACCCGCCTGAATTGTTCCAATACATCTTAATTTCGCGGTGTTTTTTGTAATATCACCCGCTTTAAGCGCGTAGCCGTCCATAGCGGATTTATTAAAAGGCGGCATATTTATTTTCGAATAAATGTCTTCCGCTAAGATATGCCCCACGGATTCTTCCACTTGTATTTTTGTTGTTGATAATACTTGTGTGTTTTTTAAGATTTTTATTACCGCGTCTTGAAAATTTATCATTTTTAGATTATAATTTCCCGGCCTATGCCATTGAGAGTACCCGCACTGAATTTACTTTAAAACTCGCGTATATTGTCATGCCTAAATTTATCCCTAACTCCGCGAAGGACTGTTTTGTTATTACGGCGTATAGGGGCGCGCCTATATCAATTAACAGCCTCACATTCGACCCGCAGGATTCTATCTTACTCACGCGTCCTTTAAAATGATTGCGGGCGCTACTGCTGACCATATTTTTAGAAAGTATGATATTATCCGGATCTATCGCGATATGGAGATCTTCTCGCATACACGCGGCAGTTATTTTTTCTTCTGAAAAAACTATTTTTTTATCACCGGCTATTCGCATATATTTTAGCCCGTCCTCTTCTTCTTTTGCCGGCCCGGAAAAAACATTCTCATGCGTAAAATCAACAATTTTCCCTCCCGACATAGAAATAATATCCGAAGATATCCTGTATGCCTGGCTGAATGAATGGGTCGTTATTATTACGAGAGGTTTATATTTTTTGTGCATATCCTTTATCAATTCTTCAATAAAAAACACATTTCGCGCGTCGATATTCGCCGTCGGCTCATCCATGAGAATTATTTGAGGCTCCAACACAAGTGTTTGCGCGATAGCAGTTCTTTGCCTTTCTCCGCCTGAAAGATTTGCAATGCTTCTATTAGCCAACTGGTTTATTTTTAAAATTTTTAACATTTCGCTTACTTTTGAAGTAATTTCGTTTTTTTCGCGCTTTCTTATTTTTAATCCTAATGCAACATTTTCAGACACGCTCATGTTAAACAAATAATGCCCTTGCGTTAAAAAACCTCTCTTCCCGCGCAATTCGTTTTTACTTATACAACAGCCGTTATTAGCAAAAGAAATACTCCCTTTATCCGGGATATCAACACCCGCGATAAGATTAAGCAAGGTACTTTTCCCACAGCCGTTAGTCCCCACAATAACATTAATATTTTCGTTACAAAGCTTTAGAGAGCCTATTTTTAATAAAAACGGATTCGACGAAAATTTCTTTGTTATGTTTTTAAATTCTATCGTATTTATCATGATTTATTTGTCTCTACCCGGCTGACCGTTATATTAACTAAAAAAGCCACAGTAAGAAGCACTACACCCAATGCTATACCTAAATCAAAAGCGCCGCGTGAAGTTTCCAACGCTATGGCAGTCGGTATATTCCTTGTGTAAAGGCGGATATTACCTCCCAACATCATGGATACGCCCACTTCAGAAAATACCCGGCCAAATCCCGCTAATAAACTGGTTATAATAATCAACTTCGCTTCTTTCAAAAAAAGAACGCCGCTTTCTAGTTTGCCGGCTCCCAGAAGACGCGCGGCCCGAAGAGGAGCGTCTCCTAAATTTTTTACGCCGCCTGCGGTTAAGGCGGCAATAATAGGAAAGGCTAAAATTAACTGCCCCATAACTATTGCCGCCGGCGTAAAAAGCATTTGCCATTCCCCCAAAGGGCCTTTTCTTGAAAGAAAGGAATAAAGAGTTAATCCTACGACAACCGTAGGCAAAGACATCAATGTGTTTAAAACAGTCCGGATAAAATTGTTTCCTTTAAATTTGGATATCCCAACCCATAGGCCAAAAGGAACTCCAAAAACCGCCGCCAAAAAAGTAGAGGTGAAAGAAATCCTTACTGAGGTAAAAACAATGCCCAAAAACTCCTTATCCAGAGAAATAATAATCTTTACCGCGCCCCGTATCCCGTTAATTATGTATTCCATATTTAAATTGGATTATTCGCGTTAGGCAGATATAACCTATTCCCGTCTTTTGTATATTCTTCAATCCTTTCCTGACACTCAGGAGACGTCAACCAACCGATTAACGACATGGCTAATTCATATTTGACATGAGAATGTTTATACGGGTTTATCGCTATCACGCCGTATGGATTAAATAGCTCTTTATCCCCTTCAACCATAATTTTTAATCTGATACTATCTTTGTTGAAAATATAAGTCGCTCTATCCAGCATAACATAAGCGCCCTTTTCATCGGCAACCCTTAAAGTAGCGCTCATGCCCTGGCCTGTTTCCAAATACCAGCCCCACCCAGGTTCGGGAGTCAGTCCCGTTTTTGACCAAAGGTATTTTTCTTTTTTATGCGTGCCTGAATCATCTCCCCTGGACACAAATACCTGTTTTGTGTCATATATCCGTTTTAACGCTTCTTTCGCGTCTTTTAGGCCCGAGATTTCAGCGTTATCTTCCGGCGAACTTAATATAACAAAATCGTTATACATTACATCCCGCCTATTCACGCCAAACCCTTCATCAACAAACTTATCCTCCGCGGCCCTGGCATGCACAAGAATAATATCCACATCCCCGTTCTCGCCTAACTTTATGGCCTTTCCCGTACCCACGGAAATAATATGAATCTGGACATCATTCTTTTTTTCAAAAGGAGGGAAAATATAATCTAATAATCCTGTTTCATATGTACTGGTGGTTGTTGCCAAACGTATCGTTTCTTTGGCATCCGCCTGGCTTAAAAATAAACCCAAAATCATAACTATCGCCGTCATGCAACTCATTAAACGTTTCATTTTTCAAATCCTCCTGTAACAGTTAAAATTTTATTATTGTATGCAAATAACCAAAACTCACTCCGTCGTTATCACCCGCTTTTTTAGCAACATCTCCACACAAGAAATATGAATATCCTAATTCAAAATTCGTATTCTTATTCAATTCATAAGACGCCACTAAAGAATATTCCGACCCAACATAACTTGCGGTATTGCCGGTTGTGTTGGAAAACATCTTTGACCCGCTTGATCTATACCACGCGTCCGCTTCATTATCCAGCCAATACCAATGAAATTCCGGATTTAAAAAAAGTTTTGCCGCGGGTTTAAAAGAAGTAAATAGCGCGATTTCTCTCATGTTTTGCCATCTAAAGAAATCAATAATTCCATACGGACCGTGAGTGGTCTGATACACAGGGATAAAAGTATTATACTCGTTGTTGGTTAAGTCATTATCACCGGATGCAAGGTTGAACTCCAATTTAACTTTGGGTGAAAAAATCGCGCTAAACTTTTTCTCCGCGTAAAAACTTAAAGCGTAGGCGTCAATATCACTGGTCCCTTTTTCTCCGAATTGATAGTCGCCTTCAAAATCGAAATTTAGATCTTTGGCTGCCTCAACATTAAACCGGCCGCCCATCGTATATCTCTCTAAATGCCCCACGCGGCCGTCCTCTCCTGTAACAATTGTTTTTCTGTCTATCTGGCTTAGGAAATAAAAATCAACGAGCAAGAAATCAAAGGCCTTATACGTGTTATACGTTCCGTATAGATACTCTCCTTCCTGACTATCGTTGAAATTATTGCTATCATATTCAACAGCATTGCCAAAAATTAAATCACTGGTTAATTTGGAAAATTCTAATTTGGCCACCGCGGCATCAAAAGAACGAATTTGATTACTCCACGTGGGCGCGGCTAACAGCCGCTTTTTTCCATAACTTAATTTCTGCCGTCCAACCTTTAAACTCAAATTCGAATCCATGATATTGGAAAGATATAAATACGCCTGATGTAAATCAAAATCATCAAACTGGCTTCCTCTTTTAATATTGTAGACCCATTCTCTGGCATCAATCCCTTCAACAAAAACCTCGAAACTATCTTTATAGCTAATTTTAGAATTCAATCTAAACCGGTTATAAATCTTTGAATACGAATCATTAGAACTAAAATCATAGTCTTCAATACTTTCCCATCTCAAACAGTTATCAAAACCAATATCCACGATATAATCCCCTATCTGAATATTTTTCATTTCCTTTTCTCCGGCAAAAGCGTAAAAGGAAACATTAAACAAAAGCAACATAGTCAGAAACAACATCTTTGTCCGCATAGAACCCTACTTTTTTTAGTAAAGTGGAGACGCAAAATCTTGCGTCTCTACTTTCATTTACTCAATCGCGACTCTATCTTCCCTTGTGTAAATATTCAGGGAAGATTTTCTCGCGAAACCGATTAGCGTTATGCCGGTATCTTCCGAAAACCTTACAGCCTGATTTGTGGGCGCGCTTTTAGAAATGATTACAGGGATTCCGCATCTCTGTATTTTAACGACAATTTCCGAAGAAACCCTGCCTGTTGTTATTAAAGCTTTGTCCGCTAAAGAAATATCTTCAAAAAGCGCTTCCCCAATAACTTTATCAACAGCGTTATGCCTGCCAATATCCTCTTTAAAAATCACTATTTTTTCCCCGTCACTAAGAGCCGCGCTATGAACTCCGCCTGTTTTTGAAAAAATTTGTGATTTATTCAAAAAATCTTCCATCAGCGAATAGATATTAGAACTTTTTATTGTAAATTTTGAATAGATTTTACCAGTCTTATCAAAATTCAAAACCTCTTTACCTCCGCTGGAAGTAAATATTCCGGGCATCTTCAATTCCAGCGGGACAAAACCCTGCTCCGCCATAGCCACGCCCTTATCCAAATCAATAGTAATGTCTTTGATATCGGAACTTTTTTTTATTACGCCTGAAGTAAAAAGAAAACCCATCACTAAACTTTTCAAGTCGGATGGCGAACATAAGAGCGTTACAAATCTTTCACCTCCCAAAACAATTGTCAGGGAAAATTCTTCCACTACCAGGCTCTCAACAACCGACTTCTTATTTTCAGTTATCTTTATAGTGCTGAATACTTCCATATCATCTCCTGATTATCCGGAAAAGATCTCATCTGAGAGAAATAACGCTTTAAACTTCTTGTTAGCAATACTTATTATGTCACGCTCAAGCTTATCGAATGTTTGCAGTAAACGCGCGGCGTACGGAGTAAGTACCGCGCCGCCTCCGCCTTGTCCGCCTTTTATTTTTGTAACAAGCTCTTTATTTAATCGTTTTTCTATTGATCGGATATAACTCCACGCATGCCGGTAAGACATATTTAATTTTTTCGCCGCCTGATTAATTGACCCTGTTTCTTTTATGGCTTTTAATATAAGAGATTTACCGGCTCCAAAAACCATTTTATTGTCTTTCTCAAGCCATATTTTAGATTTTATGTTCAAGAGTCCTCCTTTAAGCTGAGTAGAGACGCGATTAATCGCGTCTCTACAAATGTATCTATTTAGTAAAATGGTTACTTTTTTATATTTTTTAAATCACTCGGTGAATTTATATTTTTAAAAATATGCCGATTCACGAGAACGTCTTCCAACTCCATATATTTGGTATTAACCGTCTGCAAAAAATTTCGTACGGAGTAGTTTTTGCTGTTTTTCAAAAAGTATTCCAAGTTTCCTTTTAAACGCGTTTTGTATATCGCGTGCAACGGTTCAATTCGCGTTCCAATTTTAGGAACAAGCGCGTCACATTCGTTATTGTTAAAATAAATCAGAAGCCTCTCAATCATATCGTTATGCAAAAATGGCATATCGCAAGCGACAAAAAAAACGCTTTTATGTGTTATCTGAGAAAGCGCTGAGTGAATACCGCTAAGCGGCCCTTTATTTTTTATGATATCAGTTACAATTAAAGCGTGCTTTTTATAAGGTTCATATTTCCGCGGCGAATTTGTTACTATGACAACTTCTTTAAAAATCCGCCTTAATTGGGTAACTGTTTTTTGAACAAGGGTGACACCATTTATCCTTATAAAAGCTTTATCTTTCCCCATTCGGCTATTTTTGCCGCCGGCCAATATTGCCGCGGAGATATTCCTTTCCATTTTTAAAAAGCACCTTCTTTATTGGGCAAGGCTTTAACTTGTTCGTAGGTAAACACGGGGCCGTCTACACAAACAAATTTTTCACCTATGTTGCAATGGCCGCATTTTCCGATTCCGCATTTCATGTATCGTTCGAGGGTCATAATGATATCTTTTTCTTTAAACCCGCTTTCAGTAAGCTTCAGGGAAACAAACCTTATCATAATGGGCGGACCGCACACGATAGCAACAGCGTTTTCGGGATGCACCTCTGTCTCTTTCCACAATTCTGTAACTACACCTACACTGCATCCCCATCCCTCACAAGGCTTATCGATAGTGAGCCATACTTCCGTATTCGGAATTTTTTCCCATTCTTTAAGTTCCTCTTTAAAACAAATATCATCCGATGTTTTCGCGCCATATAAAATTTTTACATGCTTAAAATCTTCTCTGTGATCAAAAACCATGTTAATCAAACTACGTAACGGAGCAAGCCCAATCCCTCCCGCTATGAAATAAAGGTTTTTTTTCTTTATTTCATCAAAAGGAAAAGAATTGCCGTAAGGGCCTCTGACAAAAAGGCTGTCACCAACCTTCAATTCGTGAATCTTATCTGTCAGGGTTCCAGTAGCTCTTATACTAAATTCCAAAAAACCTTTTCTGGAGGGTGAAGACGTAATGGAAATAGGCGCTTCTCCTACACCCAGTAAGGAAATTTCAGCAAACTGGCCTTGCTTGTAATCAAAAGAGTTTTTGATTTTTTCATTGTCAAACACGACCTTATAGGTGTTTGTGTCAAAAGTTTCTTTTTTGATGGAAAGGATCCTGGTTTTGTATGGGATATATTCGTTTTTCATTATTATACAATCCTTTTATCTGTTGTTATTTCTTCAATAAATTTTGACATACCGATATTAACCGGACAGCTTGCTAAACACCGGCCGCAAGCCACACACCCGCTAAGGCCGTTTACCTTGTAATCATATTTCAGTTTATGTTCATACCTCCTGCGCGTTCTGATTGATTTTTCTTTTCTCGGATTGTGCTGGCTCGCTTCTCTGGTATATCCCTCAAAAATACACGCGTCCCATATTCTTTTACGCGTACCTTTATCTCCTTTTTTGTCGTCAAACACGTTAAAACATGTGCACGTTGGACACGTGTATACACACCCGCCGCAATAAAGACATCTTTCACTGATTCTTTTATAATTTTCTTCCAGGTCAGGATTGCTCTTCATAATATCCAGCGCCTTATCAAAATCTACCTTTACTTTTATAGCGTGGGCGGCACTGGTTTTGATCTTTTCTGCTTTATCTGCCGCGTGGACATCGGTATCTTTAAAAAATTTAGCGTATGAATTTACGAATTTTTCTCCATTATCAGAAGCTACTTCTACTATGTATTCACCGCCGTTATCCACCATCTGCAAGTCGAATCCACCTTTAAGAAACGGGCCCGTCTTGGCTGAAACGCAAAAACACGCTTCCGGCCTGGGCGGAGCAAGGCACCCTATCACGACAATTACCCTGTTTTTTACCCTTGAAAGATAATATATATCTTCAGTGTTCTTCTTGAAAAACTCATCCACGAAGTGTATGCCTTTCATATCGCAAGGTTTAACTCCAAAAATAAGTTTTTTGGACGTTTCCACTTTTTCTTCTATGTTTTCTTTTTCAAAGGTGAACATCTCCTCTATTTGAGGAAAAAATACATCTTTCGGAGAGATTACTGTTCCAGTATCGCCCAGATTCACTTTATCCAAAACCTTTTCAAGTTCAATGCCTTTTTTTGGCAAACAGCTAAAAAGGGTATCTCCTCCTTTAGCATCCACCGGAGCGTACGTTTTCCACTCCCCTGCCACCTGTTTCAATAATTCTTTGACGTCTGATTTTAATATCGTTTTTATAGTCATATTTTCTCCACTTTTACCGCGCAAACCTTATATTCCGGTATTTTAGCCAAAGGGTCCACCTCATTTATAGTGAGAATGTTTGCCGCGGCTTCTCGATAATGAAACGGTATAAAACATGATCCCTTCGCGACTCTTTCCGTTATAAAAGCTGCTAAGCTCACATCTCCTCTGCGAGATGTAACTTTAACTTTTTCTCCATTTCTTATACCTAGTTTTCCAGCATCTTCCGGATGGAGTTCCACGTATGGCTTAGGCGCTTCTCTTTCTAATGTCGACGTTCTCCCTGTTAATGTACGCGTGTGCCAGTGCCAATATATCCTACCGGTTGAAAGGATAAAGTTAAACTCATCATCTGTTTTCTCTTTAGGCTCAATAAACGGCCTCGGCATAAAGGTGCCCAGACCTTTGGCAAATTTCTCCTTGTGTAAATACTTCGTACCCGGATGGTCAGAAGAAGGACACGGCCATTGCAAACCGTACGGCTCTAATCTATCATAACTCATACCACCATAAATAGGCGTTACCTGTGTTATTTCCTCCATAATCGCCGCCGGATCTTTATAATCCATCCCGTCATAGCCGGCAGCCTTAGCGACATCGCATAGAATCTGCCAATCCGCTTTGGCTTCTCCCAGCGGCTCAATAACCTTTCTTACTCTCTCGCAACGCCTTTCAGTATTCGTAAATGTGCCATCTTTTTCCGCGAAACTCGCTCCTGGAAGGACAACATCCGCGAACTGAGCTGTTTCGGTAAGGAAAAGATCCTGTACTACTAAAAATCCCGCGCTTTCCAGGCACTTTCGGACATGATTCAGATCAGGATCGCTTATCATTGGGTTCTCACCCATGATATAGAGCCCTTTTACCTTACCATTCTCCAGAGAACTAATTATCTCCGTAACCGTAAGCCCTACGTTCCCCGGTAACCCTTCAACATTCCATGCTTTTTCAAATTTTTTCCTGGCATTTTCGTCTACAACTTTTTGATACCCTGAATAGACGTTAGATAAAGCGCCAAGGTCACACGCGCCCTGAACGTTGTTTTGTCCCCTCAATGGATTAACACCGGTTGAAGGACGGCCCACATGCCCTGTCAGCATAGCCAGATTGGCAAGTGATTTCACATTATCAACACCCGTTGTATGCTGTGTTATACCCATCGAATAAACTATCATAGCCTTCTTTGTGGAAGCGTATATCCTGGCCGCTTCCACGAGTTTTTCTTTTGGTATGGTTGTAATCTCCTCAACATATTCAGGAGTATAGTCCTTAACCAATTCTTTCAGCTCTTCATACCCTTCAGTCCGTTCTTTAATGTATTCGGAGTCCTCAAGGCCTTCTTCAATAATCACGCGCATCATGCCGTTTATCCATGCCACGTCTGTTCCATTCTTCTGTTGCAAGTAGAGTGTAGAATATTTCTCTAACTCAATCTTTCTGGGGTCAATAACTAACAGCTTTGCTCCTCTCTCAAGAACAGAATTGACTATCCGGGATCCGATTAACGGATGTTGCGCTGTAGTATCTGACCCTGTTATTAAAAAACAGTCGGCTTCTTCAAATTCGTCGATAGAGTTGGTCATCGCTCCGGATCCGAAAGTCGCGGCAAGCCCGGCTACAGTTGACGCGTGACAGAGACGCGCGCAATGATCAACATTGTTTGTTTTATAAACCGCGCGAGCGAGTTTCATCATAAGATAGTTTTCTTCATTGGTCGTTTTGGCGGAACTCAAAAACGCGAGGGAATCCGCGCCATTTTCTGAACTAATGTCCTTAAATTTCTTCGTTATTAGTCCAATGGCCTCTTCCCACGTTGCCTTCCGAAATTCACCATTTTCCTTTATTAAAGGGTAAGTCAACCTGTCCATTTTGTTAATGAACTCTTGAGAATTCCACCCTTTAACACACAAACTTCCTTTTGAGACAGGATGATTAACACTCGGATAGGCTCCCGTAACAACTCCCTTATCTTCGCTTAAATAGAGACCACATCCGCACCCGCAATAAATACAAGTTGTCAGCTGTTTTTTCATAATCCACTTCACTCCTTGGCTTATTTTAAACCAATCACTTTTATACTCTCATTAAAAATCCCAAATCACGGAAGTCTGTAACCTATCATCGGTTCCGTTTTCAGCTTGGAGATACTCAGTGTACCAGCGCGAATATTCTATGCCAAATTTTAAATGTTTTATCGGCGAATAGATAATATTACCAAACGCGACCTGGTTATTGTACCTATCCCCCGCGTTCATATCTTCTTTGTCCACATGATCTATTCCGTAACCGCTATTAAGAGTAAACTGATCGTTAATCTTGTAAGAAAGCTGCGCCCATCCGCCATAGGCAAGTATCTCCGTTTCTGTGGTTGTATTAACTCCTTGCCCAATACCTGCTAAGAAAGCATCCAGATTCTGCCCATAAAAAAATTCGCTCTTAAAGGTTACTGAATCGTATAGCGGAGCTAGAATATCCGCGACAAATCCCCACTGTTTCGCGTTCCAATGATCGTCACTGGTGGATGCTCTATCTACTTCTTCCTCACCATAGAG
This sequence comes from Candidatus Omnitrophota bacterium, assembly GCA_043822245.1. Taxonomy (GTDB): domain Bacteria; phylum Omnitrophota; class Gorgyraeia; order Tantalellales; family Tantalellaceae; genus JBDRBY01. Next base: position 12,478 of record JBDRBY010000077.1, read on the forward strand.
CCCGCCAAATCCAAGTTCCAGTTTTTTATCAAAAAACTGTTTAGTCGTATAGCTGACTCTTGCCTCCATAAGCGGCAAGCCTGAATCTTCACCGGTGTTAAGTGTTCCGTTTGCTATTCCAATATTGCGGTTGGCGCTAATCTTAGTGGTGATATAATCCTCCCCCACGTCAGACAAGTCAAACTTGTTGGTTAATCTAACCTGAGTTCTCCTAAACCCTATGTTGCCGGCCCTCCAAAGATATCCATTGGTATTGAGAGTCTCCGGCCCTAACGGGCCTATCACATCCCAGGTTTGGCCAAAAAGCAGATCCCAGGCGGGAAAGTCCAAATCAACGTACAAGTGCCTTACTCTCGGACGGAAAGAATTATCACTGGTGGTATCAAGAAAATCTGCTTCCGCTTTTCCTTTAATCTGACCACCCCATATTGCCGGGCCCGCTATGTCTATGCCAAACCGTGAGTTCTGCACAGTTCCCGTAAATTGGTTATCCTCCGCTGTATTGGTTTCTGACATTACATACCCGGGGTGATCAGGATCATTCATTCTGGAAGTATCATAAGCAAAGTCTGTCTTTATGAAACCGTAAAACTCAACATTTGGAATAGTCGCGCATTTTGGACCCGTAGATTTTACCTCGTTTGTTTCTTTTGATTTCGTCGTGAATCCTTCAGTTTTCGTTTCTTTTAACTCTCTCAGTTCAGACCGAACTTCAGACAACTGTTTTTCCAGATTATTCATCTTCTCCAACAACTGTTCATTCGTCAGAGAATAAGCTACTGAATTGCCCATCCACATGAAAACAAAACTAGTCACTGTAATTAAGCTTATTATCTTTCTCACTTTTAGTAATCTCCTTTTTTTCTATCTCTCCCAACTCTTCCTGGGAACCAACAATTGAACCTTCTCCTTTGTAAACCGCGCTTAAAACACCGCTAATCGGAGAGGAAACCTTTAAAATGGCCTTATCCGTCTCAATCTCAAGAAGCAATTGCCCTTTTTCCACTTCCTCGCCTTTTTCAACCAGCCAGGAGATGATAGTAGCGTAAGAACTACCATCTCCAAACTCCGGTAACTTGATTTTCATATTATTCTCTTACGCCTTTTCGGGTTTCACGTAGACTATCCAATACAGTGAAGCTACAAATACTGCTCCACCAACTACGTTGCCCAGTGTAACAGGAACAAGATTCGTTATCGCGAAAGCGCTCCAGGTTAGATTGCTTAAATCCAAACCTGTTGCCGCGGCTGAAGCTGTTCCTTTGAGGAATATACCTAACGGGATGAAGTACATATTCGCGACGCTATGCTCAAAACCAAGAGCCACGAACGCCATAATCGGAAAAAATATCGCTCCGATCTTACCGATAACGTCTCGCGACGCTATTGCCATCCATACCGCTAAACAAACTAGCCAATTACACCCTATGCCTCTGAAAAACGCTTCATTGAATGTTAAGTTGACTTTAGCGTTAGCAATCTTGACAGCAAAAGCTCCTACTTCCCCGGCATTTGTTTTCCAAAGATTTGTCTGAAACATAAGCCACGCGAGAAATACCGCGCCTATGAAATTTGCCATGTAAACTATCGCCCACTTGTACGCTACTCTGCTAAACGAAACTTTCTTACCTAACGCGCTTATCACCATCAGGTTGTTTCCCGTAAAAAGTTCTGCCCCTGCCACTACCACCAACATTAGCCCGACAGAAAAAACACCACCAATAACAAACTTTGCCAATCCTACTCCGACAAATTTTGCCGCGTCGTGCCCCACCAACGTCGCGAGAGCCGCGCCAAAAGCTATGTATGCGCCCGCGAAAAATCCTAAAATCAGCAATTTCACAATCGACGCGTTGGTCTTTTTCACACAAATCGAATTCGCCAGCGCATCCGCGACATTAGCCGGAGTCTTACAATCCACAGTAACCTGTACCTTTTCCTCTGCCATATTCTCCTCCTTCTTTTTTTCTACTTATTCCCTCTTATCCAACCTATATAGAGACGCGATAAATCGCGTCTCTACATTTTGTTACCGTCGTTTTATTTCGTATACCGTTATTCCGCGTAGAGACGCGATTTATCGCGTCTTTACATCTTGTTCACAAGGAAATACGACAACGTTTCCAGTTCACGCGAAAGGTCGACATCCTTGACCTTTACATTTTCCGGCACATTTAAAGTTACGGGCGCGAAATTAAGGATACATTCCACTCCCGCGTTGACCAATTTATCAGCCACTTCCTGCGCGCCGTCCGCTGAAACCGTTATGATCCCTATATCTATTTTTTCAACCAAGCCTGACCTAGACAGCGCTTTTATCGGCTGAATGGTTATGCCGCTAACACACTTGCCGCACTTTTTTGCATCTATGTCAAAAGCTGTAACAACTTCCAGTCCGTGTTTCTTAAACCCCGGATACGAAAGAAGCGCTGAACCTAAATGTCCTACTCCTATAATCGCGACTTTCCAAGTTTTGTCTTTGCCGAGTATCTTTTCTAAAGTTTTTTTCAATTCGACAGTGTCATATCCCGAACCGCTTACGCCAAACTGCCCGAAGTATCCAAGGTCTTTTCTTACCTGCGCGTCGCCCAGATGAGCCCTCTCGCCTAATTCCGCCGACGATATCGTCCGGATGTTTACTCCGACGAACTCCGCGACTGCCCGCAAGTAAACGAATAACCGCGATATTGTACCTTCAGGTATTTTCTTTTTATCCATTGGTATCACTTCGTGACAACATTCACAAAATCCGTTCCTAATTTCACAAACTATAGTACGCTTTGAGATTTATGTCAAGAAGTTTTTTGATTTTTTTTTGGAGGAGCTTGTAGAGACGCGATTTATCGCGTCTCTGTCTGTTTAATCGAAAGCTAAACCATTCATTCCCGTTTCTCGCCTAATTTGATTTCGAAATATTCGGCATCGTTACTTAAAATAACACGGTCGTCTTTGATGTCAATTACGACATTACCCAGGCCAACTTTATCTCCCACGTTTACTACCTCGCCGTTTATTACGGCTCGCAAACCACGGCCTTGCGAAACTATGCCTTCTAAGGCCAAAATCTTGGGGTCTGTCTTAACAACACCTTGGAATATCGGCTCAAAAGGGTCTTCTCTGCCGTATTTGTCTGAGTCGTTTTCCGCGTACGCGAACGCGTTAAGAAACACGCATAGCAAAAGGATAGAGATCCCGGATATTTTGCTTCGCAAAATTCCGGGATGACAGTGGGGGGGCCTTCGCAAAATTCCGGGATGACAATGAGTGTAAAAATAACATTGTAATTTTCTCATTTTTTGTCCAGGCTATACAAATTTAGATTAAATTGCGCGTCGAGTTGTGGCGTGTTATCTTTTAACATCTTTAGATCCAACCGGCTTATTCCTAAAACTTTTTTATACTTACTGAATCGGTCCAATAATTTTAGGATATGGTTATAACTGCCTTTTAATTTAACCTCAACAACGTTAATCCGGTAGCATACGTGTTGATCCGGCTCACCAGAACCTGAATCACCAATTATGTCCGACGATGCAGGTTTTATGCTTACTAAACTATTGCCTGTGTCTTTTGCCCAAGTGTCTAATTCCTTTAAAAAATCATGTACTTCTCTCTGCGTAAAAAAACTATTTTTTTTCTCAGATATCTTCACCTTTAAATCTTTAAAACTATCCTTCATTCTGGACAAGGTTCCTGTCTTTTTCTTTCGAGCTTCTAAGAGGCTCTGTTGTACAGAAAACTGTCTTTTGGCAATTCTGTACTGAGACAACGCCGGAGGGATAATAACAATGTAGACAAGATAACCGGTTATAAAAAGTATTACCGCGGCTAATATCAGCTGTTCTTTGGGATTCAGGTTGTAGAGGGTTTTTAGGTTTAGTTTCATGATATATTATCCGAAGAGACGAGGCAGTGCCTCGTCTCTACATTTTTCGGGATCATTTTTCATTGAGACGCGATAAATCGCGTCTCTACCTTTGCATTTTCCAACGTCCGCAAATCGTATCCGCGTAGAGACGCGATTTATCGCGTCTTTACATTTGCGTTTCAATACCCGCAAATCGTATCCGCGTAGAGACGCGATTTATCGCGTCTTTACATATGCGTTTCAATACCCTCAACTAGAATCCGCGTAGATTAGCGATTTATCGCGTCTTAAAATTTTCTTTGAAAAAAAATCAAATCTAATCCGCGTAGAGACGCGAGTTATCGCGTCTTTACATTTGCGTTTCAATACCCGCAAATCGCATCCGCGTAGAGACGCGATTTATCGCGTCTTTACATTTGCTTTTCAATACACGCAAATCGCATCCGCGTAGAGACGAGATTTCTCGCGTCTTTACCAGTCCGTTACAAGTCCCGCAAATCGTATCCGCGTAGAGACGCGATTTATCGCGTCTTTACATTGGCGTTTCAATCCCCGCAAATCGCATCCGCGTAGAGACGCGAT
>JBDRBY010000078.1:0-10549 GCA_043822245.1 Candidatus Omnitrophota bacterium
ATGAAAATGCCCGTATTGGTCTTTTAACGTAGAGACGCGATTTATCGCGCCTCCATCCGAATGAAAATGCCCGTATTGGTCTTTTAACGTAGAGACGCGATTTATCGCGTCTCCATACGAATGAAAATGCCCGTATTGGTCTTTTAACGTAGAGACGCGATTTATCGCGCCTCCATCCGAATGAAAATGCCCGTATTGGTCTTTTAACGTAGAGACGCGATTTATCGCGTCTCCATACGAAGGAGGCGTAACAATATGAAAAAATTTTTACTGATACTTCTCGCGGTTTTTGTTTCAACCGTCACAGTGGTTTATATTTTTCGATATGATATTTTTCAGTATTCGGCTGAGACGATTATTAAAAAGAAATTACCTGATTATGTGTCGGTTGATAGGCTTATCTTTGATTTAAAAAACAATTTACTGGAAATTAAAACGCTGAAAATAAAAAATCCGGAAGGATTTCATTTTAAGTATATGGCGCAGATGGATTCAATCACATGCAAATACCGCGCGGCCGGACAAAAAATTTTGGATGGAATTGAAATAACAGAGGTTACGGCGTCTGGCCCGGTGATTTATCTTGAACGCGCCGCTAGCGGCCGCGTAAATGCTAATGAAATGGGCCAAGTCATGTCGGTTCCAGGGCGAAGGGAGAGAGGGACTCTCTCCGGAGAAATAGATACTGTGCCTGTTTTGGAGAAACCGAAAGCTGTTAAGGGAGAGTTTTCGCGAAAGTCTTTGACTAAAAAAAATATTTCAGATCTGGTAAAACTAACGAACACAATTACGATTAAAAACGGTAAAATTGTTTTTTCAGATAGTTTTGTTTCATCCAGCCCGCATGTAATGATGTTTGAGCGGCTCAATGGAGATTTAGTCCTAGATTTAAGCCGTGACTACAGCTCCGCGCGTTCTATCCGCAGCACCGGAACAGGATTTATCAACGGAAGAGATAATCAAAAAATCGAGTGGGCAATCTTTTTTGATCCAACAAAAAAAGCTCTAACAATGTCCAGCGAATACAAGATAGAAAATGTGGATATCAGGTTGTTTGAACCCTATTATGATTCGTATTCACCCATAACAATTCATAAAGGTACGTGTTCCGGCACGCTTGTGTTTAATTTTGATAACGGCAATATAGGATCTACCAACACGCTTAGGATAAAGGGCCTCGATTTTAGCCTCAAAAATAGTGATGTTTTTTCCAATTATTGGGATTCCAGTTTGCCGGAGATCATAAAATACTTAAAGGACGCGTCGGAAGAAATTGTTTTTGATTTTAAGATAAAGGGGGATATCAACAGCCCAAAATTTTATCCAGGGCCAGAGCTTAAAAAGGCTGTGCAAAATTTAGTGATAAACAAAATACAAGGTATGGTAGAAAGTTTCAATGGCGATGATTCGGGTGAAGGTAATGTGGGCAAGGTTATTGATTTAGTGAGGGGATTGATTCGTTGACCGGTGGCCGTTAGTCCGTTGATCGTTAGTCCGTTAACGGTCAACGAACAACAAACCAACGGTCAACGAAAAAAAAAGGGGGAAAAATGATACTACTGGTAAAACTTGTGTCAATTGTGGTTATTGTGTACGGCTGTTTTTTGTTTTTACGCCCTAAGATGTTGGGAGAAATAATCGCGTACATCAAAGAAGGCAAAAGGGTGTACGCCTGCAACGCGATTAAAGCCGTTATTGGCGTGCTTTTGATGTTAGCTTCGTCAAGGTGCCGTATCCCATGGATAGTTCTTTTTATCGGGGCACTTATGACTTTTAGTGGGCTTGCCGTGTTTGTGATAAAAAAGCAGGTAGTGATGAAAATAATTGAAAAAGGGGAAACTTGGGCGGCAAAACACGCGCGTTTGATTGGAATATCCGGCTTAATTGTTGGTGTGTTACTCGCGCTTGCGGTTTAGGTTTATAAAAGCATGCGTTTATATGGAAAAAATCCCGTATTAGAGAGGATTATAGTTTGTCCTAATTCTATACGGGAGTTATACTTGCAAAAAGGGACGGATCTGTCTCACCTCGCGTTGGCCGCGAAGGCGGCGGGCATATTTTTTAAATCTTGTGATAAGACTTGGTTTAAAGATAACTGTGACGCCGCGAATGCTCAGGGAGTCTTGGCAGAGGTGGATGAGTTTGAATACACTCCTTTTTCGATTATCCTAAACGAGTGTCAAAATGGAATTAGTATCCCGGTTTATTTAGACGGAATAACAGATCCGCAAAATTTAGGGGCGATTATACGTAATTTGGCCTGTCTTGGCGGGTTTTCTTTAGTTTTATCCGAGCATAATTCGGCGAGTGTTAATGAAACAGTTTTGAGAGTTGCTAATGGCGGAGAAAATTACGTGCGTATATCCAAGGTTGAGAATATCGCGACGAGCCTCAGAAAAATAAAACACGAGGGGATTTATATTATCGGCGCTGTCGTGGAAGAAGGCGGTGATATTTTAAAAAGTGAAATAGTTTATCCGGCGGCCGTTGTTATAGGATCTGAAGGAAAAGGAATTCGCCCCGGTGTAAAAAAGCTGTTAGACGCGGGGCTTTCTCTTCCCATGAAGGGCGCGTCATTATCGTATAATGCCGCGTCGGCAACGTTACTCTTTTGTTATGAGATAACGCGAGACAGAGAGAAAAACAAATTTTTTTTGGATTATAAGAAAGCATCAAAGATTTACAGGGGAGAAAATAATGGACAAAGGCGGGGACATGGACAATAAAAGTATTCTTAACTTTTTTGCTGAAGCCGGCAAGTTAAAAAAAGTTAAACGAAGCGGATGGTGGATGGCAGGAGTCCCTTTTGAAGAGAGCGTGGCGGAACATAGTTTTTGTTGCGCGGTTATTGGGTACATCCTGGCGAAAATGGAAGGCCTTTCGGTAGAAAAGGTTTTAATTATGACGCTTTTTAACGATTTGCACGAAGCAAGGATAACTGATCTTCATAAAGTCGCGCATAGGTATCTGGACGTGCGGACCGCGGAAAGAAAAGCGTACACTGAGCAAATAGAAGGCTTAAGGAAAGATATACGAGTAGAATTGGAATATATACGAACAGAGTATGACGGGCAAAAAACAGATGAGGGTATCGCCGCTCGCGACGCGGATATTTTGGAATGCCTTTTTCAAGCTAAAGATTACGTGGATTCAGGTGTCCTCGGCGCGAAGAGTTTTTTTAAAGAAGCCCCAAATCATCTTGTTACAAAAAGCGCGCGCCGATTGTGGAAATCCGCGAAAATGTGGGATAGTAAAGAGTGGTGGGAGAAGTTGGCGAAGTTTGAGAGATAATACTCGTGTTGCGCGTTTAGCAAAAGGTCAGTGGGTACCTTGATTGGGCCCCTCCGCCCGGTGTGGATCCTCCTACTCAAGGTACCCACTGACCTTTTGTTGCACTAATGAGTAGGTGATGAATATGAAAAATATTTCAAATTCACAAGAGAACATCCCTTTTGAAAATTGAGCCTCCCCCTTTGAAAAAGGGGGACCGAGGGGGATTTAAAGAACTAAATCCCTCTCAATCTCTCTCTTTTAAAGGGAGAAGCTGATATTTGTTCCTAGCCAAATGGTAAAAGAAACATGAAAAAGATTTCAAATTCACAATTGAAAAAAATTAAAGAATTTTTACGGGATAGAAAAGCGCGGGATAGCGAGGGCTTGTTTGTGGTTGAGGGGATGAAGATAGTAAAGGATGCCTTCGCGAAAAGGCACAAGATTAATTTTGTCGTGGTGTCGGATTCTTTTGTTTCTGAAAATGAAGTTTTTGTGGCGGAACTGGAAGCGAAATCTATTACGGTATTTAAATCTGCCGAGCGTGATTTTGAAAAGATTTCTTCTCTTCAGAACTCTCAAGGCATCGCGGCAATTATTGACAAGCCGGGGTGGGGGAACATCCGGGGCAGTGATAGTAAGTATATGTTCGTGGTATTGTGTGACGGAGTGCAGGACCCGGGAAATCTGGGCACCATAATACGCGTTTCAGCCGCGTTTGGCGCGGATTTTGTATTGCTTACCGGCAAAGGGGTAGATATCTATAACCCCAAAGTTGTTAGGGCGTCCAGCGGCGCGATACTCGATATCCCTGTGTATGAATGTAATGCAAAGGATTTAGATTCTTACAAAAAAAAAGGATATAGCTTTTTGATTAGTTCCGTTCAACGAGAAAAAAGTAAAGATTTGTCAGTGATAAATAATTTTTCGCGGCCTTTGATTGTTGTTTTTGGCAGTGAAGGAAAGGGCGTATCAAAGGAGATTAAGAGTAGAGCGGATGGATATTTCTATATCCCTATTTCAAGGAAGGTAGAATCACTCAATGTGTCTGCCGCGGCTGCTATAACTTTGTATGAGTTAACCAGAAAATGGAAAAAATTTGTGTAATTTATGTTACCGCTTCAAATGAAATAGAGGCGGGAAAAATCGCGAAAGAACTTATCGCGTTAAGACTCGCGGCATGTGTTAATGTTATTGAGCAGGTCAGGTCTTACTACCGGTGGGAAGGTAAACAAGAAAATAGCAAGGAAGCGGTACTTATGATAAAAACAAGGGAATCGCTTTTTTTTGAAGTGGAGAAAAAAATCAAAGAGCTTCACAGTTATTCCTGCCCAGCGATTTTAGCCATACCAATCGACAAAATAACTGGTACATACGCTGATTGGGTTGTAAAAGAAACAAAGCGAATTACTTAAGATTTCCGGCATCTGCGTCGTCGCGAAGGTTGCCCCTTCCAAATGGTATCCAGATTTAAGGCAATCCCGATTTTGCTTTTTCGGGGGCATATGGTATACTTTTTTTAGGGGAGAGAACGTTACGAGTGTAAATGAAAGCAACCAGGAGAGGGTCATGGAAAGCAAAATTGAGAAATCAGACAAAGAGGTTGAGCGATTCGTAAAGATTAAACTAAAGGAAGCCGGAGCCTATCCGGAACTCCTGAGAATCAAAGTAGAAGATGGCGTTAAGGTTGTCTTGAGAGGTGAAGTGGAATCTTGGGAGAAGAAATACACTGTTCATCAAATTGTGGCAGCTGTGTTAGATTCATATGACGTGGTGGACGAGTTGGATGTGTTTGAAGAAGCGCGCGGTAATTCCCAAGATGAGGATGAAGATGAAATGTTTGATGAGGATCACGAACGCATTGGGACAGGAGATGTTTTCCGCAGTGTGGAAGAAGGATTGCCGTATATCCCGCCTACCGGCCCGTCGTATCGAATTTTTTCTAAGAAAGGGAAAGGAAGAGCGGGTAGGTAAAAGGCGAAGGGAGATGGGAAAGGCCTTAAGCGAGGTTAAGAAAGGCACTAAGGAATTTAGCGGAGAGAAAAAAGACAAAAAAATTGATCTTATTCTGCATCTTGAAGATCCGAAAAAGCGTATAAAAGTCAGTTTGGTGTGTTGTTTTTGCCGCGATTATTACTCCAACGCAAGATATCCTTGATATGTTCATTTTTGCCGTTTCAATGATACTGCTCTATGAAGTCGGCATTCTCGTTGCTTCTTTTATCGTTTTATTGTTTTTTTGCCGCGGAGATTCTATACCTGTTGAGATGTTTTTGGAGCGAAACAAATGAGTTTTTTAAGAAAACTTTTGTTACCATTTTTAATCGTAATTGTTTTAACTTCATGTGCCGGGCCTCACGCTATGAGGACTCCGGATGGAACGGTTATATCTATTCGTGAATCGCCGGCCAATGGCCACATCTTGTCCAATATCCGCCAGGCTGTGTATCATGACGTCGCGCCGGGGGAAACGCTTTGGCGCATATGCCAGATGTATGGAGTAGATATTGAATTGATAACGGAAATTAACCGCATAAGCAATGTGCGCGACTTGGACATTGGCCGGAGACTTTACATTCCCGATGCCGCGCCACGAAAAGATGTGATAACGCTATACCCTAACAAAAACAAAAAGTGGCGCTATGTTGTCATCCATCACAGCGCGACAGACATGGGCAATTCAATGAATTTTAATAACGCGCATTTGAAACGCGGATGGCAGGGAGTGGGGTATCACTTTATCATTGATAACGGCACGTGCGGAAAAGATGACGGACAGATTGAAACCTCGCCGCGTTGGATAAAACAAATGGACGGAGCGCATTGCCTGGCGTCTGGAATGAACGAAAGGGGAATTGGAATATGTTTGGTAGGGAACTTTTCAAAAGATAAGGTTTCAGACGCGCAAATGGCTTCATTAGTTCAACTAGTTAATGAGCTGTGTAAGTTTTATAACATTCCGAGAAAAAGGATTTTCGGACATGGGAAAGTTCCGGGCGCGAGTACCGAATGTCCGGGAACACAGTTCCCCTGGAAAGATTTTTGGACCAGGCTGGGCAGATAACCGCATGAAACGGTCGCGACCGTTCCTATTGTTTTCAATTTCACATTTTGTGTGTTTACGAATATTTGTTAGGATTTCAAAAAGGTTGCTATTTTTTCTTGCAAACCCTGTTTTCTAATGATATACTAACGCAGGAGTCAAATAAGGGTTATAATATATAAATAAGCACAGGGTGTGCTTTTTTTGAGCCGGAGTTATTAAATAGTTTAAAAAAGTTTTATCAAAACATGTTGCACAATAAAAAAATGAAAAACCAAGGAATGATGATAAATGACAATAAGACTTGCGCGGGCGATATAAGTTTTATTGAGGTACAGTCCAATCCCCGGAAAAGGAGATGGCTTAAGGTCATGTCCTTTTTTGTTGCCTTTGTTTTCTTCGTTCAGCAAATCGCGTTTTCGTTGGATCTAGCCTCGTTTAAGGCATTGTCCATTTCATATCCAATTTCTATGGCAGGTATCGGGACGCAAATGCAAAAAATCGATGAGACAAAGATTTCAGAACAGCCTGAAAAAGAGATTACGAATTATGATATGCTCTCATACCGTCGCCGGCAAAGCGGATTGAGCAGCCTTTTGCCTGACGCGAGGGAACAGGAAGGATCTGCCGCGTACACTCCATATTACCTTAAGAGACAACAAAGTAAGCATGAAGAACTTATTCGGCAAAAACAGGAGACGGAGGACCTTCGGCTTTTGATTAACATGGATGCCGCCGGTAGATCCAAACCTAAATCAGATCAGGATGATGATGTGCCTTTAAAGAAAAAAGGCGGAGCGAGCCCTGGAGGTATCTATTATACTTTGGAGAATTACGACAACAATGGCAGTCCGTGTCAGCTTAATGTTTACAAATATGCCGGCGGTGACGCGATTGGACGGTGTTTAGAAGAACTTATCACTTATGATGTCAGTGGGTTGAATACCGGCGAGTGGACGTCTCATGCAAAGCGTGTTACCCCTAAAGATTCGGATCCGTTCATCGGATCGTATGTTCCGTTACAAAATGAAGCAATTTTGACGGAAGATAGAATCATAAGCCGGACGGTTTATAACGGGCGAAAAGGGGACGAAAGAGTGAGTTATGTGTATTCTTCGTATAGCGAGGATAATCTGCCTGAAAAGGTTACCACTTACTGCTACGATGCTGACGGAGACGATGGACTGGATGAAACTAGAACTTATAATATTGCGAACTTAGATATCGATGTTGACCTTGACTCTGATTGGAAAAGCAAACTTACCGAAGACCGCCTTATCGGAAAAACATTTTATGACGGGAGTGAAGGCAAAGAGAAGATTTTATACGTTTTAGATGGATATTTTCTCGAAGAAAACGGAGAAAATACACCTTCTTCTGTCAGCATTTACGACTACGACAAAGTTTCAGGGGATGAACTAGATGAAGTTCGCGATTACAACATCGTGGATGTTTCTGAAGACGCGTGGCTTTGTGGGGAGGAGAAACGCCTCAAAAGTAGAACCGTGTACTCAGGTGAAAAAGATAAAGAGAAAATTAGTTATGTTTTCTCGAATTACGAGAATGAAGACGGCAAAAATATTCCCAAGGAGAGAAAAGATTATTTTTACGAGGGAGATAAGCTTGTCGAAACGAAGACATATGATAGTTCCCATCTTAGTGAAGCCCAGATGGATACGGCGGGTATGGGCGTGTTGGAAGAAGATACTTTTTTTACGAGGGAAAAGGGCCATGAAAAAATGGCATATAGCTATGGTTCTTATGATGAAAACAATGTTCCTTTTCAGAGAAAAGATTACGTTTATGATAATCGGTTGTTAAAGCGCGTTGATACTTATGATGTCTCTAAAACTAATTTGGACAGCAAGGATTTTTTGAAAGAGCAAGAAATTTATGAAGGTAAAGCTGAGGCGGAAAAACTCAAAAGGAATATGTGTTACAGTGAAAATGGCGTGATGTGGCGGGTGACAACATACGAGTACGGGGAAAATGAAAAAGGAATTGATTTTGTTCGCCAGACAGAAGAGATAATGTGTTCCGACGAAGGCGAGATAATTGGAAGAGTTGAAACCGCCAATGATTTGTATTATGTCGATGCCGATGGAGTTAAAAGGGAAGATCAAAACGGAAGTATCCGAAATCAAATAATTAAAAATTTCTGTATTTTTCAAGGAAAAGAAATAGCTGACAGCGAAGAGAGAATAAGTTTTTTAAGTTATACCGCCAAGCGAGAGGTGGAAAAAGAAAAGAGGGAAATATACGTTTATGATGGTCAAAACGGTTTGATGTCCAAGGTAGAGTTACAAGAAATAAGTAGTAGTCAGTTTAACTCCAAGGGTGTGGCGGGGAAGCAGATTATTAATTTTTTTACTTTCGATAGTTCCGGGCTGGAAATATATGGCGGCACCAAAGAGATTGAAAACAATCAATTTGATTATTTCGGAAATGTTTTGGATCGCGCAGAAACGGTTTGGACAAGCGTTGACGATCGTTCTGATTCTTCTCTAAAGTATCAAAGGAGAATCCTAAGTAGTTTTGACAATAGAATGGCTTCTCGTAAAGGAAACGCGGCTTGTGTGGAGGTGACGAGGTATAGTTCGTTAGAAGAGACGGAGCAGTATAAAATTGATAGAACCGTTACTTTTAACACAAGCTTTGATTTGATTGGTAATATTTTGGAGCAGGAGATATATGGCTATGCCAATGAAAAAGAGGATCTATCAAATGAAGAATTAGGAGAACGGTTAGTTTCAATTAGAAAAGTACACAATTCTGGCATAAATCCGCGTGGTGATATTTTTCTACAGGAAATAACAGCGTACCAAGTTGATGCGGACGAGCATGGCATCCAAAAGGAAACACTGCAGACACATCAGGTTATTGTTAATCGTGAGTATGACACGAAGCACAATGCTGTTAGTCAAACTGTTTATACCTATGACCAGGCTGACACGGAAAAGAGGCTTTTACTAGAAGTTCAGGAGGTTCGATTCATAGGTTTTTATTCGAGTGGAATCGCGGCAGAACAGACAGTGGCGACCTATAGTGATGAGGCGAAAACAAATCTTTTGGACGCGAAAGTAGTAAAAAATAAAAGGGTGGATATAGATGGAAATGTCTATTTAACCGGCATAGATCGTTATAGGGCCGTGGAAATTACGAACGCGGGTGAAGAAAACGTCGGGATAATCTGTAAAGGTGAAGTAGACAGGCAGATGGTGAGTACGGAAGAATATGATATAAGAGGCAACGCGTTAAAGCAGACGATAGAACGGGAATATTACGAAGACGGAGAATACAAATTCTGCGAGAAGCAGGAAATCGAGAACAAGGTGTTTGACATACACGAGCGGGTGAGGGAGAGCGAAGTAAGGAACTTTAGCCGGGATGAAGAGACGAAGGAAGAGATACTGATAGACACGCAAGTGATCAAGTGCAAAGAATACGACAGATTTGGGAACGGATTGAGGCAGGAGATAGACACGTACAGCACATTATTGGTGTTAGAAGAGACCCTGATAGACCACAAGGTGATAACAAATGAGTATAAAGACGAAGTAACCAGGAAGCGAGGTACGGTATCAAAGAGTGAAGTTGTAAGGTATAGAGACAAAGAAGAAAGCGTGGAGATAGATAAGACGGTAACAGAGACGCTGGGATACAACGCGCTGGGTAACGCGCTGGAGCAGGCAACGAATACGTATATATCTCGTGAGGGAGAATTTATTCTAGCGAGCAGGCGCGAGGTGATCAACGAGGGATTTAACACAAGAGGCGACGCGGTAAGGCAGGAGATAACGACATACAACATAGACGGTGAAGACGAGACGCTGGTGATGTATCAGGTAATAGAGAACCGAGAATATGGCATAAGGCATAACGCGTTAAACCAGAAGATACAGACATACGATGAGCGAGACGGGTTATTGTTAGACATACAAGAAATCCGATCGAGAGATTTCACCTCAAGCGGAGTAGCGGGAACCCAGGTAATCGCGACATACACGGATAAATGGGAGATATTAGACGCGAAAGAGATAGAAAATAGAGACATAGATTTACGAGGCAACGTAAGCGAGATGATAGTAACAAAATACACCGCGTGCGGAATAGCTGGAGAAGGCAAAGACGGAGAAATAACAATAGACGAGAGAACGGGAGTAGAGCGAACGATAACGAAAACCGATTATGACAACTTTGACGTAAGAGGAAACGCGTTAGAGCAGACGGTGGAGA
>JBDRBY010000079.1:0-7082 GCA_043822245.1 Candidatus Omnitrophota bacterium
AAGATTGAAAAGACGTAGAGACGCGATTTATCGCGTCTCATACCGATGTTCCGGGCGTGTAGGAAATTGGGGAAAATCTTGCGAGCAACATTTCCCCCAAACGGCTCGGACATTAATTCGACAAATGGTTTCAGAATAATACTCGTTCTGAAACCAAAGTCTCATTAAGGAGGGAAGAAGAAATGGCGATTAAGGTTGGGATCAACGGGTTTGGAAGAATCGGAAGAATGGTTTTCAGGATTATGATGAAGCGCGGCGGGTTTGATGTTATGGCGATAAATGATTTAACAAACGCTAAGACATTGGCTCATCTTCTAAAGTACGATTCTGTTCATGGTAAATTTGACGGAACAGTTGAAGCTAAAGACAATACTCTGATTGTAAACGGCAAAGTAATTGAAGTGTTGAGCGTTAAAAATCCGGCGGAACTTCCCTGGAAAGCTAAGGGAGTGCAGGTAGTTATTGAATCCACGGGTGTTTTTAGACAGAGAGACAAAGTAGCCCTCCATCTTGAGGCCGGTGCTGAAAAAGTAATTCTGACGGTGCCTCCAAAGGATGAGATTGACAACATGATAGTGCTGGGTGTTAATTCCGAAAGTCTAAGGCCGGAAGATAAAATTGTTTCCAACGCTTCCTGTACGACCAATTGTCTCGCTCCGATGGTAAAGGTGTTAAACGATAATTTTGGCCTTAAAAAAGGGCTTATGACAACGGTTCACGCGTACACGAATGACCAGGCTATTTTGGACCTGCCTCATTCGGATTTAAGAAGAGCGCGCGCCGCGGCGGAAAGCATTATACCGACAACAACCGGTGCCGCTGAAGCGGTAGGGAAGGTTATACCCGCTCTTAAAGGCAGGCTTAGCGGTATGGCTATGCGTGTTCCGGTAAAAGACGGCTCTGTGGTAGACTTTGTGGCGGAACTTGAAAAAGAGGTTACTGTCCAGGCAATAAATGATGCCATGAAAAAGGCCGCTCAGGGTGAACTCAAGGGAATAATGGAATATACGGACGAACCGATTGTTTCTATTGATATTGTGGGTAACCCTCATTCTTGTATCTTTGACTCTCTCTGCACCATGGTTATTGGAAAAAACATGGTAAAGGTAGTGGGCTGGTACGACAACGAATGGGGATATTCCAACCGTGTTGTTGATTTGGCAAAACGTCTAGTGTAGGGCAAAGGCATGCCTTTGCCGAAACAAGGTGCTGACTCGCTGACAGTGGAGGTAAAGTGTGAAAAAGAGTCTTACGGATATTGAAATAAAAGGCAAACGTGTGTTAATGCGCGTGGATTTCAACGTGCCTTTGGATGAAAATCGAGTCATAACCGATGATAATAGAATTGTCCAGGCCTTGCCTTCGATAAATTATGTGCTGAAAAACGGGGGAAAGCTTATTCTCATGAGTCATTTGGGCCGTCCAAAGGGCGAAGTGAAGGCTGAATTTTCTCTCGCGCCTGTTGCCGAGAGGCTTTCTCTTTTGCTTAAAAAGGACGTAAAAAAGCTTGATGACTGTGTAGGCGAAAAGGTTCAGGAGGAAGTGTCAGGGATGAAAAAAGGCGATGTTGTGCTTCTGGAGAATTTAAGATTCCATAAAGAAGAAACGAAAAACGATCCTGATTTTGCTAAAAAGCTTGCTTCATTAGCTGACGTATTTGTGGAGGACGCTTTTGGCACCTGTCACAGAGCTCACGCTTCTACCGTGGGGGTTACCGACTATCTTCCAAGCGCGGCGGGATTTCTTGTAAAAAAAGAAATTGAATATTTCGAAAAAGTTACCAATAATCCCGATAAGCCGTTTTGTCTTGTTTTCGGCGGCGCGAAGGTAGCGGATAAGATACCGGTCATAGAAAACATGCTGGATAAAATTGATTTTCTTTTAATCGGCGGCGCTATGGCGTACACATTTCTTAAGGCCAAGGGGGTTCAAATAGGGTTTTCACGGTGTGAAGATGATATGATGGACACGGTGAACATGATTTTTGAAAAGGCTAAAAAGAAAAACGTGATTATAAGTTTGCCGGAGGATCACATTGTTGCCAAAGCGGTTGAGGAGAACGCGGAATCAAAAGTAGTACCGGAGAATATTCCGGAAGGCTGGATAGGACTAGATATAGGCCCTGAGACTATTCGGAATTATAAAAAAGTTTTGGAAAAATCAAAGACAATTGTGTGGAACGGGCCGGTGGGGCTTTTTGAAATGAAACAATTCTCCCATGGAACCCGGGAATTAGTGGAATTTATAGCGGAGCTTGAAGCTGTTACCGTAATCGGCGGCGGAGACACAGCGGCGGCGATAAATCAGATGAATATGGCTGGGAAGATGTCGCACATATCCACAGGCGGCGGAGCTTCTTTGGAATATCTTGAGGGGAAAGAATTGCCGGGTATCGCGGCGTTGAGTAGTGAATAGTGGATAGTGAATGGTGAATAGAGGGGAGGACGGGGTGAGAAGGCCTATTATCGCGGGAAATTGGAAGATGTCTAAGGATGTTAATGAAGCTCGAGAATTGATAAACGGGATAAAACGCGCTGTGTATGACATAGATAACGTTGAAATCGTGGTTTGTCCTCCTTTTGTTGATTTAGCTGAAGCAGAGGAAATGACACATGAAAGTAATATCTTTATTGGCGCGCAAAATTGTTACTGGGAATCTGAAGGCGCGTTTACGGGTGAAGTTTCAGTTCCTATGCTAAAAAGTATTGGATGCCAGTATGTTATCATAGGGCATTCTGAAAGAAGAAAATATTTTGGAGAAACAAACAGTACAGTTAATCGCAAGATCCGCGCGGTGGTTGACGGGGAACTTATTCCCATATTATGCGTGGGTGAGACGCTTGAAGAAAGGGAATCCGGAAGAATGATAGAAGTTGTTAAGAGTCAAGTTATCGAAGCTCTTAACGAGTTTGATGAAATTTACTTGGATAAACTGGTTATCGCCTACGAGCCGGTTTGGGCGATAGGCACAGGTAAAACAGCGACTCCCGGCCAGGCTCAAGAAGTGCATAATATGATACGGAATTTGCTTAACGAATTATATTCAGAAACCTTTTCAGAGACAAGGCGCGTATTGTACGGAGGTAGCGTTAAACCCGATAATATTGAAAATCTTATGAATGAAAAAGATATTGACGGTGGATTAATAGGTGGAGCAAGCTTGAAAATTGACGATTTTGCTGGTATAATCAAAGCTACATCAAAGCTGTACGCGTCCATGTCATCCTGAAGCCCTGAGGGCTGAAGGATCTAACACAAGGAATAAAAAATGTATATTTTGCTGATGATAGTCCATATTATAGCATGTTTAGTTCTTATTGCCGTGATTTTGCTTCAGGCGGGTAAGGGCGGTGGACTTACTGAGATGTTAGGCGGAGACAGCGCGCAGTCGTTATTGGGTACAGGGGCGCCTATTCTTCTTAAAAAAGCTACAACAGTTTGTGCCGTAGTCTTTCTTGTAACGTCTCTTCTTTTAGGCATGGTAACTGCCAGAAGGGGCCGGTCGCTTTTTGATAAGATGAATTTTCCCGTGAAAGTTTCCGCTCCATTAAGCGCGGCTCCTGTAGGAGAAGTACCGCTGACGGTTGAAGTGCCCGTGGAAGCAAAACCGCAAGGTGAGGAGATTCCCGTAGAGGATACAAGCAATCAGTGATAGGCCTAAGGGTAAACGCAAAAGTATTTCAAAGAGTACTGTTATATTTAACGGTACTCTTTTTTTTAAATAACGCGTATCTTGACGCGCAGGGCATAATATTTTACACTATCAAGAGCCTAAATATATTGCTTTTGATGTGAAAGTTTGATAAACTGACCAAGTACGTTTTTTCGAACAATCTACTATAAAGAGGAGCTGTAAATGGGATATACGATAACTGAAAAGATATTACTTTCACACGCGGTGGGGGTTAAAAAGATTACTCCCGGGGATTTCGTGCAGGCAAAGATTGATCTGTGTTTGGGCAATGATATTACCAGCCCGATAGCCATAAAAGAATTTCGGGAGCTTGGCAAGAAAAAGGTGTTTAATAAAGAGCGCGTGGTTTTGGTGCCGGATCATTTCCTTCCGGCCAAGGATATGAAAAGCGCTAATCAGGCAAAGCTGCTGAAAGATTTCGCGAAAGAATTTGGTATAACCAATTATTTCGAGCTTGGCGAAATGGGTGTTGAGCACGCGCTTCTTCCTGAAAGAGGGCTTATTATGCCGGGAGACCTTATGATAGGCGCGGATTCTCATACCTGCACGCACGGCGCGCTTGGCGCGTTTGCTACAGGTATGGGGAGTACTGACCTGGCTTACGCGATGGCATTCGGTGAATGCTGGCTAAAGGTGCCGGAAACTATTCAGCTGTGTTTTACCGGCAAGCCCCGCAAGTGGGTAGGAGGAAAAGACCTCATTCTTCATGCTATTTCGGATTTAGGTGTTTCCGGAGCGCTTTACAAGGCTCTTGAGTTTACCGGGACTACAATGGGTTATCTTTCTATGGATGACAGATTCAGTATGTGCAATATGGCGATTGAAGCCGGAGCCAAAAACGGCATAATTGCTCCGGATAAAACCACTGAAGATTACATCAAAGCCGCTATCAAAAAGTGTAAGCCTAATCGAATAGCGTATAAACTGATAAAAAGCGATGCGGACGCGGTTTATTCCGAAGTGAGGCATTATAACGTGTCAAAACTTGAGCCGATTGTAGCTGAGCCGCATTTGCCTTCTAATGGGAAACCTGTGGGAGAATTTAAAAAGGTGAAGGTTAATCAAGTGGTCATAGGTTCATGCACGAATGGAAGGATAAGCGATTTGAAACAGGCGGCGATGGTGCTTAAAAATAAAGAAGTAGATAAGTCAGTGAGGTTGATAGTTATACCGGCGACACAAGCTGTTTATCTGGAGGCGGTGCGGGAAGGCTATGCTGAAATTTTCGTAAAAGCGGGTGGAGTTTTTTGTACGCCCTCCTGCGGCCCTTGTCTGGGCGGGCATATGGGTATTTTGTCGGAAGGTGAGACTGCTATCGCGACTACCAATAGAAATTTTATCGGTCGTATGGGGCACCCCAAAAGTTTTGTGTATTTATCGAACCCCGCGGTCGCCGCGGCAAGTGCCGTGAGGGGAAAGATTACGCATCCGGCGGAATTATAGCGTATAGAGTTTAGCCTATACGCTAACAAAAGGGGGTTTTTAGAATGAAACTTAAAGGCAAAGTTCATAAATTTGGC
The DNA here is from genome assembly GCA_043822245.1 of Candidatus Omnitrophota bacterium. GTDB lineage: Bacteria > Omnitrophota > Gorgyraeia > Tantalellales > Tantalellaceae > JBDRBY01. The sequence continues at coordinate 5,215 of JBDRBY010000079.1, forward strand.
GACGATATAAATACGGACGAGATTATTCCAGCGCGCTATTTAAATACATCTGATCCGGAAGAACTGGCCAAACATTGCATGGAAGACGCGGATCCTGAATTTGTCGAAAAAATGAAAGAAGGGGATATTATTGTGGCGGGAGAAAATTTTGGATGCGGGTCGTCACGCGAACACGCGCCGATTGCAATTAAAGCGGCGGGCCTTTCCTGTGTGATTGCTAAAAGTTTTGCCAGGATATTTTACAGGAATGCTATAAACATAGGGCTTCCGATCTTTACAAGTAAAGAAGCCGCGGAAGTTTTGAAAAGCGGCGACATAGTTGAAGTTAATTTAACCCAGGGAGAGATATTGAAATCAGAACAGGGTATAGTTTATAAAGCGGAAGTGTTTCCTGAATTTATAAAAAATATGATTAAAAACGGCGGGTTGATAGAATACGCGAAGAAAAAAAAGTAAAATTGTCTCAAAGCGTCATTCAGGCTGTGTATTACAGCTGAACTATTACAATAAACATGTAAAGAAAGGGTAGAGGGTAAAAATTATGTACGGAATAGCAGTGATACCAGGAGATGGAACGGGTCCGGAGGTTATTAACGAGGGTTTGAAGGTGTTGGACGCGGCCTCGGAGAAAATGGATTTTAAGTATGAAAAAATAATGTATGACCTTGGAGGGGAACGATACAAAAGGACAAAAGAAGTCCTTCCTGAGAGTGTTATTGAAGAGTTAAAGACGGTAGACGCGATTTATCTCGGCGCGGTGGGGCATCCGGAGGTGAAACCCGGGATATTGGAGAAAGGTTTACTTTTAAAATTGAGATTTTCTCTTGAGCAGTATATAAATCTTCGTCCGGTGAAATTGTATCCGGGGGTGTGGACTCCAATAAAAGACAAAGGCCCGGATGAGATAGATTTTGTCGTTGTAAGAGAAAATAATGAAGGTTTATATGTGGGTGAAGGTGAATTTGTCAACAAAGGCACGCCGCAGGAAACGGCAATCCAGGTTTCCCGAAATACCCGCAGGGGTGTTGACAGATGTTTAAAATACGCGTTTGAATATACAAAAAAACGCGGCAAAAACAATAAACTTACTTTGGTTGGAAAAACTAATGTTTTGACTTACGCTTTTGATTTATGGGAAAGAGCTTTTAATGAAATGGCAAAAAGCTACCCGTCCATAAAGACGGATTACGCGCATGTTGACGCGACTTGTATGTGGATGGTAAAAAATCCGGAATGGTTTGATGTGTTAGTGACTGACAATATGTTTGGCGATATAATTACGGATCTTGGCGCTATGATACAAGGAGGCATGGGTATAGCCGCTGGAGGGAATATAAATCCTGAAGGTGTATCTATGTTTGAGCCCATAGGAGGGTCTGCGCCTAAATATACAGGAAAAAACGTTATTAATCCGTTAGCCGCCATATGCGCGGGTAGTATGATGCTGGATATATTAGGTGAGCATGACGCGGCCGCGCGTATAGAGAAAGCGGTGATGGATGTTACCGCCAATAAGCTTAAGAGTTTATCCGCCGGCAAGATGGGGTATTCTACCGAAGAGGTCGGGGATTTGGTGGTTGATGCGCTTGTGTAGCGCATAGTAGTTAGTGAATGGTGAAGAGTGAATAGGGAGTAGTGGATAGTGTCAAAAATAACATGAAAGAATTATGAAAGAAAGAGTGAAGTAGTTTCCATTCTCTTTTTTGAAAAAAGGGCAGATATTTTCCCCCCTTTTGAAAAAGCGTCAGAACTTTTCTTCTTTGAAAAAGCGTCAGAACTTTTCTTCTTTGAAAAAGCGTCAGAACTTTTCTTCTTTGAAAAAGCGTCAGAACTTTTCTTCTTTGAAAAAGCGTCAGAACTTTTCTTCT
>JBDRBY010000080.1:0-37620 GCA_043822245.1 Candidatus Omnitrophota bacterium
AGTTATCAGTTATCAGTTATCAGTTATCAGTTATCAGTTATCAGTTATCAGTTATCAGTCCTCAGCCCCTAACCAATACCCATCCACTGTTCACTGTTCACTGTTCACTGGTTACTGATCACTGTTAACTGTTCATTCTTCTTTTGGATTTCGGCGCATCAAATCTTTTACGGCAGTTTCCGGATCCTTCCCTTTGTACAAAATCTCATAGACCTTCTGTGTTATCGGCATATCAACATCATATTTTTTCGCCAGTTTATAAGCCGACCGGCAGGTAGCCACGCCTTCCACAACCTTTTCTGTTTCCTTCATAACGCTTTTAATATCACGACCTTTTCCAATCTGCTCTCCAAACCATCGGTTTCTGCTATGCAGGCTTATGCACGTAGTTGCCAAATCGCCCACACCGCTTAATCCGCTGAATGTGCGCTCGTCCGCGCCCATTTTTACGCCAAGCCGGGTTATTTCAGATAGCCCCCTTGTTAAGATGGCAGACTTTGAATTAGTTCCAAAACCCAAACCGTCAGAAATACCCGCGGCTATCGCGATAATATTTTTTAAGGCGCCGCCCAGCTCCACGCCGATAACATCATTCGAAGTGTAAACACGAAAACTTTCTGTTATCATCAATGCTTGAATATCTTTTTTTTCCTTCCCGGCTGAAGCGATAACAATGGTTGTAGGGCTCTCATTCGCGACTTCAAAAGCTATGCTTGGACCGGATAAAACGTTGATATCCTTGCCTTGAAAACTTTCTTTCAATATCTCCGAAGGCCTTTTTAAGGAATCCTGTTCTATACCTTTAACCGCGCTGATAACACAAGAAAACCCCGCGTTTTTGAATCTCTCCGCGACTCGCCTCAGATATTCACATGGTACGGCAAAAAAGGCATAATCCGCGCCTTTTACCTGAAAATCATCAGACGTGATTTTTAAACCGCCAGGCAAAACTATCCCTTCAAGAAATTTGGTATTTTCCCTTTTTTCTCTAAGATATTCGGCATACTCCGGGGACACACTCCAAAGCACTGTATCCACACCTTTAGCATACAGCAAAAGAGCTAAAGCCGTTCCCCATCCACCGTCTCCTATGATAGCCACTTTGCGCATAACAGTTCAACAGAGTGTAGCATATATGTTTTTTGTAGTCAATACGTAACGAGGTGAGGACGGGGATGACACCAGGTGAAAGTGTCCATAATTCTTGACACTAGGCGAGGTGAGGAATCTTATTGCCTGGTCATAAACTCGAGCAGAAATACCTGAAATTTTATGAGGCTCAACTTCAGCAGCGCCACTCCTATCATGGAAATATGTGTTAGTTTGGCTAATATGTCTTCGATCATGATTTTTCCTTCTTGTCGCATACCTCAACTTTAACTTCATTTATGTACGCGATTTTGTACACGGTTTTTCCGGCAATAATATAAAAATCGCCAAGCACTTTGCAGACAATCTTGTTCTCTCCCGTCCGGGTATTAAATTGCCGCATAATGTGGCAATCTTTACGGGAAACTCTTTCCTTTTTCATTTGTGTTATCCAATTCCTAAGGCTTTCATCTTCTTCAGAACTGAACTTGCTCTCTATGAAGTACTTACATAAACGCTTTTTTGAAAATTGGCCTTTAGTCTCCGGAGTTCCTTGAATATCCGACCACGAGACAATTTCCTCAATGGAAATTTCCCTTTTGCACGGATTCGCGCCCAGCATATCTTTGTAGACAAGTTCTCTCATCACACACCACCCACTTAAAATTACATCGGCAAAGGCATGCCTTTGCCCTACAATATCTCTAACTTTAGTTTACTTTATATTTAGGGGAATGCAAGGGATAAAGACTAGCTTTTTTTTACCTTACGCTTGACCGGAAATCCAACTTTTTGTTATTGCAATAAAAAACGGATTGTTTTCCCGTAGGGAACGTAATATCTCAATGCTGTCCGGGGAAAATCAATAAAATGATGAAAGAATAATGAAAGAACAGGTAGGCCGGTTGGGGATACGAATTTTATAGAAAAGTTAGAAAAAATGATAAATAGATCATTAAAAATAAAAAAACCAGGACCAAAGAAAAAGGGGATGATAGAATAATTAAGTATTGTGTCCCCCTAATTCTGAGAGGAACCGTGAACCCTGGTAGAGACGCGATTTATCGCGTCTCTACTTTCCGGTTCAAAGCTTTTTTTCTGTGCCTTGGATTAGTCGTTTGATATTGGAGCGGTGTGAATAGACACCTATGAGGCATAGCACCGCGCAGAAAAGAGTAAACTCTATGGCTTTTCCGGTAAGCGCGGAGAGGATTGGAAGCGTTACCGCGGCTAAAATTGACGCTAACGACACATACCGGCGTACGCTAAAAACTATCACCCACACTGCAAGAGCGCCTAAAAATATCCCTGGCGCGAGGCCTGTCATAACCCCGGCCGTAGTTGCCACGCCTTTCCCGCCTTTAAATTTGAGAAAAACTGTCCATATGTGGCCCGAAATAACAGCCACCGCCAAAAATATGCTGATATTATCTGGGAGGCTTACATTTGGAAAAATCCACTGAAAAGCCATTGGGATTACGGTAATCGCCGCCAGTCCTTTCAAAAAATCAATAATTAAAACAACTATACCCGCTTTCTTGCCTATGCTTCTGGCGGCATTCGTAGCTCCCACGTTACCACTGCCAACTTTTCGGATGTCAATTCCCTTTAACACTTTTCCAAAAATATAAGCTGTTGGAATAGAACCAAGTATATACGCGGTAAAAACTAAAAGAAAACTATGTATCATTTTTTCTTCCTCGACCTTCTTATTAGTATTTTTATCGGAATGCCCTTCAGCGATAAATTAGCGCGAAGCTGGTTTTCTATAAAACTTATATGACTGGAAAGCACACTCGAGGGGTCATTGACAAAATATTTGAATTCTATCGGACGGCGGCTCGACTGAACAATATACAAAAAGTTCGGCCTTTTTTTACTTCTGGGAATTGGGACCCTTGAAGGATCATTTTTTTCAAAAATAGAGTTTAAAAATGGAGTTGTGGCCTTGATATCCAAATCCGTGTTAAGAACATTCGCGATTTCAAGGCTTTTTGGCACATTTCTGCCTGTTTTCGAAGAAACAAAGAGTATTGGAAACCTGCCAAGCCTATTCGACGCGTGAAAAAGACGCTTTTCATAATCACCCATGGGAACACTTTCCCCCGCCGCGAGATCCCATTTATTCACAATTAAAAGAGCCGCCTTGCCGCTCTCTTCTATAAAACTTAATATATCAATATCGTCTTTTGTCACGCCGTCCACGGCATCAAGTAGTAAAAACACAACATCCGCCCTGGTAATAGCCTCTCGAGACCGTATCATGCTATACACGTCAACTATTGTTTTGACCTTTTTCTTATGCCGGATACCCGCGGTATCCACCAATACATATTCATTTTCGTTATAAACGAAATACGTATCAATCGAATCTCTTGTTGTTCCCGGAATTTCGCTTACAATAACACGCTCTCGGGCTAGAAGGGTATTCACAAACGATGATTTGCCAACATTAGGCCTCCCGACAACCGCGATGTTTAGATATTTCAATTTTGACATAGTTTCTTTTTTTGAGATATCTTTAAGGCCTTCCGCCAAACACTTCTGAAGTTGTTTCAGGCCCTTTCTGTGCAAACAGGAAACCGCGACAGGTTCACCAAACCCTAATTTGTAAAATTCCATAGCATCATTTTTAAGCTCGTCATTATCAATTTTATTTGCCGCTAAAATAACAGGTTTGTTAAATTTTCTTAAAAGAAAAGCCACTTCTTCGTCAAGGCCGGAAAGGCCGTCCATAGCGTCAACTACCATTAGTATTATAGAAGCTTCTTCCATTGCCCTGTATATCTGCAATTTAACCTGTGAATAAAGTTCATCTTTTTCCAGGGTTAGATACCCTCCGGTGTCCGTAATCTTCGCGTTAAATCCAGATATTCTAACTAATGACTCAGCTCTGTCCCTCGTGGTGCCAGACTCTCCCGCGACAACAGCGCGCCGGGCACCTGTAAGACAGTTAAATAAAGACGATTTACCAACATTAGGCCTGCCCACAATACATATTGTGGGAATTTTGTTATAATTTTCCATTGATTTGTCTGGATCCTATTCTAATATAATCTAAACCTGAAACAGCGGTAAGTACTATGGCTATATTCCAAACCCAACAGGAATGGACAAAACGCAAAAGAACCAAAATAATCGTAAGCATTTGAAAAAATGTCGTTATCTTTCCAATAATCGTAGGCTTGATTTCTATCTTTTCGGCTAAAAAATACATTACTCCCACACCCAATAAAATAATTACATCCCTTGAAATAACAATTATCGGCACGTAGATGGGCATCTTAAGATACACTGGCAAGCCTGAGACTAAACTAAAACATATAAAGGCACTGCCAATAAGCATCTTATCCGCGATTGGGTCCATAACTGTACCAAATTTTGTCTTTTCTCTGCGGCTACGCGCTATGTACCCGTCTAACGCGTCTGTTATGGCCGCGACTATAAATATGCCTAAAGCGATGTTCAACTTGTAGTATAAAATAGCGGCAACAAAAACCGGCACAAGGATTATCCGGCATATGGTTAGTCTATTCGCCCAATTCATGATTCGTCGCTGGTCGCTCGGGGTTCATCGCTCGTCTCTCGGGGTTCACGAGCGACCAGCGACGAGCGACGAACCCCAACCTAGTCTCCCTCTCCAATCATTTGTATTCGTTTTATCGGCCAGTGGATAAAAAAGGCTTTGCCTACAAGATTTTTATTTGGCACAAATCCCCAGTAGCGTGAATCCAGGGAATTCGCGCTGTTATCTCCTAAAACGTAAAAATAACCTTGAGGAACGCGCAGGGCTCTGTCCGACCCGTCATATTCCCCACGGTTGTAATAAAAGAACCTCGCGATAGGGATTTTTTCTACTTTTGTTCCATCCACAAATAATTCGCCGTCTTTTATTTGAACAATCTGACCGCCTCCGGCGATAAATCTTTTTACAAGAAATTTATTTTTTTCAATAGGCGACGTAAACACGACAATATCTCCCTCGTCAGGAGGACGCGCTTTTGGAAGCCTGATATTCGTAAGAGGAATTTTAGCGCCATAAAGAAATTTATTCACAAATATCCTGTCTCCGGGCCTTAATGTCGGATACATAGAATTAGACGGTATTTTAAACGGCTGGGCGATAAATGTTCTGATAAAAAAAGCCGCGACTGCCGCGATCAGTATCGGCTTAATCCACTCTACCCATAAAAAATCCCATGTTTTTTTGTTAAACTTCATGCTACCCTCATCGCTTTCAGAAATGCCTCTTTTGGAACATCTACCTTTCCGATCCTCCTCATCTTTTTCTTGCCTTCTTTCTGTTTTTCCCATAATTTTCTTTTTCTCGTAATATCTCCTCCGTAACATTTTCCTGTAACGTGTTTCTTCAACGCTGTGATATCTTCCCTTGCCAGGATATCCCCTCCAACAGAGGCTTGTATCGCCACCTTAAACAAGTGCTTCGGTATCGTTTCCCCCAGCTTTTGAACCAGTTCTCTTCCTTTTTTTCGGGCCTTTTCCTTGTGCACTATACAGGAGAGGGCGTCACAGGAAATACCATTAATCAGGATATCCAGCTTAACAATGTTAGCGCGTTTGTATCCGGTTAATTCATAATCCAAAGAACCATATCCTTGAGTCGAAGATTTAATTTTATCATAAAAATCCACAATTATCTCGGACAAAGGCATATCATAGTTTATTTGTACTTTTTTCGGATCCAAATAATTTGTACTGATAAACTCTCCCCGTCTATCTTCGCATAATTTCATAATAGTTCCGATAGAAATAGACGGCGCTATAATATGACATCTGACAATCGGCTCCTCAACAAATTCTATTCTTTCTTTTTCCGGATATTTCGTGGGGTTATCAACTTCTACAAGATCCCCGTGCAACATTTTTATTCTATAGTTAACACTTGGCGAAGACGCTATTAAATCCAGATTAAATTCCCTCTCCAACCTTTCCTGGATTATTTCCATATGCAAAAGCCCAAGAAACCCGCACCTGAAACCAAAACCCAGCGCCGCCGAAGTTTCAGGTTCATAAACAAAAGAGGAATCTGAAAGCCTTAATTTTTCCATCGCGCTTTTGAGATTTCCGTAGTCTTCATTTGAAACCGGATATATTCCGCTAAAAACCATGGGTTTTACTTGTCTGTATCCCGGCAAGGGATTCTGGGCAGGCTGTTCCACGCTGGTTATAGTGTCGCCCACTTCTACTTCCCTCGCGTCCTTGATGTTGCAAACCACATATCCTACTTCACCCGAACTAAGCTCCTCCTCAGGATGTTCCTCCGGTATAAAAATACCAACTTCTTTTATTTCATACCTGGAATGCTTGTTCATCATTTCAACCTGCATTCCCCGCTTTAAGCACCCATTTACAATACGAACGTAGATAATAACTCCTCTATAAACATCATACGAAGAATCAAAAATCAACGCCTGCAAAGGTTTTTCACGGCTACCAGAAGGAGGCGGAATCCTTTTAATAACCTGTTCCAAAATATCTTTTGTCCCTAGATTTTCTTTAGCGCTTATAAGAAGAATTTCCTCATCGACCGCGCCAAGCACATCACGCATTTGACGTTTTACTTCTTCTATACGCGCGATTTTAAGGTCAATCTTGTTTATAACCGGAATTATCGTCAAATTGTGCTCCATTGCCAGATATAAATTAGCGATAGTCTGCGCTTCAACTCCCTGCACGGCATCCACCAGCAAAAGGGCCCCTTCACACGCCGCTATAGACTTGGACACTTCATACGAAAAATCAACGTGTCCCGGCGTATCTATCAAATTTAGCAAATAAGTATTCCCGTCCTCTGACTTGTACATTATACGCACAGCGCTTGATTTAATGGTTATCCCGCGTTCTCGTTCCAAGTCCATATCATCTAAAAATTGATCTCTGAACTCTCTTCGCGCCACAGTATCGGTAGTCTGAATAATCCTGTCAGCCAAAGTGGATTTACCGTGATCTATATGCGCTATAATGCAAAAATTTCGTATAGTTTTTAGGTCGTATTTCATAATTAGTTTAATAGTTTAAAGGTGTATTTTTTCCCGAATTCCAAGTACTTAAGCGATTCTTCTCGGGAAGGTGTTTCACTGTATATTCTAAGCTTAGGTTCTGTGCCGGAAAGCCTTAAAAGAAGCCATGTTCCGTCTTCACATATAAATTTAGCTCCGTCATAATCTTTTATCTCTTTAACCTTTTTGCCAAGAACTTCTCGCGGTAAATTATCACTTATACCTTTAATTAACGTCTTTCGTTTAGACTCCGGGAATATTATGTCTTCCCGTTCATAAACATAGTTCCCATACTTTTGATTCATCGCTTTAATTATGTGGCTTATTTTTTTCTTCTCTTTAATCATAAGCTCGATGATTAAAAGCGCGGATAAAAATCCGTCACGTTCAGGGATATAATCCTTAAAACCTATACCCCCGGTTTCTTCACCGCCAATAAGTATATCCTTTTTCTCCATCATCTCACAGATATATTTAAAGCCTACAGGAGTTTCATACACCGGCAGATTATACTCTTCGCATATTTTGTTTATGAGGCCTGTTCCGCAGATAGTTTGAACAACTCCGCCCGTCATTTTTCTGTTTTTAACCATATGCAAAAGTAAAAGCGCCATAACCTTATGCCCTGAAAGTATCTTTCCAGTTTCGTCAACAATAGCGACACGGTCAGAATCTCCATCCGTGGCAACACCCAAATCATATTTGCCTTTTTTAACGCCATTCATCAGGTCCTTAAGATGCTTTTCATTTGGTTCAGGGGCCCTGCCCTTAAAACCAGGGTTATCTTCAACATTCATATAATCAAATTTTATTGAACTGTTTTTTAAAATTTGGCTGAAATACGTCTTGCCTGTCCCATTCATAGAATCAACTAATATTCTTAACCGCGCTTTTTTGAGGGTTTTCACATCAACGTATTTTCTAATATGCTCAAGCTGCAAAGAAACAAAATCTTCTAAAACTATTTTGTTCTTTGCCACGGCATCTTTAAAATCCATGTCCTTTACCTTCGATTTAAAAATCAGACCTTCAATCTTGTCAATGATATCACTTCCGGCAGACCCTCCAAAAAAACCTTTATATTTTATCCCGTTATACTGCGGCGGATTATGGCTCGCCGTAATCATTACTCCGCCCGTAAGTTTCTTATCTTTGATGTACACGCATACTGACGGAGTTGTGCTCGCTTCTTTAGACAAAACGACGCTTATTCCATTAGCCGCGAGCACACGCGCGATTATTTCAGCATATTTACCGGAGAGGAAACGAGTGTCATATCCTACTGCCAGTTTTTTCTTTCTATATACCGCCTCTTTCTGTGACTTTACAAAATCCGCTACAGCTTGAGCTACCACAGCCACGTTTTCAAAAGTAAAATCTTCGCTTATTACCGCCCTCCACCCATCCGTGCCAAACTTGATATTAGCCATTAATTCCTCCAGCTTAATCTTATCCCATCTCTTACTCCAATTACGCAAGGAGCTATTTCCGCTTTTATGTCAATTAATCTAACCTGCTTAGATAAGCTCACTCGGGTTCGCGAATATTAAACATAGTGTTCACGCTTTTTAAGCCGGCCTGTAGCGTATTTGTGAAGAATACTCGTAATAAAGGTCTGGTAGGGAAGCCCTTCTTCCATTGCTTCCTTTCGCAATTCTTCAAGGTCGGTTTCCACAATTCGTATATTTATTCTCTTATTTTTTTTGTGGGTTTCCGAAACATATGTTTTGAATCGCGCTAACCGCGCCTTGCCTCTCCCTGTGGGCTTCCATTCTCCCTTTTCATAAGAGTTTAACAGTTCTCTTTCTTCTTTATCCAGCTTTATCATCATTTTTCTCCTTTCCCAGATATATCATTGTAGCCTTCCGGCTCGTGATAACAGTTTTAAAAAAAATTTCGTTTTTATTTTCTACATACGGAACTAAATAAGCATAGCTATCTATTTCGACAATCAATATTCGCTGTTTCGCATACGCCTTACTATTAGGGTGTTTTTCATCTCCTAATAATCTATTATTTTCAAGAGCCAAAAGAACATCCTCAAAAGACACTCCTCTTTGAACCTTCAGCTTTAAATTCTTTTCATTATTCCATCTATAATATTTCATCTATTAGAATCGTAGCACATTGTGTGCCTTTTGTCAATAAGGTCCTTCGCTTAGTAGTGTCAAGAATTATGGGTACTTTAAAAATTTCGGGATGACAATCTAAAAGTGCCCACAATATGTTGCGCCATCAATGAAAAGACGCGATTTATCGCGTCTCTACCGCCGATGATTTTGGACACTTTAAAAATTTCGGGATGACAATCTAAAAGTGCCCACAATATGTTGCACCATCAATGAAAAGACGCGATTTATCGCGTCTCTACCGCCGATGATTTTGGACACTTTAAAAATTTCGGGATGACAATCTAAAAGTGCCCAAAATATGTTGCACCATCAATGAAAAGACGCGATTTATCGCGTCTCTACCGCCGATGATTTTGGACACTTTAGAAATTTCGGGATGACAATCTAAAAGTGCCCACAATATGTTGCGCTATCAATGAAAAGACGCGATTTATCGCGTCTCTACCACCGATAATTATGAACACTATGACATAGTGTCATCCCCGCGGAGTGAGAGAGGCGAATGGCTGCTTAACTTTTAGCCGCTCCTCGTAATTCTTTTATTGCTTTCGCGTAATTTTTTTGGCTAAAAACCGCGGTGCCGGATACCAGGACATCAGCTCCAGCGTTAATTATTTTTGGAGCGGTTTCAGGGGTTATTCCTCCATCAACTTCCACGAGGCCTTTAAATTTTTTTTTCAGTTTTTCAACCTTAGGCATCATCTCTTCCATAAAAGACTGCCCGCCGAACCCGGGATCTACTGTCATAATTAAAACCAGATCAACATGTTCCAGAATATTATCGAGAGAAGAAAGACTGGTAGCCGGTTTAATTGAAACACCCGCTTTTTTACCTTTGGCTTTTATCTTTTTGATTATATCTAAGGGCGCGCCACACGCCTCTATGTGAAACGTTATTAAGTCACTACCCGCGTCCGCGAATTGGCAGATATATCTTTCCGGGTTACTAATCATAAGATGCGTGTCAAAAAATAGTTTTGTCAGTCTCCTTATGGATTTAATAACTGAAGGGCCTATGGTTATATTCGGCACAAAAACTCCGTCCATTACATCAATATGCGCCCAATCCGCTCCGGCACTTTCTATGGATTTTATTTCTTCGCCCAGCCTGCTGAAATCTGCTGATAAAATGCTCGGCGCGATTAATATTTCCTTCATAGTTCTTTTTCCCTTCTCTTTGACGCGTTTTCCAAATATTTTATTTGAAGGACTTCATTTGAAGCTGACGTATAAATAAATACCGCGATAACCAAAAGTAGAATATGGCCCCGCGCTATCCCAAAATACGCGAAAATCAACGCGAAAATCCTCCCCAGAGCCACAGCGATGGCAGTAGCTTTCCTATGCCCCAGAGGATACGAAAGTACCGCGCGCAAGACTCTGCCCCCATCCATGGGAAACGCTGGAATCATATTAAAAACCGCCAAAATTAAATTAATCCAGTAAATGTGCGCTATGACATGAAACTGTCCTATCTCTCTGATTTGGCCTGTTAAAACAAAAAAAGGATACATCAGCGTTTCTTTCCCTAAAAACAAGCAGAGCGGATAATAAAAAACAAGGATTATTACCAAATTTGAAACCGGCCCTGCCAGAGAAATTAAAAGCTCCTGATACGGTTTCACAGGAAAGGCAGGCATTGACGCCACTCCGCCCATAGGTAAAAGGGTTATATGCCTCACCTTTATGCCGAAATACGCCGCGGCCAAGCTGTGACAAAGTTCATGGATGGTTACCAGCAAAAAAACACCCAGGATAAGTTCCAGGCCTCTGGTTCCCATCATCCAAAAGAAAAAACCTAAAAGCAAAAAAAACGTAAAATGAATATCTATGTCTATGCCAAAAACTCTAACAAGGCGAAACGTCCCCCTCATAGCATACTCAGTTCTTTGTTTATTTTATCTTTATCTTTTTGGATTATCTTACTTATCATAGCCAAGTTAACTGAAGAAGACTTTAATATTTTCCCGCTTACTTTCTGCACCTCATCCGAATTAACCGCGTCAACCCTCCCTAATATCTCTTTCACTTCAGGTATCTCTTTATGTACCATAAATCTCTCACCCAGCCAAAGCATCCGGGTGGAAGTCTGTTCCAAGGCAAGAAGAAACTGGCCCTTAGTATATTCTTTCGCCCTCGTAAGCTCACCTTCGGTTATCCCTATGTCTTTTAATTTTTTAAGTTCATCCAGAATGGCGATAACCGATTTTACGGCTTTTTTGTTATCTACTCCAGCGTGTATTTGCAATTCGCCTATATCACTGTGCCTCTTATAAGCTGAAGATATATCATAACAAAGGCCGTATTTTTCTCTTAGCTGGTCAAATAAACGGGAAGACATATTGCCGCCAAGAATCACATTCATTAATTTTATCGCGAACCTATCTTGGATATTAGCCTCCGGAATGTGAAATCCCATCGCGATATGCGTTTGATTTGTATTCCCGCGGCACACTTTTATTCGCGGCTTACTTTGATTAACACAAGGAACATTAAAACCTGAATTCTTTTTCTTTGCAAAAGATCCAAACCTCTGATTAACCAATTCAAATATTTTGTCGGGAACAGCCCTGCCCGCGGCCACAACTGAAATATTCGCCGGATGATAATTATCATCTCTGAATTTTACAAGTTCTTCTCTTTTCATGGCCTTCACAGTATCCATACTCCCGGTTAAAGACCTTCCCAGAGCGTTTCCGGGCCACATTATTTTTGACAGAATATCTAGTACATGGTCAGCAGGCTGGTCCTGATACATCTTTATTTCTTCACATACAACAAACCTTTCTTTCTCAAGATCCGCGTCATCAAACTTGGCGTTTAAAACCATATCCGCCAAAACATCTATCCCTTCTTCAGTATATTTCACAGGAACTTTTACCATATAACACGTCACTTCATCAGAAGTAAACCCGTTAAAAGTGCCGCCTACACCTTCTATAGATTCCTTTAATTCATTGGCACTCCGGCGAAGGGTTCCTTTAAACAGCATGTGCTCTACAAGATGACTTATTCCGCTTTTTTTCGAGGATTCATAGCGCCCGCCTATTCCTATCCAAATACCTAAAGAAACCGAAGCCATCTGAGGCATTGGTGAAGTAATCACCGTAAGCCCATTCCTTGCCTGTAATCGTTTATACATCATTCTCCTTTTTTCTTCTCTATTCCCCCATCCACTATTCACTATTTACTATCCAAATACCCCTGCAGTATAATCTGTGCCGCGAGCTTATCTATTATCCTTTTTCTTTTTTTTCTAGAAACCGACCCTTTTATCAAAACTGCTTCTACTTCTTTTGTGCTAAGCCTTTCATCCCACATTTTAACAGAAAGAGCTGTTTTCTTTTTTAATTTTTCCGCGAAACAAGAACTATCTTCAGCGCGGGGACCCATTGTACCATTCATATTAACCGGCAGTCCGACAATAATCTCTTTTACTCTAAATTCATCGACAATTTCTTCAATACGGGCAATAGCCGCTGAATCATCAGTCCTCTTAATCACCTCTTTTCCCTGCGCTATTATACTCAACCCGTCACTAAGCGCGACCCCTATGTTTTTGGTGCCAATATCCAATCCCATTATTCGTCGCTCGTCGTTCGTCGCTCGTTTATTTGTCACTCACATGCTCCTTATTTGTTCTGTCCTCTTCTTTTAAACAAAAGCGCGTTAAATCCCTCTTAATCTCCCTTTTTCAAAGGGAGAAATTAGCATTTGTTCAAATCCACTTTTTCAAAGAGAGAAATTGGTATTTGTTCAAATACACTATTCATGCGCAACCCTTGCCATTGATCGCGCGAACGCGCCTATTTCTTGGATCATCTTCGTTTTACCGCAATCCAGGTTTTTTTCAATTATCTTGATTATCGCGCTTCCAACTATTATTCCGCTGGAAACAGATTTAATTTCTTTGGCTTGAAGCGGAGTTGATATACCAAATCCCACACATACAGGTTTTTTTGATAAACCGCTTATTTTTTTTACATCTTCTTTTAATTTACTAGAAAGCTCTTTTCTCTCCCCCGTAACTCCGGTAAGAGAGACATAATAGATAAAACCCCGTGATTTAGCCGCTATCTTTCTAAATCGCGGAATTGGTGTTGTCGGCGCCGTAAGCATAATAACACAAAAATCTTTTTTCTCAGCGCTCTTTTGAAGTTCCTCTGACTCTTCCATAGGCAGATCGGCGGCTATAACACCATCCGCCCCTTTTGCCTTCGCGTCTTTGACAAACCGGTCAACCCCATAATTGAAGATGATATTGTAATATGTCATAAAAACTATCGGCACAGATATTTCCCGCCTTAAATCTTTCACCATCTCAAACACTTTTCCGACGGAACAATGATTTTTCAAGGAACGCTGCACGGCTCTTTGAATCGTTGGCCCGTCCGCCAACGGATCTGAAAAAGGTATCCCCAATTCTATAATATCAGCGCCGGAGCTTGCCAAAGACCGGACTATTTCTTTACTTGTGTCAATATCAGGGTCCCCTGCAGTCACGTAAGGAATAAACGCCGTTTTACCTTCTTTCTTTAATCGCCTAAATGTTTCATCAATCCTGTTCATCTCACATCACCCCGCTATTCACTATTCACTAAATACGCTTTTTCATTATATCAATATCTTTATCTCCACGGCCGGATAAACAAAGCACAACTATATCTTTTTTTGAGAGTATTTTTGCCATCTTAGTAAGGTAATACACAGCGTGCGCGCTCTCAAGGGCGGGTATTATACCTTCAACTTGTGAAAGGAGTTCTGCACCACGGATGGCCTCAGAATCACTCACTGAAACATATTTAGCCCGGCCCGTTTCTTTGTAATACGCGTGTTCCGGGCCTACTCCGGGATAATCCAGACCTGCCGACACGGAATGCGCGAGTTGTACCTGTCCGTTTTTATCCTCAAGCAGGAAACTTTTACTCCCGTGCAGGATTCCAACACGCCCTTTTTCCAACGCCGCGGCATGATGAGATGTATTTACGCCTAATCCCGCGGCTTCTACCCCATAAAACTCTACTTTATCTTTGTAAAAAGGATAAAAAAGCCCCATTGAATTACTGCCTCCTCCGACACAAGCTACCAAATGCGACGGCAGTCGGCCTTCCTGCTTCATTATTTGTTTCCGCGTCTCTTTGCCTATTACGGATTGAAAATCTCTAACCATCATGGGATATGGATGAGGGCCGGCAACAGAACCTATAACATAGTGAGTATCACGCACGTTTGTGACCCAATCCCTTATCGCTTCATTCATCGCGTCCTTGAGAGTACGGGAACCGCTGTTAACAGGTATAACTCGAGCACCCAAGAGTTTCATTCTAAACACATTAAGATTCTGCCTTCTTATGTCTTCCGTTCCCATATACACATCACATTTGAGAGCGAATAAAGCCGCGACGGTAGCAGTAGCCACTCCATGCTGACCAGCTCCAGTCTCCGCGATTAAACGTTTCTTTCCCATACGCGCGGCAACAAGCGCCTGGCCTATCGTGTTGTTGATCTTGTGAGCGCCTGTATGAAGCAAATCTTCGCGTTTTAAGTATATTTTCATTTTGCCAAGTTTTTTAGTAAGTCTTTCAGCAAAATATAACGGTGTCGGCCTGCCCGCGTATTGTTTTAAATAATAATCCAAATCCTCGCGAAAAAGAGATGTCCTACTTATCTTTTGATAGGCATGGGTAAGTTCTTTCACCGCGGGCATAAGCGTTTCAGGGATATAACGCCCGCCGAATCTTCCGAAATAACCTCTTTCATCAGGCACTTTACGCGTTTTTCGCATTTGCTATAAACTCCTTTAATAGGGACTCATCTTTTTTTCCTAAAATCTTTTCCACACCGCTTGATACATCCACTCCATAAGGATTAAACCTTTTTATTATTTCTGCCGCGTTATCCGGAGTAAGCCCTCCGGCTATAAAAAATGGCTTCTTTATGCTTTCTTTTTCTTTTATAAGAATGTCCGCGTTAAAAGTAACACCAGTACCTCCCGCCAGAACGGGATGAAAAGTATCAAAAACAAAATAGTCCACGATGTCTCTATAGCTCAGCACATCATATATTCCAGACACAGAAAAAATCCTATCTTTTATCTTAAACGCTTTTATTATTTTTATGAGACACGGATATTTCGCTTGTTGTAAAATATTCTTTAGAAAAGCGCAATACTCCGGGCTTTCGCCGCCTTGAAGCTGTACATAATCCAACCCGCAGTATATCACGCTTTCCGCGACTTTCTTCGCGTCTTCATCTTGGAAAAGCCCTACTTTTAACATTGTCTTTTTTAGGCTTTCCGGCAAGTTTAGTATAATGTCTTTCTTATCACCAATATAGCGCGGTGTGTTTTTTATAAAAATAAAACCTGCCAGATCGGCGCCGTAAGAGCCGGCTCTTAACGCGTCTTCCGCATTCGTAATCCCGCAGATTTTTACCTTTACTTTTTCGTATGCCATATGTTGTACCTCGTATGTCGCATATCGTATGCCGTCAATGTTACTACATACCATACGCGAACTACGCCTCCCTAATTAATTCTCTAACCTTCTCTTCGATATTTTCCTCTCGCATAAAAGCTTCACCTATTAGAACAGCATTAACTCCTAAACTTTTTAAAAACATAATCTGTTCATAACTGCCAATCCCGCTTTCAGAAACGATTATTTTTGTCTCAGGAATTAAGCGTATCATCCTCTGCGTTACCGAAGTGTCCACATTAAACGTGGCGAGGTCTCTATTATTTATACCTATTATCGATACTCCGCTTTTTAAGGCTTTTTCTACCTCTTCTTCATTATGCACTTCACAAAGCGCGTCCATTCCAAGCTCTTTTGTAACAGATAAATATCTATTCAGTTCTTCCTGCGTTAAGATATGAGCTATTAAAAGAATCGCGTCCGCGCCGGAGGCCGCGGATTCATATATCTGATACTCGTCAATAATAAAATCTTTTCTAAGAACGGGAATGGTAACCCTATTTTTTATCATGTTAAGATACTCCAGCTTCCCGTCAAAAAAACGTTCATCCGTCAAAACGCTAACAGCACTCGCGCCCGCGAATTGATAGGCAAGCGCGATCTTGATCGGGTCAAAATTAACACGAAGCACTCCTTGTGAAGGGGAGCTTTTTTTTATTTCCGCGATGAGGTTAATATGCCCCTTCCGTGAAAGATTTCGTTTAAACATACTTTTAACATAAGAAGACTCCGCCTGCCTTTTAATCTCATTAAAAGAAATCTTTTTTTGAGACCTTTCTATTTCACGTTTTTTTTCTTCAATAATTCTGGTTAGCATCATAGGCCTCCTAAATCGCTTATTGTCTCGGCAAAACGCCATTCATCTTCGCTCAGGACACGGCGACTTCGCCATATAACTCTTTATCTATAACCATTTATTTTCTATTTGTCATTTCAATCAACCGCTGTAATTTCTCCAACGCCCTGCCTGAATCAATAGCGGAGGCGGCAATCGCGGCCGCCTTTTTAAAATCCTCAGCTCCCCCCGCGGCAACAAGCGCCATAGCCGCGTTCATAAGTACAATATCACGTTTCGCGCCTTTTTCCCCACGCAAAATATCCTGGATGATTTTCGCGTTTTCTTTTGAAGATCCCCCTTTTATGGATTTAAGAGGCGCCTTTTTAATCCCAAAAACTGCCGGTGTTACCACGTATGATTTTATTTTGCCGTCTTTTAATTCACTCACCATGGTTTCGCCGGTTATTGTAACCTCATCTAGCCCGTCACTGCCATGAACTATAAAAGCGTGTTTCGCGCCTAACCTTTTGAGGACTTTTGCCATAACCTCGGTTAAACAGCCATCATACACCCCAATAACCTGGCACGCCGTACCCTTTTGGGCACAAGAAAAAGCCGGATTAGAAAGCGGCCCTAAAATATTGAATATTGTTCGTATCCCTATTTGCGTGCGTACCGGCGCCGCGTATTTCATGGCTGAATGAAAAAACGGCGCGAACAAAAAACCGATATTTATTTTTTCTATACATTCTTCCGTTACTGCCACGGGAACGTCTATTTTTACTCCGAGCGCCTCAAGCACATCAGCGCTTCCGCAATGGCTGGACGCGGCTCTATTGCCATGTTTCACAACTCGCGCGCCGCACGCGGCCAAAACAAATGCCGCGCAAGTAGAAATGTTAAAAGTATCTATACCTGTACCCCCGGTACCGCACGTGTCAATTAAGGTTTGTTTTCCGCCAATCTTTATTTTCAACGCCTTTTTTCTCATTACCTTCACGGCTCCGGTTATTTCTTCTACTGTCTCGCCTTTCATTCGAAGCGCTGTGATGAACGCGCTTATCTGCGCGTCCCCAGCCTCCCCGCTCATTATCCGGTCAAAAACCATATACGCGTCTTTTTCCGTCAGATCATCTCGGCAAACTATTTTTTTAATCGCTTCTTTTATATTCATGTACATCCCTTTTTCCGCGGCAAAGGCATGCCTTTGCCCTACACCTTAAAACCGTTAAAACAGTCGCCCCCCACCTTTTTCGAGTACATAATTTTTGCTAAACATTTACAAAATTTTTAAGTATATCCATGCCAACTTCCGTCAAAATCGACTCCGGATGAAACTGCACACCCCATACAGGCATATCTTTGTGCCTAATGCCCATAATCTCATTATCCTTTGTCCTGGCTGTTACTTCAAGCGGAAGTTTTAAACTGCTCTCCTCCACAATCAAAGAATGATACCGCGTCGCGATAAACGGCGAAGGTATGTTTTTAAAAATGTCTTCCCCTTTATGATAAATCTCACTCACTTTTCCATGCATAATTGACTTGCTTCTTACAACCTTAGCGCCGTAAACCTCAGCAATACATTGATGCCCTAAGCAAACTCCGAGTATAGGGATCTTACCGCTAAAATATCTGATCACTTCTTTGGAAATACCGGCATTTTCCGGACGGCCCGGACCCGGGGAAATAACTACTTTTTCAGGTTTCAGCAACCTTATTTCTTCCAGGCTGATCTTATCATTTCTGCATACATCTATTTCCCTGCCAAGTTCTCCCAGATATTGGACAAGATTATAGGTAAACGAATCATAATTATCTATTACTAAAATCATTCCAGCCCCTTTTCCGCGAATTCAACCGCCTTAACCAAAGCTTTAGCCTTGTTTAAGGTCTCTTGGTATTCTTTTTCCGGCTGTGAATCTAACACGATACCTGCCCCAGCCTGCATATACACATACTTATCCCTCATGATAATAGTTCTTATTGTAATACACATGTCAATATTGCCTGAAAAACTTATATACCCGACACAACCGGCATAAAACGCGCGCCTCACATTTTCTAATTCATCAATTAACTGCATGGCACGGACTTTTGGCGCTCCGCTCACAGTACCTGCCGGAAATGTAGCTTTTATAAGATCGTATATATCCTTATCGTGTCTCAATGCGCCTGTAACACCGCTCACAATATGCATGACATGTGAATATTTTTCCACACTCATAAGTTCTCGAACCTTAATACTGGAATATTCGCATACCCTGCCAATATCGTTACGGCCAAGATCAACCAGCATAATATGTTCCGCTCTTTCTTTAGGATCTTCCAAAAGTTCCTTTTCAAAATACAGATCTTCTTTTTTATCCGCTCCCCTCTGACGAGTCCCGGCTATGGGCCTTACTTCCACAAGGCCTTCTTCACACCTTACAAGTATCTCAGGCGAGGAGCCTATGATTCTGTTTTCCCCAAATTTCATGTAATACATGTATGGAGAAGGATTTATAGACCTGAGCGCTCTGTATATTGAAAAAGCGTCCGCGGATGTCTCTCTTTTAAGTCTTTGAGAAAGAACAACTTGTATCACTTCACCGCTTTTTATGTATTCTTTAGCCTTTTCAACAATTTCATAAAACCCTTCCTTCGTAAAATTCGATTCCACCCGCCGCTTCCCGCCTTTACAAGACCCTTTACAGGCCGGGGCGGTAGTGCTACCGCCCCGGCCTGTAAAGGTTTTAATTATTGAATCAATCTTCCCGCAGGCGGCGTCGTACTCCTCGCCAGGCGAACCGTTTATTATCGCGTTTGAAACTATCTTAATTTTATGATCGACGTGGTCGAAAATAAGAATTGTGTCAGTAAGGACAAACTGCATATCGGGCACATCTAAATCCTTTGGATTCCCATCAGGGATATCCTCCATGAACCTTACCATGTCATATCCCATGTACCCCACCAACCCGCCGCAAAACCTTGGTAAGCCTTTCACGTTAACAAACCGGAATTTGTCCATAAACTTTTTTATTTCATCAATAGGGTCCGTTTTTGTCTCATATGTTTCCGGCTTGCCATTTTGTGTTACTTTAATCGTTTTCCCTTTGCTTTCTATGATGAAAGAAGGATTACTGCCAAGAAAAGAATACCTTGCCATATGTTCGCCGCCTTCGACAGATTCTAAAAGATATGAAAAATCGCCTTCGTCAATCTGTAATAAAGCGGATAAGGGCGTCGCGAAATCGGCTAACAATTCCTTATAGACAGGTATAACATTGCCCTTTTTCGCCAGTTTAATAAATTCTTTTTTATTTGGGTAATATTTCATAACTGTGTCATAGAGCAAAAAGAAGTGGGGGAAACCTTAGAGCGGAAGGATCCACACCGGGCGGAGGGGCCCGAACAAGGCATCCCCCGCTCCTTTTTGTTTTACTCTATTTTTTCTTATAAACCTCTTCCGTGTTAAAAAGTCTTTCTTCGTCAATGCGTAGTTTGCCTTTTTCGTCAACACGCCTGAAATAACAACTGAAATATCCCTCGTGACAGGCGGCTAGTGTTTGTTCGACTTTAAACAAAAGAGAATTATCCGCGCAATCGACAAATACCTCTTTTACAAACTGCGCGCACCCTGAACTTTCACCTTTCAGCATAACTCGTCCGCGCGAGCGCCGGAATACATACACTTTTTTTTCTTTCAGAGTCCTCTCAAGCGCTTCTCTATCCATATAGCACAAGGTCAAGACCTTTGACGATTTAAAATCTTGTATAACCGCCGGAATGAGCCCTTTTTCATCAAAATTCACCATGTTTATTAAATCCATACGCCCCCCTGACGTGTAGAGACGCGATTTATCGCGTCTCTATCTTACAATTACCCCATTTATTTTAAGATATTCTTTCACTTCTTGTATCGAAAATTCTTTAAAATGAAAAACAGAAGCCGCGAGAGCGGCGGAGGCTCCGCCTAAAGTTAACGCCTCTAAAAAATGTTCTAATTTTCCGCATCCGCCTGAAGCGATTACCGGTATATTCACCGCTTCGCTGATAATCCTGGTCAATTCTATGTCATATCCGTTTTTTGTGCCGTCTGAGTCCATGCCGGTCAAAAGAATCTCTCCCGCGCCAAACTCGTCCGCCTTAAGAGCCCACTTAATAGCATCTAACCCCGTGGGGGTTCTGCCGCCGTTTATAAATACTTCCCAGGTTTTATCACTTTTTTTCTTCGCGTCAATCGCGACCACAATACACTGGGCTCCAAACCTTGAACTCGCTTCTCTTATAAGATTCGGATTTTTAACCGCGGACGTATTTATCGAGACCTTATCGCATCCGGCATTCAAAAGTTCCCGTATATCTTCGTTGGAGGAGATACCGCCTCCAACGGTAAAGGGCATAAAAATTTCTTCCGCCACGCGTCGCACGACACTTACCATGGTTTTTCTTTTTTCATGGCTTGCCGTAATATCCAGAAAAACTAATTCATCCGCGCCTTCATCGTTGTATATCCTGGCATTTTCCACAGGACACCCCGCGTCCCGCAGGTTTACAAAATTTATACCTTTTACTACTCGCCCTTCTTTTACGTCAAGGCATGGAATTATTCGTTTTGCCAGCATCTATCGCTTCCTTCAGGTTTATTGTTCCTTCATAAAGAGCCCTTCCGACAATAGCACCGGTTACTCCCAAATGTTCAAGCTTTTTAAGCTCTTCTATATGTTCAATAGTTTTAATCCCGCCCGCGGAGACAATCTTCACGTAAATTCTTTCCAATATTCCTCTCAGCTCTTCAATACCAGGGCCCGATAACATGCCGTCTTTCTGAACATCCGTGTATATTATTTCCTTCGCTCCAAACGACACAAACCTCTCTAAAATATCAAACATATCAAGGTCCAGTTCTTCTTTCCACCCGTGAATCTGGGGCTTGAATCCGCGCGCGTCCATGCTCAAGATAATCTTGTCTTGAAAATTTTCAAGACAATCTCTGGCAAAATCAATGTCCTCAAACGCTTTAGATCCTATAACAACCCTCCATACCCCGCTATCCAGGGCGCGTTTTATGTCGAGTTCATTTCTGAATCCCCCTCCGATTTCCACAGGTATATTCACCGCCTTTACAATCCGGCTTATTGTAGAAAGGTTTACCGGACGCCCTTCTCCGGCACCGTCAAGGTCAACAACATGAATTAATTCAGCACCCATTGCCTCCCATTCTTTTGCCGCGTCAACAGGTTCTACCTTGTAACTCAGTTTCTTGTCATAACGGCCTTGTTCCAATCTTACTGTCTTGCCATTTATAATATCTATTGCCGGTATTATCTTCATATCAATCCTTTGTCATCCCGGAATTTGCCGAAGGCAAATATCCGGACTGTCCCCGCAAGGGGGGATCTATATCTTACAAAAATTCTCTAATAATTTTAATCCGTTTTTCTGTGACCGTTCCGGATGAAACTGAACCGCGTAAATATTGTCTTTCCATATCACTGAAGCATACAACTGATCAGCATATTCTGTTCTGCCTGCCCATAGCTCTAAATCTTTTGGGCTACAACAACAAGAATGGACAAAATAAAAATAACTTTCATCCTCTATCCCTTTGAATAAAGGACATTCTTTTTTCAAGATCTTTACCGTGTTCCATCCTATCTGCGGAACTTTAAATTTATCACCCCTCACAAAAGAACCTACTTCACCGGGAATAATCGCCAAACAGCCGCATCCGCCAGCTTCAGTACTTTTATCTAAAAGCAGTTGCATCCCCAGACAAATACCTAAAAAAGGCCTGCCGCTGTTAACATAATCTATCAAAGGATCTATGAGCTTTCTATTTTCAAGCTCTTGCATGGCATTTTTAGCTGAACCTACACCAGGGAAAACTAATTTTTCCATATTTTTAAAAGACTCAGGGTCTTCACATATCACAGGCTCTTCCCCCAAATAACGAAACGCGTTAAATACGCTTCTAATATTTCCTGTTCCATAATCTATTATTCCAATCATGATTCGTCGTTCGTTGTTCGGGAATTTAAATCCCCCCTGACCCCCCTTTTTCAAAGGGGGGAATTTCACCACTCACTATTCACTAAAGAATTCCTTTACTCGAAGGAACTTCTCCCAATCTGCGCGGGTCAATCCGGGTTGCTTTGTCCAACGCTATTCCCAAAGCTTTAAAAACAGCTTCAAGATAATGATGGAGGTCGCCCGTTCCCGACATTTCAACATGAAGGTTCATGCAAAGTTTTTTGGCAAAACTTTCTAAAAGATCTTTCGCCAAATCCATAGAATACCCTTCCTCGTCCTGAAGGGCCGTATCCATTTCTCTGCACTTGAATGCCGCTCTATTTGACAAATCAACTAACACTTTCGCGCTTGCCATATCCATAGGGACTTCCGCCGAACCTATTCTGGTTATCCCCTTACACCCGTCAAGGGCTTTTTTAAAGGCCTCTCCAAGAGTTATGCCGATATCCTCATTAAGATGATGATTATCCACATGGGTATCACCTGAAGCTTTAAGCTCTAAGTCAAAAAAACCGTGATAGCTAAAAAGAGTAAGCATATGGTCAAGAAAACCTATAGACGTGGATATGCTAACCTCGCCCCTGCCATCAATGTTCAGCATGGGTATATTTATTTCCGTCTCTTTTGATTTTCGTTCATATTTTGTTATTCTTTGTTCTTTTTTTCCTTTTTGGTTAAACATGTTTATGTCCCTCCTTATTGATTCATTACGTCGGCAAAGGCGTGCCTTTGCCCTACGATTTTGCATTTTGTATTTTTTATTTTAAATTTTTTGTTTCTACCTCACATCTAATGGCAACTGATTCCCAATGGCGTTCAAGTTTTTCTAATTCCGTAAGCTCTCGTACCCATCCGGCCGAACTAGCAAGCGCTTTCCGGGAATAAGATATAATGTGCGAACTCTTAAAAAAACTTCTTAAATTCAAACCGGAAGAATATCTCGCTGTTCCGCCTGTGGGCAAAACATGGCTCGGCCCGGCAATATAATCACCAATCGCCACCGGCGTGTATTGCCCCAAGAAAATCGCGCCGGCATTCGTAATTTGTTTAAGCACTCTATTCGGAGATTTAATCATAAGCTGAAGGTGTTCGGGCGCGATCAGATTCGAGACAAGAGCCGCTTCCTCAAGATTCTTAACTTTGATAATATAGCCTTTTACTTCATGATCTTCATGGAGCGCGTTAAAAACCTTTTTTGATTTTGTGACAAGTATCGAAAGCCCTTTATGATGTTCCGCCTGAGCCATAAGGTCTTTCTTGAGATAATCAAGGTTAGCGTGCTGGCTGGCTATTATTAGAACCTCACTCGGCCCCGCCAGCATATCTATATCGCAATACCCAAACACCTGGCGTTTCGCTTCCGTTACATACTCATTTCCCGGGCCGACAATCTTATCAACCTTTGGCACTGTTTTTGTGCCAAAAGCCAAAGCCCCGATAGCCTGCGCGCCGCCGACTTTATAAATCTCGTCCACCTTTAAAAGATTTGCCACAACAAGTATATACGGATCAACACTCTTGTACTTATTCGGCGGCGACATCATGATTATTTTTTTCACGCCGGCAATTTTTGCCGGAAGAACTGTCATATAAACACTTGACACCAGAGGCACTGTCCCACTCGGTACATATATCCCCACTTTATCTATCGGCACGAATTTCTCGCCAAGCTCAATGCCTGTATCCTGTTTTATTGACCATGACTTGGGGATTTGATTCGTGTAAAACTTGTTTATGTTGTGTATAACCTCTTTTAAGGTGTTAACAATTTCAGGTTTTATATCCTGGTACGCGCCGCTGATTTCCGCTTCAGTAACACGAAGCTCTTTTCGTTTCAAAATTACCTTATCGAACTTTTTTGTGTATCGTACAAGGGCGCTATCCCCTTCCAACTTCACTTTTTCGAGTATTTTTGAAACTTTTTTTTGAACTCGTATTTTTCCACAATTACGCCTTGTGACCAAATCATTAAACACTTTGCTTCCCACTTTAACACTTCGCATATTTTTCCCCTTTTAGCTAAAAATCCTAAACTCTAAATCCTAAACCCTAAACAAACTCAAAATTCAAAACATTTTCAGTTTTGGGTTTTACTTATACTCTCCTTCGCCGCTTCTATTGCCTCTCTTAACCCCAGAGGATTATTCCCGCCCGCGGTGGCAAAGCCTTCTTTCCCTCCGCCTTTACCGTTAATATACCCACAAATGGAATTTATTATCCTAGACGCGTCCACTCCATTTTCAACCAGGACGCCTTTTACCGTGCATGTTAAATATGCCTTAGAGTCCTTGCTGGAGGCAAGCAGTATCACTCCCGCGAGCGCTTTTTTTTCAAGATACCCCGCGCTCTTACGAAGCAATGCCATATCAACATCTTCCAATATGCATGAAATAAATTTTATTTTTCCAAGCGTATCCGGTTTGGCCGCGGCTTTATCAATTTTTTCTTTTACAGCGCTGAAAGAATCCATTTCTTGCCGCCTTTGCCGATTTTTTTCTTCTTCTTTCATCCGAGTAAACGCTTCCACAATGGCCGGCTTAATTTTTTCGTTAAAATCTTTTACCACGTTTCTGTCAATCTTTAGTTTCCCGCTGAGTATATCCGTGATATACGCGCTAATATCCCGCGCAAGGCCTTGCCGTGACTGAGTTAACCCTTCTTTTAATTCATTTTTTATTCTTTCTTCAGCGATTCTGCCGGTTACGGCTTCTATGCGCCTTACTCCGCTTGCCACAGAAGTCTCTGCTGTTATTTTTACAATACCTATCTCTTTTGTATTATCAACGTGGGTACCGCCGCAAAGCTCTTTAGACCGATCTCCCATCCCCACAACCCGAACCATATCCGCGTATTTTTCACCAAAAAAAGAAAGCGCGCCTTCAGACTTAGCCTTATCCAACGGCTTAATCTCTTTAATTACGGGAATCTCTTCTTCTATCCAGGTGTTTACTAATTCTTCAACCTTCGCGAGCTCCATTTCTGACACCTTTTTCATATTGGTAAAATCAAACCTCAGCCTTTTTTCATCAACAAAAGACCCTGACTGTTTTACTTGACTCCCGAGTATTTGGCGAAGCGCGCTCTGCAAAAGATGAGTGGCGCTATGATTGGACGCTGTTCTTTTTCTTCTTTCAGAATCTAAATTAAGGGTTATTTTGTCACCTTTTTTAAACCCTCCCTTTTCCACAAAAACCTCAAGCACCTTTCTCCCGTCTGTCTCAAATGTATTCAAAATCTTCATGCAAGCGCCGGATTTGACAATGTCCCCACCCTCACCCATCTGGCCGCCGGCTTCCGCGTAAAACACGGAACTTTGAGGTGAAAGAATAACTTCAGCGCGTTCTCCTTCAAAAACCTTATCTGTTTCTTTACCTTCTTTAAGAATAAATTCCAAAACCGCCGCCATCGGCATATCTTCGGAAAAAGGCGGTTTAGGCGCGTTTTTAAAAAAATCTTTTTTAAAAATAAACTCGCTTACCAAGTCACTGCCTCTTCTAGATTCGTCTTTTCTTTTTCCCATAAGCCGTTCAAACAACTCAAGATCCACGGTTTTCCCGCGCGCGTAAGATTCTTCCAACACAATATCTTTCGGCAGGCCGTAAGTATCAACCAGCTTAAAAAAATCTTCTCCTGAAAGAGTTTCTTTCGACATTGAGAGCATATCCTCCAAAACCGGCATAGCCGCGCGCAAAGTATCGGCAAACTTCTCTTCTTCTTCTTTAACTATGGCCATAATGTGTTCTCTTTTTTCCTCGAGTTCAGGATATACTTCCCGCATAAGGTTAACAATCACCGGCACAATATTAAACAAAAACGGCTTATCCGACTTGCTTTTTAAATACGCCCGCCGGATAAGTTTTCTAACAATATATCCTCGTTTTTCGTTTGACGGAGAAACTCCATCAGCTATTGTAAATACAACCGCCCTGATATGGTCGGCAATAAGAGACACATATTCTACGGGGATCCCGTCATCCCTCTCTCCCCTGTCATCCCTCTCTCCCCTGTCATCCCTGCGAAAGCAGGGATCCATCTTTATCTTCTCAATTATCGGTCTAAAAAGATCCGTCTCAAAATTCGTCTTTACATTCTGCATTACTGAAGTTACGCGTTCCAGCCCCATCCCCGTATCTATATTTTTATTCGGCAGAGGTTCTAGCGTACCGTCAGATTTTCTTTCAAATTCCGTAAAAACCAGATTCCAAACTTCTACAAACCTGCCGCAATCACACGCGAGTCCGCAAAGCTTTTTCCCGCATCCGGTTTTTTCTCCCCAGTCATAAAAGATTTCGGAACATGGCCCGCAAGGCCCGTTCGGCCCTTTTGACGGGGCATCACTGGGCCAAAAATTATCTTTTGGACCCAATTTAATTATCCTTCTCTCCGGAATTTTTACCTCATTCCTCCACAAGGAATAAGACTCATCGTCTTTTTCATAAACCGATATCCACAGCTTGTCTTTATCCAATTTCATTTGGCATGTCATAAATTCCCACGCCCAAACAATGGCCTCTTTTTTGAAGTAGCCGCCAAAAGAAAAGTTGCCCAACATTTCAAAAAAAGTATGATGCCTCGCGGTGCGCCCAACGTTTTCTAAATCAGCCGTGCGCAGGCACTTTTGACACGTAGCCGCCATTTTAAAGGTGATATTCCTGCCCATAAACTGCTCTTTAAACTGGTTCATTCCCGCGCCGGTAAATAAAAGAGTCGGATCGTTTTTTGGAACAAGCAGGTCACTCCCAACAACAGTGTGCCCTTTGTCTTTAAAAAAATTAAGAAATTCAGCCCGTATTTCTTTTGAGTCCATGTTACAGCAAAGCCCCCGTATCCACGGCTATTCTAATGTCTTTCTCAATCGCGTTCATCATTTCTAAATTTTCCTTAAGATACACCCTGGCATTTTCTTTCCCCTGGCCCATCTTCTCTTCACCGTAAGAAAGCCATGTCCCGCTCTTTTTAATTACTCCAACCTGTTCGGCAAGGTCAATAATGGCGGAAGAACGGGAAATGCCTTCATCAAACATAATATCGAATTCTGTCTGCTTAAAAGGCGCCGCCATTTTATTTTTAACAACCTTTGCTTTAACGCGATTTCCAATGACCTTATCGCCTTTTTTAAGAGAAGCTATCCGCCGTAAATCTATCCTGACCGATGAATAAAATTTTAAGGCGGTTCCGCCAGTGGTGGTTTCAGGATTGCCAAACATAACACCGATTTTCATCCTCATCTGGTTGATAAAAATAACGCATGTTTTTGACTTACTTATGGCGCTCGTTAGTTTTCTAAGAGCCTGACTCATAAGGCGTGCCTGAAGGCCCATATGAGATTCTCCCATATCGCCTTCAATTTCTTTTCTTGGTGTTAAAGCGGCGACAGAATCGATAACAACAACATCAACCGCGTTGCTTCTGACTAAAGTCTCCACGATTTCTAACGCTTGTTCGCCGTTATCCGGCTGAGAAATCAGCAGATTATCCAAGTCAACGCCTATCTTCTTTGCATAAAGCGGATCAAACGCGTGTTCAGCGTCTATAAAAGCTGTTTCACCACCGGCCTTCTGGGCATTGGCAATAATATTTAACGTAAGAGTAGTTTTCCCGCTGGATTCAGGCCCAAATATCTCAACAATACGGCCACGCGGCACACCATTTATTCCCAGAGCTAAATCCAGGCCAATTGACCCTGTTGGAATCACGTCAACTTCAAGCTTATATCCTTCTCCCATTTTCATAATCGCGCCTTCACCAAAATCTTTATGAATCTTGCCAAGCGCCATTTCTAAAGCATTCTTTTTAGCCGAATCCTGCTTGTCGGAAACTTTGTTTTCAAGATTTTCAATATCAGGGGTAACTTTCACTTTCTTGTTCATAATCCAGCCCTCACTTTTTTGTTGTTGACGATGCGTAATTTATTCATTATACAAATACGCGCAGTTTTTTGCAAAGCCTTTTATTTCGCCTTTCCCCGATTGCTCCCTCACTATATGAGACAACTTTTTTGCCAATTTTTATGCGTTTTTTTTATTTTTTTAATAAAAAACGCAGAGACGCGATTAATCGCGTCTCTACCAGAATCGTTTTTTTAAAACAGAGGATTACACTTGGATTGAGAGTATCCGCACCAGAGCTTTCGCGGCTTGATTTTTTATTAATTTCCGAGTTCCTTTGAAAATCTTCTTGTAGATTTTTTTGCGTTTTTCAGAGACAACCGCCATATAAACCAACCCCACAGGTTTTTCTTTACTCGAGCCTGAGGGCCCTGCTATACCCGTCAACGCGGCGGCGATATCCGCTTTCAACAATCGTCTAACCCCTTCCGCCATGGCCAGAGCAGTCTTTCGGCTGACAGATCCATATTTTTTTATTACTTCAGGAGAAACCCCCAACACTGAAATTTTAACTTCATTAGAATACGCGATTACCCCGCCTAGGAAATACTCAGAACAGCCCGGCACATTCGTTATGAGATGAGAAACCGCCCCTCCCGTGCAAGACTCCGCAACCGCCAAAGTCTTTCCCTCTCCCCCCAGCCTCTTCCCAACCCGCGATTCTAAAGATTCTTGTCTTTTATTCATTTTTTGATTTTCTCCTCTAGTGAGGGAAGGGCATGGGGATGTCTTAAATTGGAGGAGACACACCGGGCGGGGGGCCCATTCAAAACTTCCCCATGCCCTTCCCTCACACTAACCTTTAGGCAACGTAAAAACAAATCGAGTAAACTTCCCTTCTTTGGATTCCACCCAAATCTTCCCATGATGAAGATCCATTATGTTCTTGGCAATCGCCAGCCCGATACCCATACCGGATGACTTAAATTCCGCGGTCCCCGAAGAATGTTTTGAAGCATCCTGGACTTCATAAAAACTTTCGAATATGTTTTGAATTTTATCTTCCGGAATACCTATACCGTTATCTTCCACATCAACTCGCACATTATTTTTTTCTTCTTTCACCCTGACTATGATCTTTCCCTTATCAGGGGTAAACCTGACAGCGTTCAGTAAAAGCTTAGCCAGAACCTGGCTGATACCGTTTGCCGCCATGGTAATTTCCGGCATCCCCTCCGCTATCTCAAGTGAAAGCTCCTGTTTACGGTCGTTCACAAAAGGCGCAATATCCTCTACTACGCCTTTTATAACTTTTTCCATAGAAAACAATCTGCATTTTTCTTCGAAAGATACGGAACTTCCTAAATGTAAACGTGCCAAATCGTAACGAATGTGTTCTAGTTTTAAAAAATTCTTATTAACAATTTCCAGCGCCTTTTCCTGTTTCTCGGTTAATTCGCCGAGCACTTTATTCATCATTAAAGGCAGGTACTGTTTGATAACGGTAACCGGCGTTAAAAGCTCATGCGCCGTTATCATCGCGAATTTTTGTTTCATCTCGTTTAATTCTTCCCTCTTCTTTTGAAACATGACAATATCATGCTTTTCATGAATAGAATCCAACCATAGGAAAAATAGCTGCGCGATCGCCACGGCGAAAAAGAAATCATTAGAAAGGATCTCGGTGTCAGGATACTTTAAAACATCAATAAACCGTATTACAATAAGAGCGATAACAGTCAAACATAACACGACTCTATACTGTATTCTCTTAGCACCCTTCCGCATCTTCTGTCTCATACAATCTCCTTAATGAAGTAGAGACGCGATTAATCGCGCCTCTACGGGTTATTTTATTGGACTTCTACCGGGACAGCTTCTTCGGGGCTTGTGTCGCTTTCTTCGGCGAATTTAACGGAAACGACCTTGGATACGCCCTTTTCTTCCATGGTTATGCCGTAAAGAACATCGGCGAGCTGGATTGTCATCCTGTTATGCGTTACTATTACGAATTGCGATAACTTTAAGAAATCCTGAAGGACCTGGCAAAATCGAACTATGTTGGATTCATCCAGAGGCGCGTCTATTTCGTCTAAAATACAAAACGGGCTGGGATTAACCTTAAAAATGGCGAAAATAAGGGCTATCGCCGTCATGGCCTTTTCGCCGCCTGACATTTGCATAATGTTGTGAAGTTTTTTGCCCGGAGGCCTTACTATAATATCTATGCCGCATTCCAAAACGTTAGATTCATCTTCCAGCACAAGATCCGCTTTGCCTCCGGCGAAAAGCATTCGGAAATAAGTGTTAAATTCTTTTCTGACAAGTTCAAACGTTTCCACGAACATCTTGCGGGTTGTCCGATTAATCTTGGAAATCGCCTGTATTAGCGATTCCCTGCTCAAGACAAGGTCATCCCTCTGTTTAGTAAGAAATTGAAACCGCTCTTGAAGCTGGTTGTGTTCTTCCACCGCGCCTAAACTGACCTCTCCGATTTTTTCCAACTGCGATTTTAACTCGTCTATCCGCTCGCGGGCCTCTTCCCAATTCGCGATATCATCTATCCGCGCTTCAAAACCGCTCTCAAGATTTGTCTTGTACGCGCCCGATATTTTATCCACTAACGCGCGCCGTTTATATTCAAGCTCTTTACTTTGTATCTCTAAATCTCTGAGTTTATCCCTTACTTCTTCTAATTCAGTTTCGCTCTTTTTAACCTTTGACTCTTCCCGTTTTATGGCCTCAGCCAGAGCGTCTTTATATTCCTTCTTTTCAAAACTCTGGCTACTTTTAATTTCCACCAACGCGATATACTCAAGGGTGTTTTCTTTTAATTTTTTTATTTCTTCCGTGAGTTTTTGTATTCGTTCGCTATTTTCGTTTATCCGGAGGGACTTTTCTTCCACGAATTTATCGATATTTTCAAACGCTTCTTTTTCCCTTTCTAAAACTTCCGCTAAACTTTCTTCTTCTCTCTTAAGTGAAGAAAATTCCGCTCTCACGTCAGATAAGCTTATAAGCGTCTCTTCTCTTAAACAGCTTTCTTCTTTGATTTGTTGTTCAAGAGAACCGGCAGTCTGTTCAAGACACGCTTTATCAACTTCAAGTTCATTTAATTTTTTGTTCAATTCTGTCGCTTCCAGATAAAGCCTTTCTCTCGCCGCGTTCTCCTCGGCTACCCGTGAATCAAGTGTTTTAAATTCTTCCGAAAAAGAATTAAATCTGTCCTTAACTGCCGCGGCCTTTGATGACATCTCCGCGAATGCCATCTGTTTTTGATTTAGTTCATCTTCAAGATTTTCTTTTTTTGAAGCCGCTTCTTTTATCCATTTTTCCAGGGCATCGAGGCTTTTATCCACCTCTTTTATTTCATCCTGCACCTTTTCTTCTTCTTCCTTCATCTGGTTTATCTTTTCCTGCCTGCCGAATAAAGGAATTTGTTCCTTCACCGAATAATTCCTGCTCCGCCGCATACCTCTTTGCAGAATCACGCCTTTTTCCCCAAGGATACAGCTTGAAAAAGACTCGTTCGTCTCATTAAAAGCGTCCTTTTCCTCTAAAGAACCCTCGACGCCAATCCCGTGGAGCAGAGAACTTAAAGCCGACCGGTACTTCTCATCCGCGGCCACAATAGCCGTAATATCATGCTCCTCTTCCTTCCCGACCGAGGCGAACTCCTCTCCCGATGAAATAGCTTTAAGTTCGTCCAGTATAACAAAATTGACACTGGGCATTGAATTCCGAGAAAGATACTCTATAACTCTTTTCATGGCGCGCGTGTCGTCAACAACAAGAGCCTGCGCGGTATCACCCAGAAGAGACCTCATCGATTCCTCATATTCTCCCTTAATGCTGACAAGTTCTGAAAGTATGCCCCTGACCCCTGGGAAGCAGGCTGAATCTTCTTCAAGGCGTTTCATTATTTCTTTAACAGCCGGATTTATTCCTTCACGTTCGCTTAAAAGCTTTTCAAGAAAATAACGCCTCGGCGTTATTTCATGCAAGCGTTTTTCTTTTTTGTTTTTTTCGTCGTTCAATAAAAACAGCCTCTGCTGATTCCCGCTAAATTCCCCGCTAAAAGCGTTAAAACTATCCCTTTTATTTTTTAATTCTTCTTTTGCCTCTTTCACGCTTTCATCCATTTTTCCAAATTCTTCCAGAAGCGCGTCTCTATCAATTTGAATCTTGCGTTTTTCGCTTTCCAGCCTTTGTTCAGTGTTTTTTATGTTCTCGATGTCGGCGTTTATCTTTATCAACGCGTTTTTGGATGTTGTCGCTTCAGAGGCAATATCAACAATCTTTCCGCGGGTTAGCGCGATCTCATTTTTGCATTTCTCGATACCTTCCGTAATTTTTTTAAAACTCTCTTCTCGGGAAGCGGATTCTTTCTCTTTGTTCAACCGTTTCTCTTTTATATCCAAAAACTTAACTTCCATCGCGCTTATTTTTTCTTCGATAAGAGATTTCTTTTTCAGGACGTCTTCTATTTCCCATTTTAAGCGGCCGACGTATTTTTCAAGCTCTTGTATCCTTTCCGCGTTAATTTCCATTACGCGTTTGTTTTTATCTATATCCGAAGAATTACGGGTTACATGGTCCTGGATATTTTGGATCTCTTCAAAAAGCAGATTAAATTCTTCTCTAATTTTTTTAAGAGAAGCCGCGGATTCGTCCAGCGCCAGGCCGGATGCCTCGGAAAAACCTTTACATTCAACACTTCGAGCCTCAAAAGAAGATTTCTCGGAAGACAATTCCTGGAGTTTTTTACACGCGAATTTAATCTCAAGGTCTTTAAGTTCTTCATAACGGGTTTTATATCTTTCGGCCTTACGCGCTTGGCGTTCTATCGAATTTATCTGCCGCTCAACTTCACGGATAATATCATTGATTCTTACCAGATTTTCCTGTGTGCGTTCGAGTTTAAGAATCGCTTCTCTTTTTTTCACCTTATAACGCGTTATCCCGCTGGCCTCTTCGAAGATATAACGCCGCTCTTCGGGTTTTGAACTTAATATCATGTCCATGTTACCCTGCTCTACAACTGAATAGGAACTTGTTCCTATTCCTGTGCCCATAAGAATACTCCTGATATCAGCAAGCCTAACAGGCATCTTATTGAGAAGATATTCACTTTCTCCCGACCTGTAAAGTTTTCTGGAAATGGTAACCTCGTCATAATCAAGAGGCAGAATTTTGTCTTCGTTGGATAAGGTAAAAGAAACTTGCGCGGCGTTTATGGGCTCCTGTTTTTCCGTGCCGTTGAATATTACATCCTGCATGGCCGAGGAACGCATCGCTTTTGTTGATTGTTCTCCCAGAACCCATTTTATCGCGTCGACAATATTGCTTTTCCCGCATCCGTTCGGGCCGACAATAGCGGTAACCCCGCTTTCAAATTTTAATTTCGTTTTGTTCAAAAAAGATTTGAATCCTACTATTTCCAGTTCTTTAAAATACATCTATTCCCCTTTTTGTTAGCGTACAGCGGATAGCGTGTAGCGTTTAGCGTATAGTTGCTTTTCCTGTTTTCATTATTGTTTGCAGTTTTTCAATATCGTTTTCGGTATATTCACGGTATCCGTTAATAGGGTTTCTTTTAGGCTCTGGAAAGATACTTTTTTTCTCATAGTTAATAACCGTTCCGCGGTATATTCCTAAAACACGCGCTACTTGCTGGATTGTATATTTTTTTAAAATCTTTGCTATCATCTTTATCTTCCGTGATTGCCAAGCGGTCCGGTTAAAGTTTGTACAGGTTTGTACGTCTTTGAGGATGTTTGTCCAAGTATACACAAAAAACCAATTGATGTCAAAAACAGTATCGTAGGGACAGCCCCCCGTGGCTGTCCGATACACAAAAAACCAATTGATGTCAAAAACAATATCAATGCAGGCCAGGCAGGCCTGGCCCCTACAGGATTTTTTTGAAGTGCTCTGTAAGGAGGGGAACTATTTTGAAAAGATCATCTACAATTCCATAAGTCGCGACTCCGAAAATCGGGGCATCGGGATCTTTATTTATCGCGACAATAGTATCTGAGGATTTCATCCCGATAAGGTGCTGAATCTGTCCGCTTATTCCGCACGCGATATAAAGTTTTGGGCACACTGTTTTGCCGGTTTGCCCCACTTGGTGAGAATACGCAATCCAATCCGCGTCAACCGCCGATCTTGAAGCGCCAACCGCTCCGTTTAACACAAGCGCGAGTTCTCTTATTATATCAAAATTCTCTTTAGCCCCAAGCCCTCGTCCGCCGGAAACTATTATGTCGGCTTCCGCTAAATTAACGGTTTCTTCAATCTCTTCCACTATGTCTATGAGTTTGGTCCGCGTGGTAAGGATATCGCCATCCAGTTCTTCTTTTACAATCTCCCCTTTACGGAAGGGGTCAGGTTCCAGTTCTTTCATTACCTTATGCCTTACAGTTGCCATCTGAGGCCTTGTGTTTGGAGATATAATCGTGGCCATTATGTTCCCGCCGAACGCGGGCCTGGTCTGCAAAAGCAATCTATCTTCAGGGCATATATCTAAAGCTGTGCAATCCGCGGTTAACCCCGTATCGATAGTGACGGCAACCCTGGAAATAAGGCTTCTGCCGATTGTTGTGGCGCCGCAAAGAACTATTTCCGGTTTATATTTTGACACAAGATAAGTTAGAACTTTAGTATAAGGGTCGTCTTGATACGCCTTAAGTTTATGAGAATCACCAACATAAACCTTGTCCGCTCCTCCGGCTATAAGCTCCCCCGCGGCCACATCCATATTGTCGCCGAGTAATACCGCGCAGAGTTTAACTCCAAGCTTATCCGCGAGTTCTCTGCCTTTGCCTAAAAGTTCAAAAACGACTGACTGGACCTTTCCCCTCTTTTGTTCGGCAAATACCCAGACATCCTTATATGATTTTAAATCGGCAAAGGCGTGCCTTTGCCCTACGGTTTTTTTGTTAAGAATAATGGCTTCAAATTTGCATACCTCGGCACAGGCCCCGCATAAGTTACACTTGGCAAGATCGACAACAGCCTTCCTTTCTACCATAACAATAGCACAAAAAGGACAGGCCTTAACACAGAGCGTGCATCCCGCGCATTTGTCATTAAGTATTTTTATCACGATGTTTTTCATTTGCTACGCGCCAATTATTATTTTTTTCAACAATCCCGACAATTCTTTCGCTTTTTCGGACGGGTCGCCTTCAATGATACGCCCTCCCCCTCTCGGCGGAGGGGTAAAGATTTTAAGTACCCTTGTGGGAGAACCATCCAGACCGATTTTATCATTATCACACTCTAAATCTTTCGCCGTCCAAACGGGTATTTCAGCTTTTTTGGCCTTTATTTTACCCTTTAGCGACGGAAGCCTGGGCTCATTTATTTCTTTAACTACTGTAAAAAGAACCGGAATAGGTGTTTCGATAATATCGTACCCCTCTTCAGTCATACGTTCTACCACAGCGCTCAAGGCATCTATCTTTTCGATTTTTTTCACATAGGTAACCTGTGGCAGTCCAAGATGCATAGACACTCCCGGCCCGACTTGAGCCGTATCGCCGTCTGAAGCCTGTTTTCCGCAAAAAACAATTTTATAATCACCTATTTTTTTTATCGCCTGGCTAAGGGTATAACTCGTCGCCCAAGTATCGCTACCGGCAAACTTTCTATCGCTAACTAACACAGCGCTGTCACACCCCATCGATATAGCTTCACGCAAAGCTTCTAAAGCCTGAGGCGGGCCCATCGTTACAACTACTATCTCGCCTTCTGCTAACCTTTCACGCGTGCGAATAGCTTCCTCTATGGCGTACATATCAAAAGGATTAATAACAGCGGCCACACCCTCGCGCTTGAGGGTGTTTGTCACCGGATCTATTTTAACATCCGTCGTGTCAGGAACTTGTTTAATAAGGACAATTATCTTCATAATAACCTCGAATCTAACCAGGTTAGATTGACTTTGCCAGGCCTTCTTTTATTAGCGCTGAGGCTATGACACCTCGTTGAATCTGGTTGGTGCCTTCATATATTTGCGTTATTTTAGCGTCCCTCATCAATTTTTCAACCGGATATTCTTTCATATATCCATACCCTCCGAATATCTGCACCGCGTCGGTTGTAACCCTCATCGCCGTGTCAGACGCGAAAGTTTTACTTATTGCCGACTCTTTCGATATATTCTTAGCGCCTGAGTCAATCATCCGAGCCGCGGAATATATCAGCGCCCTGGCCGCTTCCACTTGAATAGCCATGTCAGCCAGCATAAACTGTATGCCCTGAAAAGAGGATATGGTCCGGTCAAACTGCCTCCTTTCATGTGTGTATTGAACACATTCATCCAAGGCTCTCTGGGCTATACCCACAGCCTGCGCCGCGACTCCAGGCCTTGAATGATCAAAGGTTTTCATCGCGACTATAAATCCAAGGCCTTCTTTGCCAAGAAGGTTTTCTTTTGGAACACGGCAGTCCGTAAAAATAACTTCTCTTGTCGCTGAGCTTCTTATCCCTAATTTATTTTCTTTTTTCCCAAAACTTACGCCCGGTGTATTTTTTTCAACGATAAAAGCGCTCGCTCCCCTCGCGCCCTTCGCTCTATCCGTCATGACAATAACAGTGTAAATCTCTGCCTCTCCGGCATTGGTTATCCATTGCTTTGTACCGTTAAGCACATAATAATCGCCGTCTTTTTTAGCTGTTGTTTTTATCCCGCCGGCATCAGAACCCGCCTCAGCTTCGGTAATCGCGAACGCGGCAAGCTTTTTGCCGGAAGCGATGTCAGGGAGATACTTCTTCTTTTGGCCTTCACTGCCATAAAGGATTATTGGGTAAGTTCCCAACCCAGTTGCCGCGAAACTTAGGGATATCCCGCCACATCCCCATGAAAGCTCTTCTGTCGCTATTGCCAATTCCAATACCCCGCCCCCCATGCCGCCGTACTCTTCCGGTATGTATATGCCGCAGATATCAGATTCAGCAAAAATCTTAACAATGTCCCAGGCAAATTCACCGGTTTCATCATAATGAGCAGCTACCGGCTTTATTTTTTCCCGCGCGATCTGCCTGCACAAATCCTTTATCATTTGTTGTTCTTCCGTAATAAGATAATTCATCTAACCTCCTTAATGAGACTTTGGTTTCAGAACGAGTATCGTTCTGAAACCATTAGTCGAATTAATGTCCGCGCCGCTTGTGGGAAATATTGCTTGCAAGATTTACCTCAACATCCTAGGCGGCCGGAACATCGGTATGAGACGCGATTAATCGCGTCTCTACATCTTTTTCAATTCA
>JBDRBY010000081.1:0-83497 GCA_043822245.1 Candidatus Omnitrophota bacterium
AAGCGTGAAGGTTTATAGATACGCTAGCCCCGCCCTGCCCTTGTGGGTTTTTGGTTATGGATTGGGTTTGGGTGATTTTGTTTGGAACGAGCGTGCGGTAGCCTTCGTAAGGGTTGTTGACGAAATCACCTAAAAGGCTACCGCACGCAAATAGGTTTAAGTGCTTGGGGGTAAAGATAAATTATAAATATAAAATGTGTTCTAAGAAATTAATTAAAAGCTGTCCTATCGGCGATACGGGGAGAAAGGGAATATGAGAGTTGATAATTGGGTTGACGAATTAAGGAATCAGCTAAAAAACTTTGATGTGGAAATATCGAGCAGTGAAATTAAAATGGCTGATATAACGCTTGGCTATGTTGATAATCAGGGTTTAATTCATTACCACAAAATTGAATACAGGGCAAAAGGGTTTGATAGAAAGTCAAGCCTAAAACAAGCACTAGAGAGTTAAAATTGCCGCACTAAATTTCTAACAGCGGATGACGAAAATGGCCGCCCTTTCCATGGTTATGCGCTTTTCTCTCCATCCTCAAATTTTCTTTTCTGTTTTTTTTCTTGCCGTCACGTAATCCTCCTTTCTTTTTATCCGCCTACAATAGCCCAAGATTGACTTTTGTGCAAGAAAATCCTTTGGAAAAATTCATCTCTACCTTGTCTTTATGGTCTGCCTCAAAGGACAAGGTATCAGAAGTATTCTGCCCCTAAAGGGGAGTCTCAATTTTTCCAAAGAACTCCAGGAAGCTCGTTCGCTTGGGAGCTCACTCCTTTCGGGCATACCTGTTTTCTTGACAAAAGACGCCCTTTACATCTGGGTTGCCTGATGCAAAGGACTTCAAATCATTGGGCTTATATTTTCGGCGTCAAAAGAAAGGAGGCTTACATGAGCCAAGAAAAGAAAGAAATATTAAAGAAAAACGAAAAATTTGAGGATGGGGTGCTGCGCGCGGATGCCTGCATGGAAAGGTATTCAACTTCACGCAATTCTCAATACAGGACCTATTCAGAAGATCTGCCGGCGAATTCTTTCGGTTTATCCGCTCTTTGGGAAGAAAAGCGTCTGATGAGAGACGTTTATCAGCTTATGGCTAAAGGTTTTAAGCCAAACGGTTCTGAAAGCCTGGAATCCTTTGTTGAGAAACACCGGGATTTGCTTGATGAGGGAGGTGATTTCTAATGCAGGAATTTAAGAAGGTTACAACCAGTGAAGTAACTGAGAAATTAACCATGGGTCAGATTGAAAGAATCTGGCAGCAGATTGATTCAAGAAAAGAGCGTGATCCAAATCTGCTTAGTTTGCAGGTTTTCTGGTTTGCAGGTGTTGAGGTTTGGGTAATAGATGAGGGAGGCGTTACTACGGTGATGTTTCCTAATGAAGCATAGGAGGATAGAAAATTGTGGATACAAAAAGATAAATTAACAAAAGGAATAAGCTGGAATGAAGTTTCAGATTGGGTTGTAATTGACGGGGACTTATGGATTGAAATTCCAGATAAGAAAAGATGTGAGGTATGTATAGTCAGACAGTGAGCGAAAAAATGGTGAAAATTCTATACAGGTTGAAACGTGTACGGAATAAGCCCATGACGGTAGTGATGGAGCAATTGCTTTTGCAATCGTTAGCAACGGTTGATAAAGAGCAAGTATATGCATTAAGGAAAATAACAACAACTGCAAAGGATGTTATTTCAATAAACCTTAGTCATAAAGTTACTTCCAGGACGCCTGAATATGAAAGGTGCCCTGAAGCCAGATAAAAAAGGAGAAATGTATGCAAATGTTCAAGAATTATTTCGGTCATGAAGTCAAGATTCAGCTTGTCCGAGAATCAAAACCCGTAAAGGAATACATTATTACAGAACCCAAGGATATTTATGAACTTGTTAAGGATGAATTGAAAAGTTCTGACAGGGAGATATTCCTTTCTGTTCAACTGAATACACGAAATCAAGTATTGGGTATTAACATTGTTTCGGTCGGCACGTTAAATGCAAGCATGGTTCATCCTAGAGAGGTTTTTAAGCCAGCTATCTTGCAGAATGCCGCGGGGATAATTCTTGTTCATAATCATCCATCCGAGAATGAAGAGCCCAGTGAAGATGATTTAACAATAACGAATAAATTATCAGATGCCGGGAAGTTACTTGATATTGATGTTTTGGATCACATTATTGTAGGCAAGAGCTTTTACAGTTTCCTAGATAAGGGATTGATAAAAAACAAGAAAGGAGATTAAAAATGCCTGGATTTTGTCTTAAAGAGAGGATTGTTTAGTTCATGCTCACGGTTGTTTTATAGTACTCGGTTTCGGTTTGGAGATCAAGCTAAAAATCATAAGGAGGTTTAAAATGTTAACAAAGGATGAGTTAAGACAATTTACCGGAACAGAATATTGGTATAAACATCTAAGCGGTTATCATTATACAGATGGTATCCAATATGTTGCACAAAAAGGTGGAGCGTATTGGCTGGTTGATAAAATATTGTTTACGACCAGGGCAAAAAAGGATTTGCAAGAATTTGGAGCTTGGAAATTAGAAGTTAACGAAGATAAAACGGCAACGCTGATATGTGAAGACGGTAACTATCACGAGCTTTATCGAGAAAAAATTGAATGGACAAATTTTCCGCTAAATAAGATTGAGTTATGGTTTGAAAATGGTGTCTTAATACTGCCGAGCGAACATTAAAAAAAGAGAGTGAAAAATCTGCCATTAAGCGGTCTGCGAAAACTGCCACTGGTTTGGCGGTAAGATGAAGTTTGTTGCAGAGTTGGTTAATATTTATTTCAAGGCAAAACAATAAAAAATTAGTATTTTAAAATAAAGCCTTTACTGGATATCATGACTGGCGGTGGTTTTTGTTTGTAAGGGGAGAGTTTTCATTGAGAAATTGATTTGTTGTGGTAAAATATGCTATAAAATGTAACAGGGAGAACTTTCAATGAAAGAACTCGTTAAGGCATTTATTGTAAAAGAGATAGCGGAATATTTACGTCCGCATCCATATACTATACGAAGATTGGCTAGGGAAAAGAAAATTCCAGCTTTTCGTGCTGGCGGCCAGTGGCGTTTTCGGAAAGATGATATTGATCAATAGTCTAAATCATATCCTTTTGCTAAGGTAAAATCCCGGGAAAGAGCGAAGGGTGAATAGTTAATATGAAAAATCTACCCAAAGAAATACTAAATTATTTTGCCACGTTTACAGAAACGCGGTTTAATTTCAGGCGGCTTATTAATTATAAATGGACGAATAATGAACTCACCTTTGACCTTTCTCTTTTTCCGAAATTTCAATTAACATTACTCAAGAAGATTAAAGACGGAGAGTTATCACCCGTTGTGATTAAGCAGGGTGAATATACTATTTTGATTCCTAAAGACTTGCTTTTTGTAGAGATTGAAAAGCTTTTGAAGGGGAAATTTAATAAGGATTATCTTAAAAAATGTATCCTTAATGAATATACGCAAGTTGCTGAACAAAATAAAATATTTATTTTGGGTGATGATGGTGACCTCGGAATCGCTCAAGATACCGATGAAGGAAAAGCATTGCTTGTTCA
The DNA here is from genome assembly GCA_043822245.1 of Candidatus Omnitrophota bacterium. GTDB lineage: Bacteria > Omnitrophota > Gorgyraeia > Tantalellales > Tantalellaceae > JBDRBY01. The sequence continues at coordinate 3,566 of JBDRBY010000081.1, forward strand.
GCAGAAGGAGTTGTCTCAAAAAGAAGGAATACGAACTTTTAATATTGCTTTTCGACGTCAGCTTGAGAGATTGCTAAATGAACTTCAGGAAAAAATTGTAAATCAGAAAAAAGATGAACTTAATATCAAATATGCAACATCCTCAATTTTTGGCGTGGCTAATTATGTAACTCAGCAATTTGAACAGCTTAAAAGAATCGGGAGCAATTTCTCTGGATGTGAACAGTATATAGTAGACGTGTTGAAGTATTTTTCTGAATCAATTGGAGACATCGTTATTTATGATTTGTACTACAATTTCCAAAAATATTCTGATTTCGCACGGCTTGGATCTCTTTTTGTTTTTTTCCACATGCTTGAAAGGGATAGTGAGGCATATCCGCTGTATTTTGTAGAAGTTGAATATCGAACTTCAAATTCAGAAGTGACGCTCTCATTCCCCAGGAATTTGATGCTTTTAAACACTCCGGCCGTTAATTATTTTAAATTTGATAGTGTTTTAACGGTTCCTCGCGCGTCCTCTATTGCTACCACCAAAGACCATTTAGGGGCAATGGAAACCTTTATCCAAGTACAATATGGATTTCAAGAACCATTCATTTTGGAACCATCCTTTGCTCGCATAACACACGCGAATGAAAGCTTCCCAGTAATAAAAAACCGGATAGGCCTCCAGACTGTTATAAATGAAGATAAAAAGCTTTTAGATTATTCCGAACTCATGACTAAGATGGAGCTGGGAGAGTCAAGCCGGTTTTCTGAATTTATAGATCAATATGTGCAGGGAAAAGTTCCTAATCACCAAGAAGAAGTTGATAAGAAATATTTAGAAAAATACTCTCTCAAAAGCCCTGCGAGGTACGTTTCAGATAGCCCGATTCCGGTTAATAATTCTCAAAAGCGTATATTGCTAGCTTTGGCTAATGAAAAGAACCATATCATCGTTGTGGACGGCCCTCCTGGGACAGGTAAGTCACATACCATTGCCGCTATAACATATTGGGCTAACGAACAAAAGAAGTCTGTGGTTATCACATCGCATAAACAAGAGGCGCTTGACGTTATTGATCGAATGCTTACTGATAAATATAAGAATCTTCATCCACAAGCAAAACCGTCAATAGTGCGCATGGATAAGGAAACAGGGTCGGTAAATAATCTACAAAACACTTTGCAGAATGCAGTTGTCGGCGCTGCCAATGAGCGTGCGCTTGAGTACAATAAAGAAGCAACAGAAAGTGATGAGAAAAAACTTGGCAATAAGCTTATCGAAGCAATTGCGCGGAAGTTACAGCAATCAGGAAAATATGAAGAGATTATTCGGAAAACCGTTGAATTTGATTGTCTGGATAGGGAGCTGGTGGCAGATGCAACTATCGCAAATATTTTATCAGCTATTGCCTGCCCTGTAGAAAAAATTGATTTTGAAAAGATCTCTGGATTTATAGCGTCTGGCGCTTTGCAAAAGCTTTTACGTACCAGCTTGGAAGAATATGCATATCTCATTGACCAGAAGGGTAAGATACCGGATTTTCTGGACGCCTGTGAAAAATTAAATCAAATTCCTGAAGATTCACAGCACGGTGAGACTACTTTAACCGAGATTCCGTTAGATTTCCCAAAATTATTAGATGGTTTAAGAAAATATTTTAAACACAATATCAAAATCTCAGAAATAACCACAAAACATACAACTATTGGTTTGTTTCAGAAAATGTTGGGCAAGGCACCTAAAGAAGAAGAGTTGAAATCATTGCTTGCTCAGTTTGCCAGTTTGAAGTTTGCCAGCGTGGTCAAAGAAGTTTCAAGAATTCTCAATATCAAAAAAGAAAATGTGACCATTGCAGATCTTTCGTCGGGAGTAGATAAAATCTGTTTTGCATTATCAATGCGCAAATACCAGACGTTATTGGCTTCATATCGGACTCTACCCGGCAACCACGATAAAGGCATCAGTGATGTATATGAAGTGTTCAGAAAATATAGTGAGGCGCATGATCTGGTAAGCGATGAAATGTATCAAATACTGCGTGCTTTTTTTAAGCACTATGGCGTGATACTTAAGTACTTTGAAATATATGAAGAAAGCCTTGATACGCTTACAAAGCTGGATGGACATGACGAGAAGATTAAAAAATTATGGCAGTGGATCCAATTACATTATTTTCTTTCAGAAAATGTGCGTGCATCTGCGATCAATTTACAGGACATACAGACGTACTATAAACTTAAACAAAAAGATATTGAGCATCAAAATGATATTCGTTTAAAGAATCTCAATAATCATCTTGGTGAGATGGCTAGAATCAAAGTTTCATATGAGGGTGGAAAAAGGTTCACTGTAGATGAGTCCAAAGTTCTTTTAAACAGCATTTCATGTATCATCGCCGAGCCAAGCACCATATCAAAGCATTTCCCTATGGAAGAAGGCTTGATTGATGTATTGATTATTGATGAAGCTTCACAAGTATCTATTGCCGACTCCATCTCGCTCATCTTGCGCGCTAAGCAGGTTGTGATATTCGGTGATGAATACCAATACGGCGCCGTGAGCGCAACCAATGTGAGTTCAAGGTATTCAGCCAGTTATTTTAGTGAAATTATTACTGCTTACGCGGATGATTATAGCATTACAGTGTCGGAGGTGGCCAAGAAAGAACTTGTAGATGAAATTTCCAAAGAAGTCCCTGTAGATGAACAGGAGAGCGATATCTTGCTTAAGCCGCAGGATGGGACAGTCCTTTGGTTGAAGACTTTTAATATCCGCACTTCTACACTTACTTTTGCTAAGGCAATAGCAAACTACACCACTTCACTTAAAGAGCATTTTCGTAGTTTTTCCGAAATAATCGGATACTCAAACGATTTCTTTTATAAAGAAGCGCAGATGGAGTTGGTTGTCAATCGGATCCGCACCAAACCAATTGGGGAGGTATTACAGTTTATTAACGTTTCCACGCAAGGTCTTGCTGGGCCCAATACCAATCTCGATGAAATTGAAACGATTTGTAGTGATATTAAAAAACGTTTAGATGCCGGTTTCAAGGGGTCTATCGGTATTATTACTTCATTCAAAGAACAGCAGGCGCGGATGGAGCAATCGATCAATGAAAAGTTTAATATGGCCGCGCTCAGGCGCGACCATAAACTCGCTATTTGGTTTGTTGGTGATGTACAAGGTGAAGAGCGCGATATCGTGTATTATTCTTTCGTGGAAGATAAGAATTTGAAGAATGCGAATCTGGCTAGCATCTATCCGGTTATTGGTGGAGCAGCAGATAGCATTCGAAGCCTTAAAATGCAGCGTCTTAATGTTGGCTTTAGCCGCGCCAAAGATACTATGGTTTTTGTTCATAGTCAGCCGATTGAGCAATTTAGCAATACTCGTCTTGGTGACGCGCTTAAACATTATCAATTAGTATTGGAAACAAACAAGAAGAACGATTTTTTTATTGAAGATGAATCCGTGTTTGGTTCACCAATGGAAAAGAAGCTATATGCGCTTCTCTTGGATACCAAATTTGTAAAGGATCACAGAGATTACATTAAAATAATCCCGCAGTTTGATATTGGGAAATATATTTCAGCGGAATATAAAGTGTATATTCCTAAATATCGCACAGATTTTCTTTTGACATATTCAGAGGGAGGAAAAGAAGAAACGCTTATTTTGGAATACGATGGGTTGGAGTTTCATTTCAATAATCCGCATGAGGTAAATAGCCTAAATTTTTCTCAAAGCTATCTGGATTATGATACTGCGCGACAGCTGGAACTTGAAAGTTATGGCTACCCGTTTTTGCGTATTAATAAGTTTAATTTACGGCCGCGAGCTAAGGATGAAACTGAAGCCGATGCGCTTAATAGTTTATTAGAGGAGAAATTGCAAACTTATGCCAAAAAATAATTTAACTCCAGAAGATAAGAGTAAGCTTATTGAAGCCTTGAATAAAGGGGTTGAGCCGTCCCCTGATCTATTGCCAAAGCTTTTTCCCGTCACTGCCGAGAAGTTTGATGTGCAGGCGCTTGATAGAGCCAAGGTTCCCACATTGGAATACGCTGGCAAGCGATCTAAAGCAACGATTCTGGCAGAAGCAGGAGCCGGTATTGGCGCCGCGCCACTTCAGAATGTGCGGTGTTTTGGTGATATGAAGAATGGCGAATGGAGAAATCTTATTGTTCAGGGTGACAATCTGCAGTTTTTGAAGACGTGTTATAAAAACGTTGATTCGATTATAAAAAATAAGGTTAAAGGGAAAGTTAAGCTTATTTATATTGATCCGCCATTTGCGACAAAAGGAGAATTTGGTGGTAAAGATGCCCAAAGAAGCTATTCCGACAAAGTGGATACTGCAGAATTTATAGAAAGTTTACGAGAACGCTTGGTATATTTACATGAGCTGTTGGCTGAAAATGGTTCGATTTATTTACATCTTGATGCACGAATGGTGCATTATGCAAAAATTATGCTTGATGAGGTTATGCCTAACTGTTTCAAAAGGGAAATTATTTGGTATTTTGATAACGTCTCTGGATTTAAGAGTATAGCTAACAATTGGATACGTGATCATGAGGTGATTCTTTGGTATACAAAAAATCCTTCAAGCTATATTTTTAATAAAGTATGGGGGGAATATCCGGAGGGCTACGAAGAGAAGTTTTCAAATATTGATGAAAATAATAGGAGGTACATGAAGCGAGGTGAGCGTCGCCAGTACTTGGATGATTTGAAAGGTAAACCATTGGGCGACGTATGGAGAATCCCTTTTATTAATAATATGTCACTGGAGAGAGTTGGGTATCCGACTCAAAAACCAGAAGTTCTTATTTCAAGAATTATTACAGCATCTTCAAATATTGAAGATTTAGTTATCGATTGTTTCGCTGGTTCCGGCACAACCGCTGCTGTTGCAGAGAAACTTGGGCGTCGCTGGATTGCCTGTGACTTTGGTAAACACTCTATTTACACCATGCAAAGGAGAATGCTTCGCATCGGCGAATCAAATGCATTGGTGGATGAGAAGGATAAGTCCGGCAAAGTCATTGTCAAAAAAGGGGATCCGTATAAGAAAGCATCCAAACCATTTTGTATTGTGTCATCCGGAGCTTACGACTTTTCGCATGTGATGGATTTGCGGAAACACAAGGAAATGTATATTGATTTTGTTTTAGGCTTATTCCAGCTTTCGCGCGATGATGACAAGGTCAAGAAATACAAATTAGCGAATATACATGCCCTTAAAGACAGCGACCCAGTTGAGGTTTATCCTGTTTGGGATGATCAATTTTTAAAAGACGTCAAGATTGATGAGAGCTATCTGCGCGGGATTATTGCGCAATCTGGTGGCAGATTAAAGGGTGACTATTATATCATTACGCCTGAATCCTGCACAAATATCGGGGATACCGTGGTTAAGAATCAAGACGGTAAAGACGTCAATTTTCAAATGCTGACTTTTCCGTACAAAGTCTTGGAAGATATATCACGTACTTTAGAGCTTCAGGAACAGCCGAGCTCTCAAGACAATGTAAATAATCTGATTACTTCTACCGCGTTTTATTTTAATGAAGATGTGAAATTAAAGGCAAAGCGTGTAAAAGGCGGCCTTCAAATAACAAAATTTGAAACCAAAATCCTCAATAAGGAAGGCCAGAGGTTTGAGGGATATTCCGGGATCGCCATGTTATTGGTCGATATGGATTATGAGGCAGGAAAACCATTTGATATGGATGTGACGGTGTTCGCAAAGGAGATTGGTGAAGACGGTTTGGTGAAAATCGATAATCTCACTAAAAAGGTTGGACTCATCGCTATTGATAAACATGGCAATGAATCAAAACCATTTGAGCTGGAATAATTATGGCTAAAACAAAGAGAATAAAGACGGTAGAAAAACTTAATCTTTCCGAGCATACGTTGGATATTAATGTCCGTAAATGCAATTACGATAAATTCCGTTTTTCAGACATTGAGGATTATGTTCGTGCTGTGTCCGGTGGCAGGGAATATCAGTATCAGGCAATAAAACATACGATGATCTATTTGTGGGGCGGAAGATATAAGAATGTTGTCGCATTGGCAAATGAAAACTTCGCTCAAAAAGAGCATTTAAGAGAACGGTTTGGATCCGAAGAAATTATGCTTGGTCATCTGCCGCTTGCCGACAGGATATCCGGTGTCGTTCATATGGCGACCGGCACCGGTAAGTCATATGTTATCTTTGCGGTAGCTTATTTGTCTTTAATAATGGGGTTGGCAAAGCGAGTTTTGGTTTTGGGGCCTTCATCGACAATTATCGAGGAAGGGCTTCGTGATAAATTCCAAGATTTCATGAATAAAAAAGACTGGAATGACCGGTTGCCAAAAGAATATCAGGGCAAAGCGATAGACCTTTTAACAAATAACGATGCCATCGAAGACGGCAGTATCACTATCGAGAATATTAATGCCATTTATTCCGTAGGAGGGATTCGGGATACCCTTTTTAAGGGAGCTGATGAGGTGTTAGTTTTAGGAGACGAGATTCATCATGCCTATTCGCATTTGAATTTTAATGATATAAAAAAGGCGCTTGAGATGGATCAGGAGGTTGACGCGGATAGAGGAAATGAATCGGAAGAAAAGGCTGAACGGCTTTGGATGCAGTTCCTTAAAAAAAATAGAGAAATCACCCGGCATATTGGGTTTACAGGCACGCCTTACAATAAAGATGATTATTTTGCTGATGTTATTTTCGATTACAATATCCGTACGGCTATTAATGAGAAATATATCAAAGATGTTAATCCCATAATCAATGTGGAAACGGATGACGGGGCAATGCAATGGACGACAGAAAAACGGTTTGCTGTAGTCTTGAAAAAGCACCTCGAAAATGCCGAGAGATATTCATATAAAAGAGACGGAAAGCGGCAAGTTAAACCAATAACAGTTTTTTATTGTCCTACGCAGAATAACGCTAAGACGCGTACGGAGGAGTTTATCCGCTTCCTCGTAAAATGGGAGAAGGAAGAATGGGGTGCTGTTGGATCAGAATCAGAAATTGAGCAAATTGCGCGGGCAAAAGTGATTTGTGTTACCAGCAACATTTCCACATCAGAATATAAAAGCGAGCTTGACAATATTGAGGAGACCGATCCGAACAAAATTGGCGGCAAAGTAGAATTTATTTTTTCTGTAGGTAAGCTTCTGGAAGGATGGGATGTAGACAATGTTTTTCAGATCGTCCCGATGGAAGAGCGGATATTTAGTTCAAAGTTATTGATATCACAGGTGCTGGGCAGGGGGTTGCGTATCCCGCGCAAGGTTCTTAATGTTGATATCCTTCAGACCTATCCTTGGCTAACCGTAACCAATCATGAGAAGTTTGCCGGCCATATAAAAGAGCTGATGGATGCGGTTACAAATTCTGATATATATATTTTATCCGAGCCGTTGCCGATAGTTGATAAAGATAACTGGCGAAGCAAACATCATTTCTCGCTTTTTAATCTCAATTATTTATCGGGAGTTAAATTTGAAGATGTCGATGAAAAGGATCAGTTGCCTCTTCCTGTAAGAGAGCTCGTATTGACAAAGTATGACGTTGATGAAAATGTTATTATTGAACGGATTAAGGGCACAGAGAAATATGCCCTTAAAAAAAAGACCATTTCAGTCGATGCTTTGGTGGACGCGCGTTACCGCCGTTTTAAAAACAGGGAATACGAGGGGATACATTTTGACTTTGGGAATGGAGACTATAAGCGTTGTCCGGAAGAGGATGAGATCCGGAGCGCTATCCTTGCCGCTATGGAAAAAGCGGAGATTCCGGATAAAGGTTTAACGGAGGATAATAAAAAGCAGATAGACCTTTTCTTTAATCAATTTCTGCCTCGAGGCAAGAAAAAACGTGTATTCGAAAACATCAAGGGCGATATTGTACCTGCCAGCACGCAAAAATTAGAGCGCGGATCAATACGGGTCGGAGAGCTGGAGCGCGATGCAACGGCTTTTATCAGCGAATCGTATCAAGAGGAAGTAGATGAAAAAACAAAAGCGCTGCTCAAACACCTTGCCGGTAATAGAAAGCCGAACGCACAGCAAACTCTCTTCCCTTTTGATCCAATCGGTTTGCTCAGGACACATAAAGAGTATGTTCGAGCATTGATAGAGAACGATGACCGGCCGCCTTACATTGTCAATCCGTCAGTGTTTAAGACGCCTCAAAGCACAATTCTTGTTACCCATACGCCCGAAAAGGAGTTTGTTTTTCGATTGCTTGAACATTCGCAATATTTGAATGCTTGGATAAAATCTCCGGATAAAGGGTTTTATTCGATTGATTACGAATATTGGAGGAAAGGAAAGGATCGGGTACGTCGTGGATTTAACCCTGATTTTTTCATTAAGATTAATTTGGATGATTATATTGCCCTTTTGAAAAAGAAAGGTGCGGTAAGACATTTAGATGCGTTAAGAGATCTGCAAGAAAAAGGCATCGAGACCATCGTCAGAGTTGTAGAAATTAAATCTGATGAAGATGATGACGAGGCAACGCCAGCCAAGGCCGAGTGGGCAAAGGCTCATTTTGAAGCCGTTAATCAGAAGCTACAGGATCCCCTGCCGGGTAATTTTGACAGGCAGTACGTAGGAGAGATAAAGCAATTCTATACATTTGACCTTCTTAAGCCGGACGGATATGTGAGTTGGTTCGAGGGCCTGAAAGAAGGGAAAATATGAGGATGATGAAGAAGGATTATGCCGGATGATTTATTTGATGAGTTTTTGGGATACGATTTTGTTATGGGCGCGGATGTCGTGAAATGCCCGCATTGCGGGGCCGATGTGCCCTGTAGTTTGTTTTTCGATGACGAGGTCGAATGCCCAAAGTGTGGAAAGAAGTTTAAAAAGGATGATTGAAAGATGCATAGATTAAATTTAAAGCGAGGAGAGTTGTATGACTGAATCACCATTTGAAATGCGGTTTGATCCTCAGACAATAAAGCATCTTGGTGTACGAATGTATTCTAGACTTGCGCCCGCATTGGCGGAGATTGTTTCAAATGCGTATGATGCTGACGCAACTAATGTTACAATTACTTTGATCGAAAAAGACGGAAATCCAGAGGAAATACGGATTGAAGATGATGGAATAGGAATCGCATACGATGAAATCAATAGTAAATTTCTAGTAATTGGTAGAAACAGGCGTGATGCTGAAGGAGATAATCGTTCAGAAAAGCATAAGCGCTTGCCTACCGGTAAAAAAGGTCTTGGAAAACTCGCGCTGTTTGGACTTGCCAAAACTATTACAATTTCAACAAAACATTCCGGAACGCAAAATGAATTTGTATTAGCATGGGATGATTTGATGATAGCAAAGGGTAGTTATCGACCTAGAGCAAATAGCATTAACGTTAGCACAAGCGATGCCGATGGGACGATAATTACGTTGACAGGATTAAAACGAAAAACACCATTTGATTTTAATGGATTAGCGGACAGTTTATCTCGAATATTTATTTTCGATGAAAGTTTTAATTTGGTTCTTGAATCACCTTCGGGAGACAGAATCTCAGTAGATAATAAGAGAAAATATAGCCTATTGGATAAGGAATTTGAGTGGGATCTTGGGTCAACATTATTGGTACCTTCAGAATCTGAATATCACGGAAAAATAAACGGGCACCTAATAACTTCGGAAAAACCGATTACACCTTCTTCTGGTCTAAGAGGGATAACTCTTTTTTCGAGAGGAAAGCTTGTAAATGCTCCTGAATTTTTCTCCAGTAGCGCTTCAAGCCACTTTTTTCAATACCTTACCGGATGGATAAGTGTAGATTTTATAGATCTCTTAGACGATGATGTTATATCAACGAATCGTCAATCCATAGATTGGGAACATCCCGATATGACTAAATTAAGAAAATTTCTTTCAGGAATAGTTTCACAAATTAATGCGGATTGGAGAAAGAAAAGAAAGGAAAAAAAAGACAAAGATTTAAAAGAGAAAACCGGAATTGATACTGGAAAATGGATAGATACAATGCCTGACGATGTAAAAGCGAATGCAGCACAAATTATTGAGACATTAGGTGGAGAAGATGCGCTTGAGAAATTTACTCCTATAATAAAAGCTCTACACGAAATTGTGCCTGAATATCCTCTTTTACATTGGCGTCATTTACATCCTGTTGTGCAAGAAAAATCTAAGCAGTACTATATTAATAAAGATTATTATACTGCTTTCATCGAGGCCATTAAAAAATATGCAGATTCAGTTAAACAAAAGTCCGGTAGCACTGTAACTCCCGATATCAGTTTAATGGGGGCTGTATTCAAAGAAGCAGCGGGTGACTTAGATGTTATAGGCAATTACAAAAAACAAGATGACGGTGAATTTACAGCAGACACTAAGAATAATATCCAAAGTGGACAACAACATTTGTCTCAAGGTATTATAGCTGGAGGACGTAATCCATTATCACATGAGGAACATGATGAATTAAGAATATCCGGTTTGTTTTCAGAAAAAGATTGCTTAGACTTACTTAGTTTATTGTCCCATTTATTTAAAAGGCTTGATAATTCCGTAAAGAGAGAGACGTGATTAGAAATAAATATAATGCCATAGACTTGTTTGCCGGTTGCGGCGGATTGTCGGAAGGATTGAAGCAAGCCGGATTTTGTACAATAGCGGCTTGCGAAATTGATCCGGTTGCCGTTGCGACTTACCGGCTTAATCATCCCAGTGTTACTGTGTTTGAGAACGATATTAAGCTGGTAAATACATCCGAAGTGAAAAAACTATTGGGAGGCGAGCCGGTACATTTATTAGCCGGTTGTCCGCCTTGCCAAGGTTTTTCTTCTTTGAGAAGGCTAAATAAAAAAAGATCAGTGCGGGATGGGCGTAATTCCTTAGTCGACGAGTATTACCGATTTATTGAAAAACTCAGACCGTTAACTATCATGATGGAGAATGTGCCGGGGTTGCAAAATTATTTCAAATTTCAAAATATGATTAAGAAATTAGAAAGAATGGGCTATCGACTTGATACTGCAGTTGTCAACGTAGCTGATTACGGAGTGCCTCAACGGAGGAAAAGATTGATTGTGGTAGGTTCTTTGCTTAATGAAATAAAAATTGCGCCCAGTGTAAATATCAAGAAAACAGTGGCAATGTGTATTGGTTCCATCGAATCTATACAAGAAACGAAAGATTCACTCCATAAAATAGTAGCGAAACATACTGATAAAATAATGGAGATGATTAGATTGATACCTAAGGACGGCGGCAGTAGAACTGATTTACCGAAAAAATATATTTTGAAATGTCATAAACGCGACAATGTCGGATTCAATGACATTTACGGTCGGCTTAAATGGGATGATTGTTCGTCTACGATAACCGGAGGTTGTCTTAATCCCTCAAAAGGGCGCTTTTTACATCCGTCTGAGCATCGAGCTATTACTGCTCGTGAGGCAGCTCTACTGCAAACTTTTCCTATGAATTATGAGTTTCCGGAAAATGCAACTAAAACTAAGATTGCATTAATGATAGGGAATGCATTGCCTCCGGAATTTTGTCGTTTGCAAGCGAAAAACATATTGGATCACCTGGTTGTGAATTATGGCTGATATCTTTTCTCCGAGCAAAAGAACTGAGATAATGAAGAAGATTCGCACTAAAGATACCGGGTGCGAATTGACGGTTAGAAAGATGATTTATGCTATGGGGTATCGCTATCGTTTACATAAGAAAAGTTTACCTGGAAACCCGGACATAGTTTTTAATAGGCGCAAAAAGGTAATATTCGTTAACGGATGTCTTTGGCACGGATGTAAGAAGTGTAGTCGATCTAAGTTGCCGGAATCTAACGAAAAATTTTGGAAAGATAAAATTCAAGGAAATTTTGTACGGGACAAACGAAATTATAAAGAATTAAAAAAACTCGGATGGAATTATTTTTGTGTTTGGCAATGTGAGATTAAGAAAAAGAACGAAGATAAATTGAAATCGAGAATAGATAAATATTTGAGAAGTGAGTAAAAATGAACTTCTCGATATTGATTTAACAATCAATAGTACAGTTAAGGATTTCATGTAATTCCGGTGTCGTGCGGCGCAGTCCAAAATAATTAAGAGTAAAATGACCAAAAAAATCATATCTGAAATTGATAACGAGCTAATTGCCGAAGAAAGTATTTTGGGAAATTCTAAATTTGTTTCACCGGATGAGTGGGGTGGATTCTGTACCTATCTTTTGAAACAGAATAGATATGTTTTGAGCAAGAAATGGAAAAGATTTATTGAAACGGTTTTGTTCACAGCTAAGAAACGGGAGCATCTTTTAAAATCAGGATCGGTATTATGCCGTGCGCGTATCGGTAGCGATGAACATGAGTATGAAGATGATCAAGGTGAATATAGAATTGATATTAATCCGTTGCCTCCACCGGAAATAGATGCTCCACTTAGCGGAAAGGCGATAGAGGGGAGAATAAATCCTAAAGGGATTTCCTATCTTTATTTAGCAAATAGTATCGAAACAGCTATATCGGAAGTCAGACCTTGGCTCAAACAGGAAGTTACGGTGGGACGGTTTAGCCTAGGTAAAGATGTACTCCTTGTTGACGCATCTCAGGATAAACATAGTCGGTACGTTCTTTCAGAAAGAAAGATTGAAGAGCCATCGGAAAAATGGGAACCATTTGTCTGGAGAGATATTAACCAATCTTTTTCTATCCCGGTTATATTCGGCGAAGAGCATATTCACTATGTTCCGACTCAATATTTATCTGAATGCTTTAAAAATGCGGTAAGTTAGGGGGACACAATACTTAATTATGGCAAACAGAGAAATGAATTAAGTATTGTTTCCCTCTAACTTACTGAATTATAGAAATTTTAATTTAAAAAAATACCCCGTGGTCCTCCTTTGAAAAGGGGGAAACATCACGCTGTTTATTTCAGGCAAAGCAGCCGTAGAGACGCGATTAATTGCGTCTCTGCCAAATTTTTGTCGTCAACTATTTCTGTAGGTTGCATTTTCCGCGCCGATTAGGTATATTTGAGGTACTATGGTATGGGAAGGAATGGACGAGAGAAGATTCCCCAGGGTTAAATACACATGTTTGATTAAGGTGCATGGCGAAGATCAAGAAAAGCCGATTGAAGCCTTTACCGAAAACATTGGAACTGGAGGGGTATGCGTGATTGTGGAAAAGGAGTTTAAGCTTTTTGAGGGAATATCTCTTGAGATAGCATTAGGTGATGGAGGAGATATAATTTTATGTAAAGGAACAATAGTATGGGTGGTGAAAAAACACTGCGTAAAGAAATTAGAGAAAAACACATATGACGTTGGTGTGGAATTTTTAGATATACTGAAGGAAGATAAACAGCGCGTAGCCAATCTTGTTCAAGCGGGTTCAATTGCTAAAACTTGACATCCAAAAACGCGCGTGATATACTCCACGGCGATTGGATTTTTTAAGTCTATTTCGAAGAAGGAGGTGAAAAAATTATGCAGAGGATAGTAAAAACGTTATTTGTTTGTTGCGTTGTTGTATCTATGGTAGGTATGGCCGCTCAGTGTTACGCTCAGGATCCAGCGAAAAAATTAAGCAGGGGCATTGCTAATGTCTTGACGGGTTGGGTAGAGCTCCCCAAAAATATCTATGAAACAAGCGTTGAAGAAAATGTGCTCTCTGGCCTTACGATGGGTCTGGCCAAAGGTGTTGGTATGACAATAGTTAGAACGGGCGCTGGTGTCTATGAGGCAGTGACGTTTCCGTTTCCAATACCAGAAGAATATGAGCCTGTCTTAGAGCCTGAATTTGTATTTAGTGAATAATTTTACGAAGATGATTAATCAATCATTTGGACGAAAAGGGAGCGATTAGACGTCGTTCCTTTTCCGTTTTAGGAGACGTTTCTACAAAAAAAGGAAAACTTATGGGAGAAAAGAGAAAATACATGCGGTTTGATGTTTTGCTTGAGGCGGTATGCTATACAGGAAAAGCGTTAAAAAAGTTAAAAGTAAACAATTTTTGCAAAGAAGGAATAGGCATATTAAGCGCTTCCCCTTTTTCTCAGGGGAAAGCTCTTGAGATAGAAATGATGATTCCCGGAGATAATGTTCCGATAGTGGTTGAGGGTGAGATTGCCTGGACAAGCGCGGCAGTTTCAGATAATATGCAATATCAGGGAGGTGTTAAGTTTAAAAAAATTAGCAACGAGGATAAGAGCAGAGTGCTTGAGTACATTTATAAAAATTGGATAAAAAACGAGGGTCCTGAAAAAAACAATGAATAATGGAGGAAAAATGAACTTAGATGAACAGAAAAAAGATGAAATAAATGAAACTGAAAATAAGGAAGAAAAGCCGAAACAAGAGGAGTCTTCCAAACAAGAAAAGAAGAAAGAATCTCCAAAAGAAAAAAAGGGTGACGCGAACCAGCCTAAACGTACGGCCCCTCTTAAACCTGCCGAATGCGCAGGATGTAGCAAGGCGTTATTGAAGAAGCTGTGGTATTACCGCGATGACGCTTTCTATTGCAATAAAAAGTGTTATAAGCGAAAGATAGAGGCGGACAGAAAGAAAGAAAAATAAATTCGCAAGACGCGTAGATAACCACGGGCGGGGTTTAGACCACGCCTGCGGCTTTGTCGAAGGCGGCACGCTCTACATTTGATTTTTATCTTGTTGAAAAATACAAGGCGCGTGTTATAATATGTCCATTGTGGCGGATGATTGTATTTTTTGCAAAATGGTGGAAAAGAATGTAAATGCCGAGACGGTTTACGAAGATGAAGAGGTTATGGCGTTTAAGGATCTCAAACCGCAGGCTCCGGTTCATTTCCTTTTTATACCCAAAAAGCACATTTCTACTCTGAATGATATCTCGTGTCAAGATGTTGTTTTAATTGGTAACTTGTTTGCGAGAATTAAAGAAGTTGCCCATAAAAAGGGCTTAGATAAAGATGGATACCGTGTGGTCGTAAATTGTGGTAAAAATGCTGGGCAGGAAGTTTTTCATTTGCACGCGCATCTCCTGGGAGGCAGAGTTTTTTCATGGCCCCCGGGATAAGACGCGAACAACGAGCGACGAACGACGAGAGACGAATAGGAGGATAAGATGGAACATAAAAATGAACGCCGAAACTATCCGCGCGTGAAAGACGAAAATGTGTCTGTTAAACTGTCAGGGGAAGGCTTCAATACTATTACACAAAGTCTGGATTTAAGCGCTTCAGGTGTTTATTGTAAGGTGGCCGAACGCATACCCTTGATGACACGAGTACAGGTTGTTCTTGTTCTTCCTGCCAAACAAAACTCATCTTCTGTAACTATGAATGTTGAAGGAGTTGTTGTAAGAGAGAATTCGCTTAAAAAAGACGGCAAGGTAGAACAGTATGATATTGCTATTTTTTTTAGCAGCCTTTTGCCGAAAGAGAGAAAACAACTCATGCAATACATTAGCCGAAAATTAATACAGAGTTAATCGGTCCTTCCATTCCGCTTGAGCGCGAGCCAATAGCAGAGATAATAGGAGAATAATTTTTGATATGGGGATTTTGGTAAAACAAAAACCGGTCAAATTGGCAGTGAGTATAATCTTTAAAGATGAAGACTGCCGTTGGCGGGCAGAAGAGTGTTTAGTCAAAAAATATGGAAAGGTCGAGCCTGTAAATACGATACTTCCGTTTGATTTTACGGATTATTATAGTGAGGAATTCGGCGAACCATTAAAAAGACAGCTCATGTGTTTTAAAAGATTGGTGGATAATGAAAAAATCTACAAGATAAAGCTAGAAACTAATAAAATCGAAGATAGTTTTAAGAAAAATGGAAAAAGAGTCGTAAACATAGATCCAGGGTATGTTACGAAAGCAAAACTTGTGCTGCTCTCTACGAAAGATTACTCTCATCGCGTGTACATAGGAGGAAAAATATTCGCGGAAATAACTCTTTTTTTTCAAGGAGGCACTTTTAAGTCCCATCCATGGACATATCCGGATTACGCTTCTCAAGAAATAGTATCCTATTTTAATAAAGTTCGAGCAATTTACAGGGATGAAATTAAAAACAATCATGTTTATTAAACGAAAACACCTGTCTGTTATTCTTTTTTCCTCCATTGTCATTACAGTTGTTTTTGTTTGTACACTTCTGGGTTATATGCTCTACATACAGTGGAAGAAGGACAGTTATGCTTTGAATTATAGCGACTCGATATGTAAATTGACGGCCGAGTTATTTGAAAAAGATATAGTTTTATCTAATGTGCGGGTTAAAGTTGAAGAGAAGGAATCTTTCCCCGATGTGCCTTTTATCGAAGGAAGCATTAAGAACAATTCGAATAAAGTTGTGACTTCTATCCTGATAGAAGCATCATTTTTAAAATCTGATGGGACAGTTGTTTATAAAGACTGGTTCTGTCCTTTGGGCGAAAGGTTCGCGCGCCAGAATTTTGGCGCGCCTGTTTTATTTTCGAGCATACGAGAAACAATAAATGTCCTTATGCCGGGAGAAAGTTTGCCGTTCAGGCATGTATTGAAAAACTGTCCCCGTGAGATTATCTCTCAATTTTTTTCAAGAATGGAATTTGCCAGAAATAATTCAGAGGGTAAGATAAAGTTGGTTTATTCAATTTCAGGTATTGGTGTTTTATGAAGAAGATAACTGTAGTATTTTTTCTGTCCGTTTTTTTTATGATTACTCTTATGGGGATGACGTTTTTCTATATCGATTTGAGCGGACATAAAGGGTATAGCTATGATGTAGTGGACAACAAAGACAAAGTTTTAGGAACAGTTAAGGTGGACAGATATGTCACAGAGGATAAGATAATTTTTAAAAGTAAAGGGGCGTTTCCTTGTTTTTTAAATTATTCTAAAGTAACGGAAAGGATGTTTTTAAAAAAGAAAGACGCGTCATTTCTCAAATTTGTTAGAGAAACATACGATGAAAAATGGCAAAAGCGATTAGTTATGATTACTCAAGAAAAGGGAGAAGCCGATTCTTTATTTTTGGAGCACCCGAGGTTCGTTAATCTGGAAAATGTTAAAATAGGGTATAAAACTATAGTTTTTTCTCCAGATGACATTATGTTATATAAAGCTTTGCTGGAGAGGTATAATTTTTGGAAAAAAGGCGCGCAGTTTTTTAAAGTTTATATCCCGATAGAGGAAATGATTCCTCCTCTAATCGATAAGATAACAGTCAGGTTTCTCCAGGATGAATATATTCCCGTAATGGGTCGCAGGGTTGAAACGGAAAGTTACATAATCAGCTCAAAGATACTGCCAAAGGCGAAAGTATTTTTGTCAAAATATAATCACGAAATTTTGGCTTTAGAAATAAAAAAATTAGGACTGAGATTTACCCTTACAAATTGTATAAAAAATCCCGTTAATCGGATAAAAGCTATGGTAAGACAATTAACCTTCTGGTCAGATTGTGTACAGAAAATATTTCAACCGAAGACTTCCGTTGTAGAGGCAAATGTTGCAAATGAGTCTGAGGAAAAGAAGAAAAACGCGAGTGGTAGTGGAATCGGGGAAATCGCTCAGGAAGTAAAGACGCCGGAAGAAGTGTTTTTTGAAAGTGACGGCCAAATATTGGCAGGCCGTCTGCTGCGTCCTCACGGGGGAGTGGTTTGTAATGCCGTTTTAATTGTTCCAAAAGACGGACCGATGTCAAAAGCGGAACGTTTTTTTGTTGATTCTTTAGCGGAAAAATTATCGCAACAAGGTTTCGTTGTTATGGCTTATGATAGCCAGGGATGCGGCAAGAGTCAGGGATTTTTTACGGATCTGGATGATAAAAAGAGAACACAAAACATTATTTCCGCTGTCGCGTATTTAAAGACTTGTCCATATGTTAATAAGCTTTCCATTAATATTATCGGGCACGAAGGAGGGGGCGTTATCGCGTTAAAAGCGGCTACTAATTTAGATTCTGTCGTAGGGTGTGTCATGTTGGCGGTGCCTCCGGGGTTGATAAAATCCAGTTTATTTCCAAATGCGTTAAAAGAACATATTCAGGTGGTGCTCAATACCAGGGGATTTGAGTCTTTTAATGAAGAAGACATTAACAATTTAACGGAAACAGCAAGAGCCCACTTTGCGAAGGTAGTTCAAAATAATGAAAATTTTTGTTTTTTTGAAGGAATAAAGATTCCAATGAAGGAATATAGAGAATTTCTTTTACGCGATTCCGCTGAAACAATACTTTCCTTTAACAAACCACTTTTGGCGGTTTTTGGAAGAGATGACAAATATTTTAATCTCCAAGTAGTTGATGGGATTAAAGAAAAGTTTGCTAAAAATGAATGCAAGAGAAAAGTAACGGTGTTTAAGAGACTTGAAGATTACGTGGAGAATAATGCCTATTTAACAAATGTCAGGGGATATGGTTTTGGCAGAACATTTCTGAATGAAGAGGTATTCACGTGTATCGCGAAGTGGCTTAAAGAGAACAACCGGCAGTATGACGGGATATAGACATTTTCAAAAGCCTGGGTTTAAACCGAGGCTGTGTTCGAGAGAGAAAGTGCCATAAATTGTTACGCTGGTGATGCTTAATGTATTTGACGTATTTGGCGTGATGTGTTATACTTTTGCGCGGTAGAAAAATGAAGCTGAAATTACCTGAAAGAAGGCGTTTTGTCAGGATAGACGTTCCTTTAAGGATAGTCGTTAAGGGTAATGGCTATAGTGAGGAAGTGCTTACTAAAAACATTTCTCCTCTGGGTTTTAATTTTGAGGCAAACCGAAAGTTTGAAGAGTCTGAAAGTCTGTCCATATTGTTGTACATCCCGTCATTAGATGATCCTGTCTCTATTCTCGCGAAAGTTGTGTGGCAGAACAAAGTAAACCTGGAAGATAACGCGCCATATGATATGGGAGTGGAAATCGTTGAAATAGATGATACGAAAAAAGATGTTTTTTTGAAATATTTGTGCGATTTGTTATACGAATCAGTCTATGAAGAACGGGCATAACCGTATTATTAGGTGAAAAACAACAGGAAAGGGTAGAGAATGGCACAGAAAGCGTTAAATGACATTGTAATCTCGAAAGCTATAATCGAAACATTTTCAAAGAAACTGATTAAATGCCTTAAAATAGATGTTGCTATCGTTGGTGCCGGGCCCGCGGGGCTCACTGCCGGCTACTATTTAGCCAAATCTGGAATAAAAGTTTCCCTATTTGAACGAAAACTCAGTATCGGGGGCGGGATGTGGGGAGGCGGCATTATGTTTAATCAAATTGTCGTTCAAAGTGCGGCGAGAGACATCTTGGAAGAATTTGGAATTCCTTCAGAATTGTACCAAAAAGACTATTATACGGCGGACTCAGTGCAGGCTGTTTCCACGCTTTGTTCAAAGGCGTCATTAGCGGGAGTTAAGATTTTTAATCTTATGGAGGTTGAGGACCTTTTGATCAAAAATAACAAAGTGAAAGGCCTGGTTATAAACTGGTCGGCAGTTGGTTTAGCCAAACTGCATGTGGATCCTATCAGCATTGAAACTAAATTTGTGATAGATGCCACAGGCCATCCGTGTGAAATTTCACGTTTACTTGAAACTAAGTCCAAAAAGAAATTATCCACAGAGACAGGCGGTGTTGTGGGTGAAGAGTCAATGTGGGCTGATGTGGGAGAAAGAGCGATGCATATGAACACAAGGGAAATTTTTCCCAACGTGTATGTCGCGGGTATGGCCGCGAACGCGGTTTTTGGCAGTCCTCGAATGGGCCCCATTTTTGGAGGGATGCTCATATCCGGAAAAAGAGTGGCGGAGTTGGTAAAACAGAAGATCGTTGGCCGTTAGTCCGTTAACGGTCAGCAAGCTAACGATCAACGGCCTAACGATCAACGGTCAACGATCTAGAATTTGAAAAGGAGAAATATGTTAAGGACATTGTGTAAATCAAAAATAACTAAAGCGTATGTTACAAATAAGCAGTTACAGTACGATGGCAGCATAGGAATCGATAAAGCGATAATGGACACGGTTGATATCATGCCGGGCGAACAAGTCCAGGTGCTTAACGTTGACAATGGAGAGAGGATTACCACATACGCGATAGAAGAAAAACAGGATTCAGGAAAGATTGTGCTGTATGGCCCCGCGGCTAGAAAAGGCGAAGCCGGAGACCAGTTGGTAATACTGGCCTATTGCTTATTGGAAACAAAAGAAAGCCATAATTTTAAGATCCGTACAGTTAGTTTGGGAAAAAATAACCAATGCAAGAATAAATAATGAAACGTTTAGAGGTAAAACTATATCCGGACCCTTGTTTGAGAATAAAGACTAAAACTGTTGAAAGTTTTACGGAAGAAATAGAAGAAACTTTGCGCGTAATGGCGGATATTATGTACGAAAGGCAGGGAATTGGCCTCGCGGCTACTCAGGTTGGGCTTGGATTGAGCATGATGGTTATTGATACGGGAAGTGGCTTAAGGGCGTGCGTGAATCCTGAAATTCTTGAAAAATCAAAAGAATGTTCTCAGACGGAAGAGGGCTGTCTTAGTTTTCCAGGGCTAACTGTCAATATAGCAAGGCCGGAAAAAATAAAAATACGAGCTAAGAATGAAAAAGGTGAATTGTTTATTCAAAAGATGGAGGGGTTGGATGCCAGGGCTTTTCAGCATGAATTGGATCATCTTCAGGCGAAATTAATCATAGATTACCTGGACCCCGTAAGACGTTGTATAGCTGTGCTTAGGCGAGGACGGATAAAAAAAATATGTGAGGTTGTGTGTAATGTTGGAAAAAACCATACAAGACGAAGTAATAAAAGCTCTTAAAGGCGGAGATAAAACCAGGCTGTCGATTCTCAGGATGCTTGTTGCCGAAATCAAAAATAAAAAAATCGCTGATAAGACAAAAGATTTGGACGATGAAAAGGTTTTGAGCCTTGTACAAAAAATGATTCGTCAACATAAAGAATCCATTGAAAAGTTCGCGCAAGGCAAGCGTGATGACTTAGTACGCAAAGAAGAAGAAGAGTTAAAGATACTTGAAGAATATCTGCCGGAACAAATTTCTGAAGAAGAGCTGATAAAGATAGTTAATGAAGCTGTAAAACAGGCGGGTGCTGTTTCCCCAAAGGATATGGGCAGGGTAATGGCCATAGTTATGGCGCGCGTGGGAGGCCGTGCCGACGGCAGGCTTATCAGCCA
Organism: Candidatus Omnitrophota bacterium; assembly: GCA_043822245.1. Taxonomy (GTDB): domain Bacteria; phylum Omnitrophota; class Gorgyraeia; order Tantalellales; family Tantalellaceae; genus JBDRBY01. The sequence continues at coordinate 24,746 of JBDRBY010000081.1, forward strand.
GAAGGTTAAGGAGAGTTTGTCGTCCCGCGCGGAGTAAACAATCATTAGGTGGATATATATTTTTTCATATTATTACTAGCCGCGTCCGCGTTTTTTTCTAGTTCGGAGACTGCCTTTTTGTCTCTGGATAAGATCAGGCTCAGGCAGTTTGAAGCGATTAATCATCCGTCCGGTAAGAGGGTAGTAAAACTCTTGTTGGACCCCCATAAGCTTCTAATCACAATCCTCATAGGCAATACATTGGTAAACATCGCCGCTAGCGCTGTTTTAGCGGATTTTTTCTACAGTATCATGGGGGAGAAGGGTATTGCTGTTTCCATCGCGGCAATGACTGTGATGATTCTTATTTTTGGCGAGGTTACGCCTAAAATGTTCGCGTTGTCAAATAAAGAGACGGTTTCTATTTTCGCGGCATTGCCTTTGAAGGTCTTAGGGTGGTTGTTTACACCTTTCCGCCTAGTTTTGGACTATATAGCGCGTTCTATCATAAATGGGTTCGGGCTTAGGTTAACGTCCGAGAGTGAAAAAATGACGAAACAGGAAATACGGTCTTTGTTTTCGGTTAGCAAAAAAAAGGGAGTAGTTAAAGCTAAAGAAAAAGATATGATAGAAGGCATCTTAGAATTTAAGGACTCAAACGCGGCGGATATTATGACCCCACGAATAGGTATATCGGCGCTGGATCTTACAATGGAGAGGTGCGAACTAATCAAAGAAGTAAAAGAAAACCAATTTTCCAGATATCCCGTGTATGTGCATACTCTTGATAATATTGTCGGGATAGTACATTCCAAAGATTTATTGCTAGACAAAAATCTTTCTGTCAGAGACATTGTGAAAAAACCTTTTTTTGCTCCGGAAAGCATGAAAATTGACGGCCTTCTTCAAGAACTCCAAAAAAAACGCCTGCATATGGCAATAATCACGGATGAATATGGTGTTACTTCAGGGATAGTAACTGTTGAGGATATCTTGGAGGAAGTAGTGGGAGAGATAAAAGACGAGTTTGATTTTGAACTGCCAAAAGTACGCAAGATTGACCGAAAAAGATATGAGGTTAGCGGACAGGCTCATATTGATGAAGTAAACGAAAAAATTGGGTTATCCATTGAAACGGAAGAAGTCGATACTATCGGGGGATATGTTACTTTAAAAATAGGAAAAATTCCTCGCTCGGGAGACATGATTAAAGTAGGAAAGTTCAGTATAATCGTTAATGATGTTTCCAAAAATAGAATAACAAGCGTGACGGTGAGCAGGGAATAGGTAGTGAATAGTGGGGTAGAGGGAGATTAGCTATGGTAACAATTTATGCGATTTTGATTTTCGCGGCAATACTGATGCAGGCTTTTTTTACGGCTTCAGAAATGGCCTTTACAACGGTAAACAGGAATAAACTCAAAAGCCTTGTGGAATCGGGTGACCGGCGGGCGAATAAACTTTACAATTTTTTAAGGAAAGAAGGAGTTTATTTAGGGGTAACTCTTGTAGGTACCAATATGGCCGTGGTTATTTCTTCTATCTCGGCTACTCGCGTGTTTGGTGAATACTTTGGCCATAAAACCTCTCCGTTAATAACGATTCTTGTAATGGTGCCTTTAACTCTTATCTTGGCGGAAATCATTCCAAAAATGATAGCGCGGCAATTTTCTATGGGTTTGGCGCTCAACACAGTGGTGCCGGCAAGCAGTTTTTATCGGTTATTTTATCCTCTTATTTTCGTGGTTAGTTCCATAGCGCGATTTTTTCTTAAGCCTTTCGCGAAAAATAAATCTACGCGAGAGATAATGTTAACAAAAACTGACTTAAAGAAAGTATTGCTTCTAGGGTATAAAACCGGTGAAGTCGAAGAAGATGAGGTTGAACGTATTCATAAAATTTTGGATTTAGGAGCAAAAATAGTTGAAAAAATTATGGTACCTCTTTATCGAGTGTCTTCGGTTAGCAGGATAGACACAATTAGTGATCTTAAAAAATTGGTTTCTCTTACCGGGTTTTCAAGAATCCCGGTATATAAAAACCACAAAAATAATATTTTGGGTATTGTCAATATATACGATATACTATTTTCTAGGGGAGCAGAGAATCAAGATTGGAAAGCGGGAGATTTTATGCGCGATGCGGTTTATGTGAACAAAAAAGACAGGCTTGATATAGCACTCGCGCGCCTGCGCCACAAAAAACAGCCGATGGGGATAGTTGTGGAAGAAAAAAATATGGTTGTCGGCATAGTAACTATAGAAGATATTTTGGAAGAGATCGTCGGTGAAATTGGAGACGGAGACTAGGAAGGAGAAGAATGGCTTTTATATTTGTTATCCCGGTTATTGTGATCATTGTAATTTCCGCTCTTATTGTGAAAATCGCGTCAGTCGCGTTAAATCTCACGGGGCTTGACGAGAAAAGAGCTTTTTTCCAGGCTCTATCAGCTTTTACCGGTACCGGTTTTACCACAAAAGAGTCGGAAGTCGTTCTCGAGGATAATGTCCGCAGAAAAATAATTATGTTTCTCATGATCCTGGGAAACGCTGGATTGGTTTCAGTAATTACTACTCTTATGCTGTCTTTTACCAGAGGCGGATTAACCCCGATTTTGCTTAATGTTACTTTTATCCTCTTAGCCATTTTATTGATTATAAAAGTTTCCTTCAATAAAACCATTACGAGGAACTTAACGAAAAAAATACAAGAGCGTCTAATAAAAAGCGCTTCATTTACTAAACGCCCGGTTGAAGAGATATTGAGGCTCGCGGAGGGGTATGGGATAGCCGAAGTAACGTTAAACGAAGACTGCAGTGATATAGGCAAAGCTCTTTCCAATTCATCTTTTAGAGAAAAAGATATACTGATTTTAGCGATAGAACGTTCAAGCGGAGTTATCCCCGCCCCGCACGCTTCTGACCGGCTTCTAGTAAACGATACGGTTATTTGCTACGGGAAATTGAAAAACATAGAAAAGATACATATGCGATAAAAAAGTTGAGGAGGGTGAAGAAATGAGAAACCTTATGGGCATATTTTCTATTTTGATTATTGTCGTGTTTTTGGCAGGATGCGGCGAAACCATAAACGGTGTAGTTAAAGACGCCAAACGCGTCAGCGCCGGAGTCCAAAAAATTTTCATAAGAGACTAACCTCCTGCCGCCAACATTCTTCGGTGTCCAATACCCCCTTTTCCAAAGTGGGGGAAAATTGTGGGCATTTAATTTTTAGATTTGGCATAAGATATCATCGTGGCAAATGGGTGACGTCCCTATTTATTCCTATTTATTCCAGGGTTTGTCAAATGAGGCAGATATATGCATAAAATAATCAGAAAAGAACAGCTTAACGCGGATATTTGTTTGGTAGAGATTGAAGCGCGGGATCTCGCGCTCGCGGCAAGAGCGGGCCAGTTTGTTATTTTGCGAATTGACGAAAAAGGTGAAAGATTTCCTCTTAAGCTATATTACTGGGATGCTGACAAGGGCACAATCACGGTGGTTGTTCAGGCGGTCGGAGTAAGCACAAAAAAACTTTGCGCGCTAAATGCGGGAGACTTTATTTGTGATATAGCCGGCCCGCTGGGGCATTCCGCACGGACGGAAAAAATAGGTAAAGTAATTTGCGTTGGCGGCGGTGTCGGTACTGCTGAAATATATCCAATCGCGAAGGCCATGAAAAACCAAGGCAATGATGTTACCGTGATAATCGGCGCCAGAACAAAAGATTTAATTATTTGTGAAGAAGCGATCCGTGAGTTTTGTGATAAGGTTTATATCACCACTGATGACGGTTCGCGTGGAAAAAAAGGATTTGTTACGGATATTTTAAAAAGTCTTTTGGAGAAAGATTCTTACGATCAGATCTTTGCCGTGGGGCCGCTGATTATGATGAAAATGGTTTCTGAGATGACGCGTTCAAAGCCTGTTAAGACGCTGGTATCTTTGAATTCAATAATGGTAGATGGTACGGGTATGTGCGGAGGATGCAGGATATTATACGATAAAAAAGCAAAGTTTACTTGTGTTGACGGGCCGGAATTTGACGGCCATCTTGTTGATTTTGAAGACCTGATGAGGCGGCAGGGGAGATATCAGGGTAAAGAGAAAATCGCGTTGGATGCCCATGAAGGAAAATGCCGGATTGGTTTGGATAAAAAAGGGTAGAAGGTGAGATCCTCCGGTCAAGCCGGAGGATGACAGAGGTGTAGGAGGATGACAGAGGTGTAGGAGGATGACAGGGGTGTAGGAGGATGACAGGAGCGCGTGATGAGAGAACAGTATCCGAGAGAACGTATAAAAAATTTCAAAGAAGTGCCGTATGGTTATTCGGTTGAAGAGGCTGTAAATGAAGCGTCAAGGTGTCTGCAATGTAAAAACGCGCCGTGCGTGAAAGGTTGTCCCGCTGAAATAGATATCCCTTCTTTTATCAAAGCCATTAAAGAAAAAAGGTTTCAATACGCGAATCCTATCATTAAAAAGACGAATAATCTTCCCGCGGTGTGCGGCAGAGTTTGCCCCCAAGAAGACCAATGCGAAAAAATGTGCGTGCTGATGAAGGCGAAGAAGGCGATTAATATCGGAACTCTTGAACGTTTCGCGGCAGATTGGGAACGGGAAAATATCGGAAACGATTCTCCCAATGCCTCCGCTTGTCATTGCGAGCCTGTCAATGTCAGGCGAAGCAATCTCAATAAAGAAAAAGTGGCGGTTATAGGCGCGGGACCGGCGGGCCTTACCTGTGCCGCGGATCTAGCGGATAAGGGATACAGGGTAACTGTTTTTGAGGCACTGCATAAACCCGGCGGAGTTTTAACTTATGGGATTCCGGAATTCAGGCTTCCTAAAGATATAGTGTACGGCGAAGTGGACGCGATACGCGCTCTTGGCGTGGAAATTAAATATAACTATGTGATCGGCAGGATTAAAACTATTGAAAAATTACGGCAAGAAGGATATGAGGCGTTTTTTATAGCCACAGGCGCGGGCTTGCCGTATTTTCTTGAGATTGAAGGGGAGAATCTCAGTGGTGTTTATTCAGCCAATGAGTTTTTAACACGCGTGAATCTTATGAAAGCGTATAAGTTTCCGGAATATGATACGCCCATAAATGTAGGCAGGAAAGTGGCGGTTGTAGGTGCCGGTAATGTGGCTATGGATTCGGCAAGGTCGGCGTTGAGGCTGAACGCCGAAAAAGTTTACATTGTTTACCGGCGCAGTGAAGAAGAAATGCCCGCGCGTATTGATGAAATTCATCACGCGAAGGAAGAGGGAATAGAATTTCATCTTTTGACAAGCCCGGTAAAGATAATCGGCGATAAAGACGGAAACGTGCGAAAAATGGTATGCCTGAAAAATAGGCTTGCTGAACCGGACGCGAGCGGCCGGAGGCGGCCTGTGGCTATTGAAGGGTCAGAGTATGAGATGGATATTGATACTGTTATAATCGCGGTTGGTAACGGGCCAAACCCGCTTTTACTTGAGACAATAAAGGATTTAAAACTTACCATAAAAGGAAACATCGAAGCCGACGAAAACGGCAAAACGAACGTAAAGGATATCTTTGCCGGAGGTGACATTGTCACCGGCTCCGCGACAGTCATAGCCGCCATGGGTGCCGGCAAACAAGCCGCGAAAGCGATTGACAATTATTTAATGTAGGGACAGCCCCCAGTGGCTGTTCGTTATATGCTATTTCAAAACCAAAGGGAGATTTATGCCACGACGAAAAGATATCCACAAAGTTCTCATAATAGGGTCCGGCCCGATTATTATCGGGCAGGCGTGTGAGTTTGATTATTCCGGGACTCAGGCTTGTAAAGCGTTAAAGGAAGAAGGGTATGAGGTGGTTTTGGTAAATTCTAATCCGGCGACGATAATGACTGATCCCGGGACAGCTGACAGGACATACATTGAATCTTTAACCGTTGAAAGCGTGGAAAAAATAATCGCGAAAGAACGCCCTGACGCGTTATTGCCGAACCTTGGCGGGCAGACAGGGCTCAATCTGGCGGCCAGTCTTTATAAGGCGGGAGTTTTAGAAAAGTATAATGTTGAGCTTATTGGCGTCAAAGCTGAAACTATTGAGAGGGGGGAAGACCGGATTGAGTTTAAGAATACCATGAATAAACTTGATATTCCTATGGCAAAGTCTGACCCATGCCACTCTGTCGAAGAGGCTGAACGAATAGCGGAAGAGCTTAAGTATCCGGTTGTCTTGAGGCCGGCCTACACTATGGGCGGTACCGGAGGCGGGATAGCGTATAACGTTGAAGAGCTTAGAACTATTGTTACTCGTGGTTTGGCCGCAAGCCTTGTTCATCAGGTGCTGGTTGAGGAATCGGTTTTAGGATGGGAAGAACTCGAACTTGAAGTAGTAAGAGACCAGAAGAATCAGAAAATAACGGTATGCTTTATAGAAAATATTGATCCAATGGGTATTCACACAGGAGATAGTTTTTGTTCCGCGCCTATGCTTACGGTTCCCGAATCTTTGCAAAAAAAACTGCAGGATTATTCTTATCGCATAGTTGACGCTATAGGAGTAATCGGAGGGACTAATGTGCAGTTCGCGCATAATCCCGCCGATGGCAGGGTGGTAGTAATAGAGATTAATCCCCGCACGTCCCGGTCGTCAGCGCTTGCTTCCAAGGCAACCGGGTTTCCTATCGCCAGAATATCCACAAAACTTGCCGCGGGGTTAACCTTAGATGAAATCCCCTATTGGAAAGAAGGAACCTTGGAGAAGTATCAGCCGAGCGGTGATTATGTCGTTATAAAATTCGCGCGCTGGGCTTTTGAAAAATTTCCCCAGGCAAAAGATGTGCTCGGCACCCAGATGAAAGCGGTAGGCGAAGTTATGAGCATAGGAAAGACTTTTAAAGAAGCTTTTCAAAAAGCTATCCGTTCGCTTGAGATAAAAAGATATGGCCTTGGAGTTGATGAATTTAAAGAACTTACGCTGGAGAAACTCAAAGAAAAAATAGCCGCGCCTTCAAGTGAACGTATCTTTCAGATTTATGAAGCTTTGCGCAAAGGCGTCGCGGTGGAAGAGATACGCAAATTAACGCGTATAGGGCGCTGGTTTATCAATGAAATGAAGGAATTAGCGGATTTTGAAAAAGAAATAGAAAATGAAAAACTGGAAAATATCCCAGACGAAAAAATAATAAAGGCGAAAGAATGGGGATTTTCTGACAGATATTTGGCAGAGATGTGGAATGTCGCGGAATCCGAAGTGCGCCAAAAGAGAATATCTTTAGGTAAACACAGCCGGTACGAGCCTGTTCCAGTCAGCGGAGTTGAAAACGCGGTGTATTACTACTCAACTTATGTCGGAGAAGATAAGGTTCCGGTTTCTTCAGGAAAAAAAGTAATGATACTGGGAGGCGGCCCGAATAGGATAGGACAGGGAATTGAATTTGATTACACGTGCGTGCACGCGGCTTTCGCGCTCAGAGACGAGGGATATGAAACAATCATGGTTAACTGTAATCCGGAGACAGTCTCAACGGATTACGATACTTCAGATAAGCTTTATTTTGAACCACTTACAGTAGAAGATGTCCTCTCGATTTGGGCGAAGGAAAAACCGGAAGGGGTTATAGTGCAGTTTGGAGGGCAGACACCTTTAAATATCGCTCAGGAATTGAAGGATAATGGAGTTAACATATTCGGCACATCACCGGAAAACATAGATTTAGCGGAAGACAGAGAGAACTTTAGAAAAAAAATAATTGAACTTGGTATTCCTCAGCCGGAAAGCGGAGTCGCGCGGTCTTTGGATGAAGCGCTTAAAATCGCGAGAGAGATAGGTTTCCCTCTTATGGTCAGGCCTTCCTATGTTTTGGGCGGTCGGGGAATGGAGATAGTTTACGATGAAGAACGGCTAAAAAAGTACGCGCTTGAAGCGATTAAGGTTAACAAAAAACAGCCGATGCTTATCGACAGATTTTTGGAAAACGCAATAGAGGTGGAAGTGGACGCGCTTTGTGACGGAGAAAACACGTTTGTCGCGTCAATTATGGAACATATCGAGCTGGCAGGAGTCCATTCCGGTGATTCAGCGTGCGTGATTCCCTCCAGGACTATCAAAGAGAAACATCTGAAAATTATAGAGGAATACACGGGTAAGATCGCGAAAGAACTTAAAGTTATCGGGCTGGTGAATATCCAATACGCGATTTGTAAAGATACGGTATACATCCTTGAAGCAAATCCTCGCGCGTCGCGCACAGTTCCGTTAGTTTCCAAGATGATAGGTGTTCCTATCGCCCGGATAGCTACTATGATGGTGTTGGGCAAAAAGATTAAAGATTTTCCGGAATTGCGAAAGAAAAAATTGCCGTATGTGGGAGTTAAAGAAGCGGTTTTTCCGTTTAACATGTTTCCGGAAGTGGATCCATTGCTGGGGCCTGAGATGAAGGCTACAGGAGAAGTTCTTGGAATAGACGATTCGTTCGGGGGAGCTTTTTATAGGGCTCAGGAAGCGGCCGGTTCAAAACTTCCGCTAAAAGGAAATGTTTTATTAACCGTGGCGGATAAACATAAATCCGCTCTGCTTCCTATAGCGCGGAGGCTTAAGGGCATAGGTTTTAATATCTACGCGACGGAAGGAACAAGCCGTTTTTTAAAGGATAACGGTGTTGATAGTGTTGAAGTAAAAAAACTGCATGAAGGAAGGCCGAATCTCTTGGACGCCATAAAGAACAAGGAGATACACCTTATCATTAACACCCCTGTTGGCCGTGACAGCAAATATGATGACAGTTATATTCGTTTGATGGCGATACAGAATAAACTACCATATATCACGTCAATGGCCGCGGCGGAAGCAAGTGTGGAAGGTATTGAAGCAATGCAAAGCAAAACCATAGAACCTAAACCTCTGCAAGACTATTACAAGGAGTTGGAATAAACATGAAGAAGAATACCGGATTTGATAATGAACTTTATCTGAAACAGCAGACCGAGGCGATACTTGAACGGGTTAATATGTTCGATAGTAAATTGTATCTTGAGTTTGGAGGGAAGATAATATTTGATTATCACGCCTCGCGTGTTTTGCCCGGATTTGATCCCAACGTGAAGATGAAGCTCCTTCAAAAACTGAAAGATAAGGCTGATATATTGCTTTGTATTTACGCCGGCGATATAGAAAGAAGAAAAATCCGCGCGGATTTTGGCATTACTTATGACGTTGACGCGTTGAAATTGATAGATGATTTAAGAGAGTGGGAGATAGAAGTGCGAGCCGTGGTAATAACACGTTTTGATAATCAGCCTGCCGTGAAGATATTTAAAAATAAGCTTGAGAGGCGGGGCATGAAAGTATACACGCATCGTTATACAAAGGGATACCCCACGGATGTGGACATGATTGTGAGCGACGAGGGGTACGGCGCGAATGATTATATTGAGACAAAAAATCCGCTGGTTATAGTAACGGGCCCGGGCCCCGGAAGCGGGAAACTTGCCACGTGCCTTTCTCAGTTATACCATGACAATAAAAGGTGCCGAAAATCAGGATATGCCAAGTTTGAGACCTTTCCTATTTGGAATATTCCGTTGAAACATCCTGTGAATGTGGCCTATGAAGCGGCGACCGCCGATATAAAAGATTTCAACATGATCGATTCTTTTCATTTAGAAGCGTATAACAAAACCGCTGTTAACTACAATAGGGATATGGAAGTGTTTCCCGTATTAAAGAGAATTCTGGAAAGAATAACGGGAGCGGAATCAAGATACAAGTCTCCCACGGATATGGGAGTTAATAAGGCAGGGTTCGCGATCCTTGATGACGAAGCGGTTCGTCAGGCGTCAAAGCAGGAAGTAATAAGAAGGTATTTTAGATTCGCGTGTGAACATGTGATGGGCCTGGCCGATAAAGACACCGTCGAGAGGGTGGAGCTTTTAATGAATGAGCTGAAAGTTACGACGGAATGCAGGAGGGTTACCCTGCCCGCGCGTGAAGCGGCAAAAGAAGCCAAAGCAAAGGGCAAAGGCAATGAGGGTATTTTCTGTGGAGCGGCAATTGAGCTGATGGACGGTTCTATAATTACCGGAAAAAATTCTTTTCTCATGCACGCCTCTTCAAGCCTCGTACTGAACGCGATAAAAAAATTAGCAGGGATACCTGATGACATACATTTATTATCACCAAAGACCATAGAGTCAGTAACCAGCCTGAAAAAGGACATTCTAAAATCCAAAACAGTAAGCCTGGATCTTGAAGAAACATTGATAACACTGAGCATCAGCGCCTCTTCAAGCCCCGCGGCACAAACTGCCATGGAAAAGCTGAGAGAGCTTCATAGCTGTGAAGTTCATATGACACATATGCCGACTCCGGGTGATGAAGCGGGCCTGCGCAAACTAGGCGTGAATCTCACCAGCGAGCCCCAGTTTTCCAGTAAAAGTTTTTTTGTGGCGTAGAAAATTAAAATCCCTAAAATCCACCTAACCCACTTTTTCAAAGGGGGGATGGTTGTGTGTGGGGGTGGGGGTACTCTTAGATATAATGTCAAAAATAAAATTAGAGAATTATGAAAAAATAATGAAGTAGTTTCCCCTCCCCCTTGAAAAAAGGAAGCCAACATTTCCCCCCTTTGAAAAAGGGGGTTAGGGGGTTTAAACAGAAAAGGTTGAATTTCATTATGTTACATACTATAATGTAGGGCAAAGGCATGCCTTTGCCGATACGATAGACGGGAGGACATTTTAGAATGATGAATAGAAAAGAACTTATAGAAAAAGCTAAACAGCATTTTGGACAATTGGTGGAAGAACAATTAGACCGTGTCGAGATGATGAAAGGCCAAAAAGATTGGATTAATTACAAGACATTAAAACCGATAATTATTGGTATATGCTGGGGCGATGGTATCGGCAAGATTATTTCTAGGCATGCCGAAAAAGTTCTGAGGTATATGCTTAAGAAGGAAACAGCCTCAGGCAGTGTTGAATTTCGCGATATTAGCGGGCTGACCATAGAAAACCGGGTTAAATGGAAAAAAGCTATTCCTGACGATGTGCTTTGTGAACTGAAAAAATGTCATGTTATTCTAAAAGGGCCGACCACTACGCCGCAGGTTGGCGGCAAGTGGCTTAATATCGAAAGCGCGAATGTCGCTATGCGCCGTGAGCTAGATCTTTTCGCGAATGTTCGGCCCGTGAAAATACCGAGAGAAGGCGTTGATTGGTGTTTTTTTAGAGAAAACACGGAAGGCGCGTATATTCTGGGATCGAGAGGTATAGACGTTAGCGAGAGTTTAAGTGTTGACTTTAAAGTTATAACCGAGGAAGGTTCTGAAAGAATAATCCGGATGGCGTTTGAATACGCTAAAACTAACGGTAAAAAAAGGGTTACTGCTGTTACAAAAGCGAATGTGGTGAAAACGACGGACGGAAGATTTTCCCGTATGGCAAAAAAAATTGCCGGAGAATATTTAAAGTACGGCATAAAGCAGGATGAGTGGTATATTGACATTATGACCGCCAAACTTTTAGACCCGGCCCGGCGCAAAGATTTTCAGGTTATGGTTCTTCCTAATTTGTACGGAGATATACTTACGGATGAGGCGGCTCAGCTTCAGGGCGGAGTTGGTACCGCGGGCAGTGCCAATATAGGAAAAAAGTGGGCGATGTTTGAAGCTATCCACGGCAGCGCGCCGCGTATGGTGGATGAAGGCCGCGATATTTACGCTGATCCGTCGTCAATGATCAGGGCCAGCGCGATGCTTCTCAGGCATATAGGTTTTACTGAAAGAGCCGATTGTTTAGATAAAGCGCTCGAAGTTTGCGGACAATTCGAGAAAAAGCTTGTTATAACAGGGAGAGATAACGGAGCGACCGGAGAAGCATTTACCGAATACCTTTTAGAATGGGCCCAAAACCCCGAACTTGATAAAAAATGGCGGAACTTTGTCATTCCCGCGAAGAGACAGTGTCATAATTGATGGCTATTCTTTAAAGTGGATTCCTGTTTTCAAAGGAATGACAAAAGTGAGGTGTCATTCCCGCGAAAGCGGGAATCTATAATAAAGAGTAAAATAATGAAAACACACAAAAAACAAGGCATATTGATAATCGATTTTGGTTCGCAGTACGTCCAGCTTATCGCCAGGCGTGTTAGAGAAAATCGAGTCTATTCCGTAGTCAAGTCTCCCAAGATTTCCATTGAAGAAATCAAAACGATAAATCCGGCGGGGATTATTTTTTCAGGGGGGCCGGCGAGTGTTTATGACAAAGGCGCTCCAAGGTTTGATGCGGCTGTGCTTGATTTAAAGATTCCTGTTTTGGGTATATGCTACGGGATGCAGGTCATGGGCGATGAACTGGGCGGGCATATTAAAAAAAGCGGGCGCCGGGAATATGGGCGCGCGTCTGTTTGGTTTCACCGCGAAAACGCGCTTTTCCAGGGAATTAAGCCGAAAAGCGTGACATGGATGAGCCATTGTGACAAGGTAGATAAGTTTCCCGCCGGATTTAAAATAATCGCCAAAAGTGAAAATACCGCTTGCGCGGCGTTTGTTGACGAAAGGAGACAGATTTACGGAGTCCAGTTTCACCCTGAAGTTGTTCATACGGAGAATGGCCCTGAGATATTGAAGAATTTTTTGTTTAACATTTGTGGGTGCAAAAAAAATTGGACAATGAAATCCTTTATAACGAAAAAGATTGAAAATATTAAGAATGAAGTTGGAGACAAACACGTTGTTCTCGGCCTTTCAGGCGGGGTTGATTCCGCCGTAAGCGCGGTTCTTTTGCATAAGGCCGTTGGAAAACAGCTTCATTGTATTTTTGTGAACAATGGCCTTTTAAGAAAGAACGAATCTGAAAAAGTGGAAAGATTGTTCAAAAAAAACATAAAATTGAATCTTGAAGTGGTAAACGCGGAAGAGAGGTTTTTAGAAGCCCTCAAAGGCGTGCTTGAGCCGGAAAAAAAACGTAAGATAATCGGTGAAACCTTTATTCGGGTTTTTGAAGAAAGCGCTAAAAAAATAGAAAACGCGGAATATCTCAGCCAAGGCACATTATACCCCGATGTAATAGAATCCCAGTCTTTTTTTGGCGGGCCGAGTAAAACAATAAAGTCTCATCATAATGTCGGCGGGCTTCCTGAAAAAATGGGGTTGAAATTAATCGAACCGCTTAGGGATTTGTTTAAGGATGAAGTAAGAAAAGTAGGCAAAGAATTGGGTCTAAAGAAAGAAATTACCGGGCGCCAGCCGTTTCCCGGCCCGGGGCTTGCCGTACGAATAGTTGGTGAAGTGACAAAACAAAGGCTGGATATGCTGAAAGAAGCGGACAAGATTATCGTTGAGACGGCGAAAAAATATAATATCTATTACAAAACATGGCAGATCTTTGGAGTTTTTCTGCCGGTCAAAAGCGTGGGCGTAATGGGCGACTGCCGTACTTATGAGGACACTATCGCGATACGAGCCGTAACAAGCGTTGACGGGATGACAGCCGATTGGGCGAAGGTGCCTTATGAAGTTCTAGCGGAAATGTCTAACAAAATAATCAACCAGGTTGAAGGAATTAATCGCGTAGTTTACGACATAAGTTCCAAACCGCCAAGTACTATCGAATGGGAGTAATCTTTTGTCATCCTCCACGGTTGTGATAATCTGTTTTGTAGGGACAAGCCTAAGGCTTGTCCGATGTAATCTATAACACAAAATAAATCATGAAACACGCCAGAATAGAAGTAAAAGACAAAAAAGAAATATACGACGCGGTCGCCGAAGGCCTTAAAAAAGATATAAGAGACCTTGGAATAAAGGGCGTTGACGAAGTTGAATATGCCGTGGTATATAATTTTCACGGAGAATTTTCAAAAAAAGACTTAATCAATATCTCTGCCGATGTGCTTACCGACAAAGTGTCTCAGGAATATGAATTAACGGACGCTTCCCAGTCAGAAACTAAAAAAGGTATCCATATCGTGGAAATCGCTTACAATCCGGGAGTTATGGATCCTGTGGAACAAAGCGCGCTAAAGGCGGTAAAAGACGCGGGTATAAACGGAATCCATTCCATTACTACTTCAAAAAAATATTCTATTCATGGAGCTCTTTCCAAAAAAGATATCCAAGAGATAACAGAGAGGCTTTTATATAACAAGGTGATTCAGCATGTTGTCTCAAGCCGGGAGGAACAAGAAACGTCTGTCTCCTATCGGTTTCAACGGATTGAAGTTGATATCCTAAACGCCGATGACGCTCAGTTGGAGCGTGTAAGCAGGCAGGGACAGCTCTATTTGAGCCTGATCGAAATGAGGGCGGTGAAGGAGCATTTTAAAAAGCTTAAACGTAACCCCACGGATTGTGAACTTGAGGTAATAGCGCAGACTTGGAGTGAACATTGTAAACATAAAACAATGATGGGCAGTGTTGAGTTTAACGGATGCCATATCGAAAATTTATTAAAAGACACGGTAATGAAAGTAACAAAAGAACTTGATAAAACTTGGTGCGTTTCTGTTTTTAAAGACAATGCCGGAATTATTAAGTTTGACGAAGAATATAACGTGTGTTTTAAAGTAGAAACACATAATCATCCGTCCGCTCTTGAGCCGTATGGAGGCGCGGAGACAGGTGTTGGAGGCGTAATCCGTGACCCTATGGGAACCGGCAGGGGCGCCAAACCTATCATTAACACCGATATCTTTTGTTTTGGAATGCCTGAAGCGGCATTAGAGTCAATTCCTAAAGGGGTCTTGCATCCGAAGCGCGTGCTCAAAGGCGTGGTCAGCGGAGTGAGGGATTATGGTAATAAAATGGGTATTCCGACGGTTAACGGCGCGGTTTGTTTTGATGGGAGATATACGGCTAATCCGTTGGTTTTTTGCGGTAATGTCGGGATAATGCCTGCCAAATTTTCGTTCAAAAAAGTTTCTTCCGGAGATTTGATTGTCGCTGTGGGCGGGAGAACCGGCAGGGACGGCATCCATGGCGCGACATTTTCTTCCGCAGAACTTACGTCTGAATCGGAAAAGGTTTCAGGCGCGGCAGTCCAAATAGGCAATCCAATAACCGAGAAAAAAATGTTAGATGTGCTCTTAAAAGCGAGAGATTTAGAGCTTTATGAAGCTATAACCGATTGCGGCGCGGGAGGGTTTTCGAGCGCGGTGGGGGAAATGGCGGAAGAAACCGGAGCTCTTGTGCGGCTGGAAAATATTCCGTTAAAATACAAGGGGCTCAGGCCCTGGGAGATATGGGTTTCAGAAGCGCAGGAGAGAATGGTGCTCGCGGTAAAACCGGAAAAGTTAGAAAAATTAATGGAGATTTTTGAAACTGAAAATGTGGAAGCTCTTGTCATCGGAGAGTTTACCGGCACAAAAAAACTTCAAATATATTATGAAAAAAATGAGGTAGTTGACCTGGAAATGTCTTTTATTCATGAAGGCCTTCCTAAAATAACTCGCAAAGCTTGTTGGACGGAAAAAACGCGGGATAACAATATTCTTCTTCCTGAAAAATCCGACCTTACTAATGACCTTTTGGATATACTCGCCTCATGGAATGTGTGCAGTAAAGAATGGATTATCAGGCAGTATGACCATGAGGTTCAGGGCGGAAGCGTTTTAAAGCCTTTAGTGGGAGTCCACAATGACGGGCCTTCGGACGCTTCGATAACAAGGCCGCTATTGAATAGCAATAAGGGAATTATCCTTGCTAATGGGATAAATCCCTTTTATGGAGATATTGATCCTTATTGGATGAGTGCCAGTGTTATCGATGAAGCCTTGCGCCAGATTGTCGCGGTTGGTGGAAGAGTCGACAAAACCGCGCTCTTAGATAACTTTTGCTGGGGGAATACGGAAAAACCGGAGCAGTTAGGCTCATTAGTACGTGCTTCTCAAGGCTGTTACGATATGGCAAAAGTGTACGGCACGCCTTTTATTTCGGGGAAAGACAGCCTTAACAATGAGTTTAACACGGGGAGGGAAACAATTTCAATACCTCCGACTTTATTGATTTCCGCCATAAGTATTATGGACGATGTTAGAAAATCTATTTCGTCTGATATAAAAAAGGCCGGTAATTTGATATATGTAATCGGCATAACTTTTCAGGAAATGGGCGCGTCAAGATATTTTTTGTCACGTGGAGAAAAAGGGGGCGCTGTCCCAAGAGTAGATCCGGGGGAGTCGTTAAAACTTATGAATACGCTTTCTTCCGCGATTGAAAAAGGTGTGGTTTTGTCCTGCCATGACTCCTCTGAAGGCGGGCTCGCGGTTTGTATCGCGGAAATGCTTTTTTCGGGAGGGTTGGGCGCGCGGATTTCTCTTAAGAATGTGCCCAGAGAAGAATGTATAACGAGAGACGATGTTATCCTTTTTTCAGAATCAAATTCAAGGTTTGTTGTTGAAGTGTCGCCAAAAGATAAAGGCAATTTTGAAAACGCTATGAAAGAGACGCCATATGGTTTTATCGGTGAAGTTTTAGAAAATAAAGAATTAATCATAAAAGGTTTTGATGATGAAGTAGTAATTAGCGCAGATATCGATAAACTAAAAGAAAAATGGCAAGCTCCTTTTAAAAATTTAATGCATGAAAAAAAATAAAGCACTCATACTGCGAACAGCAGGCACTAACTGCGACAAAGAGACAGAGTTCGCGTTTAATTCTGTCGGCGCGGAAGCTCAGTTAGTACATGTGAAGGCGTTGATAAAAGATAAATCAATGCTTGAGGAGTATCATATCCTCGCTATCCCCGGCGGATTTACCTACGGCGACGATATCGCGAGCGGCAAAATCCTTGCCAATGAACTTAAATTTGGGCTGGGCGGCGAGCTCTCCCGTTTTATATCTCAGGGCAAGATTATTATCGGTATTTGCAACGGGTTCCAGGTGCTCGTAAAAATGGGGCTTTTGCCCAATCTAACAGCGAACGCGGCTCCCCAGATAGAAGCAACCCTCAGTTTAAACGATTCAGGACGTTTTGATGACAGATGGGTATACCTGAGGAATGTAAAATGTAAAATTAAAAATGTAAAAATAGAAGATGCTGAGTGTAAGATTGAAAATGTAGGAATGGAAGGTGTGAAATGTATTTGGGCTAAGGGGCTTCCGGATGTTATTTATTTGCCAATCGCGCACGCGGAAGGTAAATTTATACCGAAAGATAAAAATGTGTTGGAGTCTTTACAAAAAAATAATCAAATCGTGTTTCGTTATTCGGATAGAAGCGGTAAAGTAGGCGCGGGGTATCCGCATAATCCAAATGGCTCAGTTGATGATATAGCGGGCATTTGTGATACCACCGGAAGAGTCTTCGGCATGATGCCGCATCCTGAAAGGCACATAACATATCTTCAGCATCCGAACTGGCGCCGCGTGGGTTTAGGTGATAGAAAGAAAATGGGAATAGGATTAAAAATCTTTGAAAACGGCGTGAATTTCGTAAGAGGACATTAGTTCGACTAATGGTTTCAGAACGATAAAGGAAAAATTGAAAAAGATGTAGAGACGCGATTTATCGCGTCTCATACCGATGTTCTGGCCGTGTGGGATGTTGGGGTAAATCTTGCAAGCAATATTTCCCCCAAACGGCTCGGACATTAATTCGACTAATGGTTTCAGAACGATACCCGTTCTGAAACCAAAGTCTCATTAAGGAGCCAAGATGAAAAATGAACGTATTGTGAACGATACACCCACGCAAGACCCATGGCGTGTATTTAGAATAATGGGTGAATTTGTGGACGGGTTTGAAGCTTTGAAAGATGTAGGCAAAGCCATAAGTGTGTTTGGAGCGTCAAGGTTGAAGAGAACGCATAAATATTACGCGTTGGCTGAACACGCGGCAGCTCTTTTTGCCAAAGATGGTTATTCTGTTATAACAGGAGCCGGAGAAGGAATAATGGAAGCTGCCAATAAGGGCGCGAAAAAAGCGGGCGGTAAATCAGTTGGCCTTAACATCCTTATCCCGCTTGAACAAAAGATCAATAAATATGTCAACCTTCCGCTTGAATTTCGGTATTTTTTTGTTAGAAAATTAATGTTTGCCAAATATAGTAAAGCCTTTTTAGTGTTCCCGGGCGGATTTGGCACCTTGGATGAATTTTTTGAAGCAGTCGCGCTTATACAAACCAAAAGGGTCAAACCTTTTCCGGTAATCCTTGTCGGAAAAGATTATTGGGAAGGTATGCTGAAATGGATAAAAGCGGCGTGCCTAAAGAACGGAACTATCAGCAAGGCTGATATGGATATTTTTAAAGTGTTGGACAAACCGGAAGATATGGTTAAATTTGTGAATTATTTTTATGAAAGATAGGGGGAGGGCCAGTATGAACGATAATTATAACGACGAAAAAAGAGAATTTTTAAGAATAGAGCATGACGCGCCGTTAAATTTTAAAGTACTTAGCGGTGAAAGGCTGATTACAAAATCTGATATTTCTTCGTGTAATATCAGCGCGTCAGGCCTGCTTTTTAGAACCACGGCTGAAAGTTCGATCCCTGCGCTCTCAAGCATAGTGTGGGTAGAATTGGATGATAAGATGCTGAATGTTTGTGCCGAGATTGAAAATGATCTTGTTATTCATAAAAACGGACTTTTTGGAAGAGTGGTTAGGATAGCTGAAGGTGAGCCCGGCAAATCCTATGACATCGGTGTGTGTTTTTTGCGAAAAAAAGATATGACCGAAGAAGAAATCCACTCGCTTGTAGGAGAGTAACCCATTGTCATCCCGGAATTTTGCAAAGCAAAATATCCTGGATACATCAACCAAAGGTATTATCATGGAAACTCTAAAAAACTTTTTTATAGGTCTTTTTGTAATTATCGCGTCTTTCATCCTTCTCGTCGTAATATCGCTTACCTGGCCGTTTATTTTCGGTATCAGCTCAATCTTGTTGACAATACTAGCCGCGATTCTTCTTGTCGTCCTAATTTTATCAATAATAGTTTTGGTCGGCCACATCACCCGCAAACTCCTGCGCCGTTCGTAAGCAGAGCGGATAGCGAATGGTGGATAGTGGACGGTGAAGTGTAAATAAGGGGGAAGGGGGATTTCTCCACTAGCCCCTCGTTGTTAAAGAGGTGAACATAAGGTATGGCTAACCTGGTTAGATTTTTATGAAATAAAAGGTAGATTTTGTTCTGTTTTGTGATACAATGTTGTCATTCAATGTTAGTTTAAACCTGTTTCAGCCTTTGCCGAAGGCAAAGTGGAAACAGGTTCGTTATAAAATTATGCGAGTTTGTTAATCATGAAAAAGACACATCGAATAATAGCAGTCATTGTTTTAATTTGTTTCGCGGCCAGTTCTTGTCCATGTCCAGCGTTTTCAAACTCTTTACACGATAACACGCTTAGTGAGACATTAGCCGTTCCGTCAATATTTGGTAACCTTGTTGGTTTTCAGCTAAAAGATATTGGCAATATCCAACTCGAGCTTCAGGCATATCTTATGCGGACTGGCGAGACAACACTTACCATAAAAAAACTTAAAATGGGAACTGTTGTACTGAACGAAAGTACAGTATTCAATCCATCTGACATGCACTTTATTTTTAGCGGAATCCAGGATTTTCCGGGAAATAATATCTCCGTTGAATGTAGAGTTAAACGAGAAAAGGCATGGAGCGTTCAACAAGAAAATGTATATAGAGTCCCCAAACGAAAGGTTGAACAATATTACATTGTGTTTTCAAAAACAAAGGACGAAGATAATGGTTTTCCAATTGTTGAGGTATACACGAAAAAAGAATGGGATTGGATACAAATACAACTGGCTAAGGGGCTAATAACGGTTCCGCCTAAAAGGATTTCATACAACAAAGAAGACGCGGAAGCTATTGAGAGATACCTTCAGCATGAAAAAGGTATAGATAAAGCGATTAGTTACGCGCACTACTATAACTTTGTTGGAAAACCTTTTAAGAAAGACTATTATCAAGAACTAATCCACCAAATTTATAGCAATCTAAATTTCAGAGTAGAAACTCCGGAAGGCCTTGTGCCAATAGACCGCAGAGATTTTTTTCTGATTAAATGTACCCCTCAAATAAAAAAAATGATGAGAGATTTTCCCAAAACTAAGGTTATTGATGAAAACGGCACAGAACATGAAATTATGTATGGAAGCCATTCCAGTAACCATGCTGTACACATCTTTGTTGAAGAAGAGGTTTTCAACGTGCTTGTAAATGGAAATGTGGGAGAAACTCCGGGTATGTTATCCCTGATCAGAGAAATGAATGGTATCTGGGTAGAATCTTTTTTAACAGAAAAGATTGTCCATGAAATAGGTGTTATGGCGGGCTATCCTGTTTTGGAAGTAGACGCGAGCGGCAGACCGATTAATTTGATGGACAAAAGATGGCAGGAGTATTTCGAGACACACATGACCCCGTCCACAACGTTAGAAGTGAAAGCTGTTGATTTGGATATAACCATTCACAAAAGAGACTATGCGGGAGGTTTTTCTGAGGAAAAAGAGGTAGCTGTTCTTAGCGGCGAACCTTTGCTAGGGGTAGAAGCGTTACATGCGAAGCAACAAGAATTAAAAAAAGAAGGATGTCTTCCGTGGGAAAAGGGGGTCAATACAGACGAATATTGGAACGAATTACCCAGGGAGTTAGATACCGGAGTTCCGCCAGAGGTTACGGTAGATGATGTTAGATTTGTATTTCCTGATTTTATTCAGCAGATGTGGATTGTTGTACAGGAAATAATTGAAAGTAAGGAATTTGAAGAAAAGGTAAAAGCCGCGTGGGACAACGCCGGGCATGAAGATGAAACGACGTATTATGAAAGCATTATAGGAAAGTTAAGAGCGCTGAGAGTAAATATTCTTTCAAACTCGCCTATAGAGGCATTGGGGGAAGGTGTTGATTTTGAGATAAAACAGCGATGGGATGTGGTAATGGGTAAGTACATAGGCAAAAGATGGTTTATGGCGTCAGGCGAAGAATTTGGTCTTTTTGAGAAGATAATTGAGGATAAGGTGGGAGATAATCCGAAGGAAAAAGAAGATTATGAATTATGTAAAGAAAACTTCAGAAAAACACAAGGATTAGATGAGGCCAGTGGGAACATTCCATGGCTGTTGGCCGCGGATTACAGGTATGTTAAGATATTAGAGGCTACAGGATATTGGGAAAATGGGGTTGATCCGTTTATTGAGAAAAAATCCAAAACTTGCGAAAAAGGATGCGAGCTGTTTCAGGAAAAAGTAAACATTAAATCTCTCAAAAAGTGTGAAGAAGCGCATAATTGCGGGGGTGTTACAGTAGGAATGAGATATTTGTTGGATATCTTGCTTTTAGGTAATATGCTAAGCGATTCTCTACACAAGACAACAGAAAAGAAAAATGAGGTTTATCTAATTGATGACAGGAAAAAAGCCCTGAATTATCTGATACATCTAAAAGAATTGACAAACAAAGGAGAAAAAACAGAACTGCATATTCTTCATGACAACGTGGGGCTTGAATTAGTTACACTTTTTTGGATTATGGACTATTGCGTAAGGCACAACATTGTCAGCAAGGTTGTATTGCATACAAAAAATTATCCTTATTGTGTATCTGATGTCGCGGGAGAAAAAGATATTTATTTGCAATTGGATCAGATGACGAAATTTGGAGGTGAACTTAATGAGCTTTCCTTGAGGGTAAAGCGTTGTATCGAAACAGATAAAAACATAGAGATACTTGAACCTCACTGGTTTTCAACATTGGGCCAGAATTTTGTTGATATGCCAAAAGAGTATTATTCAAAACTCGGGAAAGCGGATCTCGTTATGGTTGTAGGGGATAAATGGTATAGAAAACTTTTCGCGAATCGAAATTGGCCGCACACTGAGTCTGCTGAAAAAATTTTAAGCTATTTGCCAGCGCCTACCCTTATCGTGCGTATGGGAAAATGCCCAATATTAGTTGGAATAGGAATGAAAGGCGCGAAGTTTCTCAGGGATATTGGTAAATGGTGGGAACCACCCAAATATGGATTAATAGAATTTGTTCTAGGGTACAAGAAAAAAATAGAAAACATGAAACTTTTGGCAAAAGAAATCGGCACTGAGATTGCCCAGCCGGTACTGGATAGGCCCTATACGTTGTTTACCTGTGGTGACTTTTACGCGGAGAGAAAAGAATATGAAAGTGATTTAGAAAACTATGGCAGTATATTTCGCCCGTGTTGGATAGAGTCAGATAAGCCGGATGCGATTATTCGAAACATAGAGGATGCGATAGAAAACAGCCTTGATCCTAACAGTGTGACAGTTCAACTCCCGAAGGTGTTTTTCGAAGAATCCGGAGCAGGATATATGAGTGAGTTGTGTGCCTTAAGGAAACAGGGTGTCAAGTTTATGGTTATAAATACGCAAGGCATGAATGGTGAGGGAAGCAAAGAAAAACGAGCTGAATATCGTTTGAGTATATACGCGATGATGCTTTTGGCCAGAAGAATAAACGCGAAAAAAACAGAGGAGAATAGAAAAATTTACGAACTACTAGAGTTTTTTATAATGAGCCGTCTTGAAGAGAGCCGTAAAATAGATAATATTCAGAATTACATAGAGGTTTTAAAACAAGAAAACCTTAACGAAGGTGATATGTTCGTGATAATGAACACAATGCTTTTTTATAAACCGGCAGAAAGATTCGCACTGGATTACAACACAATCGCGCCGGCGCTTATTTCAGCATAACATTTTACTCTCCGGAAGCGCGTATTTTTTTGTACCGTTTGCGAATTTTTTACTTTTTATAATTGAACTATTACAAAAAAAAAGTACACTTGCAAAGCTAAAACTGCAAACGGTACAAATTGACAAAATGGACCTTAAAAAATACTCACAATACACAAAAGAAAAAGAGAACAAATTTGAAGCTGTTTGCGCAAGGTGCGGCCAGTGTTGCGGCGCGTTGGATGACCCGTGTCAAAATCTCGCGAAAGATGAAAGCGGCAGATATTTTTGCAAAGATTACAAAAACCGTCTTGGCCCGCAAAAAACCGCCTCAGGCAATTTTTTCAACTGTGTCCCTATTCGCGAACACATTTCACACTCAACTCTCAGGCCAGCCTGCGCGTACAAATTATACCAACTCTAAAAATTAAATGCCCACAATTTTCCCCCACTTTGGAAAAGGAGGCAGGTGGATTTTTTGTAAATCCGGAATAAAATCTTCCCTATCCCCTCTTTGTCAAAGAGGGGGAAGACATATGAATGGTTGTTTTTTGGTGGTATAGTCGCGAATGTACATTTATTTTCTGTATTTGGTATAACAGCATGAATCCCCACTCTGAAAAGGAAATAAAGTCGTCACCCCTTTGAAAAATGGATAGTGTAACATATTATGGGTACTTTCAAGATTGTCATCCCGGAATTTCGCGGAGCGAAATATCCGGGATCTATAAGATTTAATCATTTTTAGATTACTGATCCCCGCTTCCCCCCTTCGGGGACTTCGCGCGGGGATGACACCAGGTCAAAGTGTCCATAACTCTTGACACTATGTTTTATAAAAAAATCCATCATATTAAACAAAAATATGGTACTATATTAAATCCTGATGTTGCACTAGACCATGGCGAATGACACTAATCTTTTAGCTCAAAAATCTTAGCATTCTTCATCCATGGTCTAATTCAATATCCGGGTTACAAAAAAAGGGAGGGCAATGTGTCCCAACAGAATCATTTACAAATAACAAAGGAAGAGATTTTTGAATATCATCTTGGCGGAAAGATTGGCCTGGCGCTTTTAAAAAAGCTTACCAGCCAGAGAGACCTTAGCATGGCTTACACTCCGGGTGTGTCTAAGGTTTGCGAAGCGATTCAGGAAGATCCCTCGAAAGTTTATTCCCTAACTTCTAAAGGCAATCTTGTTGCCGTGGTGACTGACGGCACAGCGGTTTTAGGGCTGGGAAACATAGGAGCGAAGGCTTCTATCCCGGTTATGGAAGGTAAGGCGGTTCTTTTTAAGGTATTCGCGGGTGTTGACGCGTGGCCTGTGCCTCTAGAAGGCGTGCTTAATGAGAATGGCCGCACAGATATTGACAAATTTATTGAAACTGTCGTAAGAATCGCGCCGATGTACGGAGGAATCAATCTTGAAGATATTGCCGCGCCTGAATGTTTTGAAATAGAAGATCAGCTGGATAAAATTTTAGATATCCCGGTATTTCATGATGACCAGTGGGGGACAGCCATAATTACGCTTGCCGCGTTAACGAATTATTGTGTGATCGCCGGAAAAAAGCCTAAAGATCTTTATGTCGTAATAAACGGCGCCGGTGCCGCGGGCCTGCGTATAGCGGAAATGATCAAAGAAGAAGGTGTGCGAAATTGTGTTATGTGTGATTCAAAGGGTGTGATTCATACCGAAAGAAAAGATCTTAATAAGTATAAAAAAGTGTACGCTGTTGAAACTTCTAAGAGAACCCTGCTGGATGCCGCAAAAGGCGCGGATGTTCTTATAGGGGTGTCTAAGGCAGGATGCGTGACAGGTGAGATGGTGAGTTCCATGGTCGAGTACCCTGCAATTTTTGCCATGGCAAATCCGGTTCCTGAGATTCAGCCTGAGGATGTCGCGAAATATATGAAAGGCCGAAAGTATGTTATGGCAACCGGCCGGTCGGATTACGCGAACCAGGTTAATAATGTTTTAGGTTTTCCTTTTATATTTCGCGGCGCGCTTGACGCCGGAGCGAAGAGTATTACCATGGATATGAAGCGCGCGGCGGCTCGGGCCCTGGCGGATTTAGCCAGAGAGGGGAACATCCCGGAAGAGGTAAAGAAAGCGTATGGCCGTGATTTTGAGTTTGGCGCGGATTATCTCATTCCAACGCCATTTGATCCAAGAATATGGGCTTGGGAAGCAAAGGCCGTGGCGAAGGCTTGGAAGGAAAAAGCATAGTGAAGGCGTGCCCTTATTGCGCTGAACAAATACAGGACGGAGCGGTGTATTGCAGGTATTGTCGCAGGAAGGTGCGTGGTATTTTATTCCGGCGCGTCGTTCTGGTTGTTCTTGTTTTAGCGTGTATGATTTTTATTTTATTTTATCGGGACGAGTTTAATAAGCTGTTATATAACACAAAAATCTTTCTTGGCGAGCTTAACGATATGTGGAAGCTCACCAAGAGTTTATTAGAAAATTTTAAGAATGGTATAAACGGTATCAATTCCCTCCATACCCGCGTGGAAATGATCAACAATATTAAATAGAAAAGAATGACAACTATCCAGTAAATTGGAACAGAGCGGTTTAGAACGCTCTGTTATAATTTCTCGTAGCGTAGTAAAAGAATGTGGCCATCCGCCTCTGGGTTGCCCAAATACTTATTCTGTACAGCTAAACAGATTTGTTTCTACCACATAGTGTACCCTCTCTTATTTCTATTACCATATAGAGTGTATCCATAAAACATGTCAAAACAGCTAAAAATAGTGGTTTGACAAGCAGGGTATTTTTAGGTATACTCCTATTGTAGGTGGAGCAAAGTGGAGGTAAGTGGAATGTTCTATGGCGAATATAATCATACATTAGACAAGAAAAACCGGATGATACTTCCGTCGCGGTTCCGTGTTCCTATTAAAGAAATGGGTATCGAAAAACTGTACATAACACGGGGTTTAGACGAATGTCTTTTTGTGTTCGCGGAAGATGAATGGAAGGCGCAGGAAAATAAATTCAAAGCAATGCCTTTTACTAAAAAAGAAGTAAGAAAGTTTAAACGGTTGTTTTTTTCAGGAGCTGTTGAAGCCGTGCCGGATAAACAGTGGCGCATACTAATTCCGGATTATTTAAAAGAATACGCGTGTTTGTCAAAAAATATAATGATAATCGGGATTTCCAATCGAATAGAGATATGGGACAAAAAGAAATGGGAAGATTTTTATAAAACTTCAAAAGAGAATTATGAAGATATTGCTGAGAATCTAATAGAGTTAGACCCTAAAGAATAAGGGAAGGAGGTTTGCCATGTATAGGCGTTATGCGGTCAAATTACACGAAAAGCAGGTAGAGTTTGTTAATTGCGTGAACATAACAGAGAGGATTAAAAAGGCTAGAGCGCTTCCTTCAGGAACTTCGCATTTGGGGGTAGAACGATATGTAGTTTCTTCAGTTAATTCCAATATGATGAAATATGTATCGATGAAAAATTGTTGATAGTGTCAAAAATAACATGAAAGAATTATGAAAGAAAGAGTGAAGTAGTTTCCCTTCTCTTTTTTGAAAAAAGGGCAGATCTTTCCCCCCTTTGAAAAAGGGGGACAGGGGGATTTGATACAAGATGAACTGTAAAATGAATCTAAAATCAAATGCATATCGATTGTGGAGAGAAATGACAAAATCCCCCTAACCCCCTTTTTCAAAGGGGGAATTTTAAGGGGGAGGGAAGTTAATCTTAGATAACTGCTTTAAATGCAAAGGATTAAGAAAAATTTGGATACAAACTTTTGACAATACCAAATTGTTTATAAGGGAGGAGTAATGAAAAAGTATTTGCAGGCGTGTGAATTAGGCGGATCGATTTATGGAAGAAAACGTACGGCCGCCAGGTCCGGCAGATCAAGTAAAAGCTCCACAAGGAAAAAAACTAATCTTTTGAATGACTATGACAATCTTTATAAAAATCAATTTAGCCTTATGAGCAGGATTTTTCGGCGCGCGAAATAATTTATTTTATGAACTCTGAACTAAAACACATTCCGGTTCTTTGCCAGGAAATTATGGGGTATCTGAAGCTAAATCAGGGGGACACTGTTTTTGACGCGACCCTTGGCGGCGGCGGACACGCGGGGGAAATATTAAAAAAGATAATTCCCGAAGGTATTCTTATAGCCGTTGATAGAGATATAGAAGCGATCGAAAGAGTTAAGTTTGGATTAAAGCAGTATGAGGGAAGTATTATTTACGCGAATGACAGTTTTAGAAATATTGACCAGATTTTAAGACGAGAGCGTATAACAGAGCTTGACTCAGCCGTGTTTGACTTGGGGATGTCGTCTTTCCAGATAGATGACGCTGAGAGAGGTTTTAGCTTTTTAAAAGACGGCCCTTTGGATATGAGATTTGATAAATCTCAAGAGCTCTCAGCCGTGGAAGTTGTAAACAAGTTTGGCATGGAAAAACTCGCGGATATCATAAAAGAGTACGGCGAAGAGAGGCACGCGAAACTTATAGCGTCCGCTGTAGCGGTAGCCCGGAAGAAAAAACGGATAAGTACTACCGGCGAGTTGAAAGAAGTAATTTATCAGGCGGTGGGAAGGAAATATTCAAGACAAAAATTGAATCCGGCGGCGAGGACTTTTCAGGCGCTCAGGATTTATGTGAATGACGAACTTGAGGCTATAGAGGATGCTGTGGCCAAAACAATTTCTTATTTAAAGCCAAATGGCAGAATTTGTGTGATATCGTTTCATTCTTTGGAAGACAGGATAGTAAAAAACATTTTTCGAAATAAACAAAGAGAAAAGGAGATTTCTGTTATAACGAAGAAACCGATTTATCCGTCTCGTGAAGAGATAGCGGTAAATCACAGATCGAGGAGCGCGAAATTGCGCGTAGCAGAAAAACTGTAATGAGATTATACAAGATTGTATTCACAGGTATTTTTGTAACAATAATCGCGATGGTTCTGGTGCATCAGCGTGTCGAAATAGTTAAACAAGGCTACGTGTCGCAGAAAAATGGGAACGTTTTATCCTCTTTAATTGACCAAAATAAAGGCCTAACATACAACCTGTCCAAGATAGAGTCGCCTTCTCATCTTTTGGCCTCGCTTGGCGCGGAAGAGATAGAATTCGCGAAATACAGGACACGACAAACAAATATTTGCCCGTCTCGTCGCCTCAATCCCGATATTGGTGGTACCAGCGGGGGTTTTATGGGAAAGTTGCTTGATGTTTTCACATTAAACGCTGAAGCAAGACCCCAAGATTAAACTAAAACATAGCGAGAGGATAAATGTTTAAGTTACGCCAATGTCTGGCATTTCTCTTTTTTATATCTTTTCTTTTTTTCTTGCTTATCAGGTTGTTTTATTTACAGATTCTCAAATCTGAGAAATTCTCGGAAATGGCCGCGGATCAGCACAATAAGATTGATAGAATAGAGCCCATTAGAGGAATAATATTTGACCGGTATAGGGATTCAGTAGCCGTAAATCTTGATGTGCCAAGTGTGTGTTGTAATCCTAGAGTTGTAAAAGACAAAAATCAGCTCAGCAATGTTTTAAAGGAAAAGTTGAATGTTGAAAAAAATGTAATTCTCGAAAAGTTACATAAGGATAAGGCTTTTATCTGGATAAAAAGAAAAGTTACTCCTGAAGAAGCGGAAAAAATAAAAGCCCTAAAGATTGCTGGTGTTGAAATTGTCGCCGAAAGTGAAAGGCATTATCCGAATGACAGTTTAGCCGCGCATGTTATAGGTTTCGTAGGGCTGGATAATCAGGGGCTGGAAGGACTGGAGCTGTTGTTCAATAAAGAACTTACGGGAAAACCAGGATGGAGGCATGTAATTCGTGACGCTTGGCAAAGGCCGGTTATTTTTAATGAAGAGCAGTCTATCCCTCCGCGAAATGGTTATTACCTTGTGTTAACGATAGACAGTGTAATACAATATATCGTGGAGCAGGAGTTAGAATGCATGGCCAAGGCGCATAATGTTTCGAGCGCGTCTTGTGTTGTTATGGATCCATCTTCCGGTGAAATTCTGGCAATGGCGAACTATCCGGCCTATAACCTCAACTTATTTTCTAAGACGCCGCAAAAGGTGATGAAAAATACAGCCGTTACTGATGTATATGAGCCCGGCAGTGTATTTAAAATAGTTGCCGCGAGCGCGATTTTAAATGAAGGAAAGGCTAGCCTTGACACGCGTTTTTATTGTGAAAACGGAAGTTATAATGTGGCAGGCCGTGTTTTACACGATTATCACAGGTATGGGGATCTCTCGTTTAGAGATGTAATTGCCAGATCAAGTAATATTGGTGTGGTTAAGGCCAGCCAGAGAATAGACAAAAAAAAGCTTTGCGAATATATCTTCAGGTTTGGATTTGGGGAAAAAACAGGAATTGATTTACCCGGAGAATCAAGCGGCATAGTCCGGCGGGCTGAAGAGTGGTCCAAGAGTGACATAAGCACAATTCCCATTGGCCAAGGGATAGCGGTTACCCCTCTGCAGTTAGTTTGTGCCGTAAGCGTTATCGCTAACGGAGGGTATTTGATGCGGCCTTACATTGTTGATTGCGTTATCTCAGAAGAAGAGGATGTGTATAGACAAAATAAGCGTGAGTTAAGACGCAAGGTTTTGGAAGTAAAAACATGTGAAGATATGAAAGACGCGTTGCAATGTGTAATGACTTTGGGAACGGGCAAAAAAGCGTACTCGAAGCTTTATGAAGCGTGCGGAAAGACAGGCACAGCTCAAATGGTGAATCCGGCGGGAGGATATTATTCAAATAAGTACGACGCGAGCTTTATTGGATTCGCGCCGAAAGAAAAACCTGTTATTAGTGTTGCTATTGTAGCGAGGAATCCTCATCCGGTATATTTTGGCGGCAGTGTTGCCGGGCCTGTTTTTAAAAAAATAGTAGAACGCACGCTTCAGTATTTGGAATTGAATTCGGCACAGCTAACCGGTAGTAGTTCTTCCAGTGAGACTGTGTCGTAATCAATGGCCGGAATTCCCGCGCAAAATCCCCGAAGGGGGAAAGCGGGAATCTATGATATGAAATGAAGCGCAAATATGAAAAATTCAGATTTATTTAAAAAAGTACCGTT
The DNA here is from genome assembly GCA_043822245.1 of Candidatus Omnitrophota bacterium. GTDB lineage: Bacteria > Omnitrophota > Gorgyraeia > Tantalellales > Tantalellaceae > JBDRBY01. The sequence goes on from JBDRBY010000081.1 coordinate 54,488, forward strand.
TTTAAAAGAAAACGTTAAAACAGATTCAAGGTTGGTTACACAGGGAGATATCTTTGTTGCCATAAAAGGGCCGCTTCAGGACGGACATAAGTACATCCCTGAGGTTTTCAGAAAAGGTGCCGGGTATGTTTTGAGTGAAGTTCAAATACCGGATTTGACAAAAGAACAAACGAAAAAGCTTATAATTGTTAAAGATACCCGGAAAACGTTGGGAAGGGTAGCGGCATATATTTTTAATAATCCGTCAGAATCTCTTTTAGTGTATGGCGTTACTGGAACAAATGGAAAAACAACCACGGTATTTTTAATAGACAAAATTTTAAATACCGCTGGTTTATCAGCAGGCTTCATAAGTACGGTTTTTACAAAAAGCAAAAAAGATTTATTATGTCCATCCTCTATGACAACTCCGGATGTAATAACACTTAACAGTCTTTTGTCGGAAATGGTTATGGATGGCAAGAAAGCGGCTGTTATTGAAATATCAAGCCACGCTCTAAGCCAGAAAAGAACGTATGGAATTAGATTAGACAGCGCGGTTTTTACAAATATATCGCCTGAGCATCTTGATTATCATAAGAATATGAAGGCCTACTTAAAGGATAAATCAAAGATTTTTCAATATTTGAAACCAGGCGGGTTGGCAGTAATAAACGTGGATAATCCTATGTGTTGTGAATTAAAAAAAAGCATAAAGGCCCCGAATCTTGTAACTTTTGGAATTAATAATAAGTCAGATGTTAGCGCGAAAAATATCAAGATGAGCAAGAATAAGACAGAGTTTATTTTGACTTTAAAACAAATTGGGTCGATAGAAATCCGCAGTAAACTTATTGGGAAACACAATGTTTACAATATGCTCTCAGCCGCGGCCGCGCTCATAACAAGCGGACTCGATTTAAAGCGAATAAAGGACGGGTTAGAAGCCAGTTTCGGCGTACCGGGCCGATTAGAAAAGATTTCCGGGAATTTTCCTTTTAGAGTTTTTGTGGATTATGCTCATACTCCAAACGCGTTGGAAAATGTTTTGAGCGCTTTACGGCCTTTAACGGAGAAGAGGCTTATTTGCGTGTTTGGATGCGGGGGCAATCGTGATAAAACAAAAAGGGAAATAATGGGACAAGTCGCGTCTAAAATGTGCGATTATGCTATCCTGACAAATGATAATCCCAGATTCGAGGACCCTCGAAGCATATTGGATCAGATTGAAAAAGGCATGTCTTGTAAGGGCCATTATAGTATAATACCGGAGAGAAGAGGCGCGATTAAAGAAGCTTTGCGTATCGCGCGTAAAAATGATGTGGTAGTAATAGCGGGCAAAGGTCATGAAAATTATCAGATTATAAAAGATGAAACAAATCCTTTTAGTGATAAGATGACCGCGGAAGAACTTCTTAGAGAGATGGGATATGAGTAGAGTCACAATAAAACAAATTGCTAAAATAACAGATGGAGAGCTTTTTTCAAAAAATCCTTTAGAAATTTTAGTAAAAAGTTTTTCCATAGATTCAAGAACTATCGAGCCTGGTCAGTTTTTTATAGCGGTAAAAGGAGAAAATTTTGACGGGCATAATTTTGTTGAGGAAGCCGCGGCAAAGGGCGCGGCGGGTTTTATTATTGAAGGCCCGGCCGGGGCGGGGTTAGCTAAGAAAGCTGTTCATATCATTCAAGTAAAGAATACCCTGAAGGCTATGGGCGACATCGCGTCTGAGATAAGATCTTGCGCGGAATTACCGGTAATATGTGTAATCGGAAGTAATGGAAAAACCACAGTAAAGGATATGCTCTCCGGTATGCTTTCTTCCAAGTACAAAGTGTTAGCGAGTAAACGCTCGTATAACAATCTAATAGGGCTAAGCTTAACCTTATTTGGAATGAATCCTTCGTGTGAAGCGGTGGTTTTAGAATTGGGAACCAATTCTCCGGGAGAGATTTTGAATCTGTCGCGAATTGCCAGGCCGGATGTCGTGGTTGTTACTAATATCGGAAGCGCTCATTTAGGCGCTTTTGGCAGTAAAGGAAAAATTTTTGAAGAAAAGATAAGTATTCTAAATTCTTTGTCTTCAAAAGGGGCATTTTTTTTTAACAAGGATGATTCTTTGTTATCCGCCATCAGATCCCGGCAATATAATTTTTTGACACAGTGTTATGGAAGAACCTCAGGCAGTGATTTTTTGATTTCCCGGATTTTACAAAAAAAAGAGGGATCTGAATTTTTTCTTGGGAAAAACAAGTTTTATGTTCCTTTTCCCGGACTGCATAATGTTTACAACGCGTCGGCGGCAATAGCATCAGCCCTGTATATGGGAGTTCAAATTCGAGAGATACAAAAGGCTTTAAAATGTGTCAAGCTTCCTGATATGCGTATGGCCAACGCGCGGGTTGATAAGGTAAGGTTTATCAATGATTCTTACAACGCCAGCCCTGAGTCTTTTGAATGCGCTCTTAATGTTTTGCAAGAGAATCAAAAAGGTTTTTTGAAAGGTGTTGTCACAGGCGGAATGCTGGAGTTGGGCCCCAAAACAAAAGAGTTTCATAGAAAAATCGGACAGAGTATCGCGGCCAGAGGTATAAACTTTCTCATAGTGGTAGGAGATTTGGCAAAAGATATCGCGTCCGGCGCGCTCCGGAAAGGAATGTCAAAAAAACAGGTTTTTTACGCGGACAGCCATATGGACGCGGCTCGAAAAATTCAAAACCTGGAAGAAGGGCGGGAAAAAGTAGTTCTGTTAAAAGGTTCGCGCGAAACAAGAATGGAGGAAGTTCTCAAATGTTTTACCATGTTTTATACCCGCTGAAGGAGTTTTGGTTTGGATTTAACGTGTTTAAGTACATTACGTTTCGTGCCAGTATGGCGGCGATTACATCTTTTGCCGTATGTGTTATTTTCGGCCCTATTCTCATAAAATGGCTGAAAAAAGCAGACGCAAAACAGTACGTCAGAAAAGAGCATGTGAGAAATCTATATGACCTTCATAAACATAAAGAAGGAACACCAACCATGGGAGGGCTTTTAATTATTTTTGCCGTTGCTGTAAGCAGTTTGTTATGGTGCCGCCTGGATAATGATTACGTCCTGCTTGTGCTTAGCGGTATGATTTGGCTGGGTATTGTTGGCTGTGTAGATGATATGCTGAAGATACGGAATAAAAGCTCTAAAGGTCTGCAGGCTATAACAAAGTTAGTTGGACAAATAACTTTGGCCTTAATTGTAGGACTTTTTGTGATAAACAATGAACACATAGGACCGGGTTTATATCTGCCCTTTGTTAAAAACGCTATCGCGAATTTGGGTATATTTTACCTATTGTTTGTTCTGGTGGTTATCGTAGGCACGTCCAACGCGGTAAATCTTACGGATGGCCTTGACGGCCTGGCAATCGGATGTGTTGTTTTTATAACCATGACATACGCTCTTATAAGCTACATTACTGGACATGTGGAAATGAGCAAATATTTGCAGGTTTTTTATCTCGCGGGCGCGGGCGAAATAACCGTTTTTTGCGCGGCATTAACCGGCGCGGGGTTAGGATTTTTGTGGTTTAATTCATATCCCGCGAGTATTTTTATGGGAGACACCGGATCTCTTTCTTTGGGTGGGGTTATCGCGATCATAAGCGTTTTATTGAAAAAAGAGGTTTTATTGCTCATTGTTGGAGGAGTTCTTACGTTGGAAGCAGTGTCGGTTATTTTGCAGGTAGGTTCGTACAAATTGAGGAAGAAAAGAATATTTCTTATGGCGCCTATTCATCACCATTTCCAGCTAAAAGGATGGCACGAAGCTAAAGTTACCATAAGGTTTTTGATTGTAGCCGCCATTCTCGCCGTTTTGAGTATGGCAACACTAAAAGTCCGATAAGCAAAACCAATTCCCTCCTTTTTTTCAATGGAGGAATTGGTATGAAATTCCCCCCTTTGAAAAAGGGGGACAGGGGGATTTTATCCACGAAAAAAATGAACATAATTAACGTAAAAAACAAAAAGGTTCTTGTGCTTGGGCTTGGCGTGAGCGGGTATGCCGCGGCAAAACTTTTGACTGAGAGGGGAGCAAAGGTAAAGGTAAGTGAGGCTTCTGATAACGGCGCGGTTCAAGATTATTCTGGAAAATTACAACAATACTCAATTCCGTGTGAAATGGGCGGACATACCAAAGGTTTTTGCGAAGACGCGGAAATTGTCGTTATAAGCCCCGGTATTTCTTTGTCCAAGGTAGAGTTGTCCAAGATACTTCATAGAAATGCCGCCATAATGGGAGAATTAGAATTAGGTTTTCTGTTTTGCCGCGCGCCGATAATCGCGATAACAGGAACTAATGGCAAGAGCACGGTAACAAAGCTTATCGGTAATATTCTTTCTGTCGGCGGTAGGCACACGGTAGTTAGCGGAAATATTGGTAATCCGCTAAGCGGTGAAGTAGATTTGCTTACAGAAACAAGCCTGGCAGTGGTAGAAGTAAGTTCTTTTCAGCTGGAAACTATAAAACATTTTAAACCGTATATTGCCGTTCTTTTAAATGTTACCGAAGACCACTATGAAAGACACACGAATTATGATGAGTACAAGGCCGTGAAATTCAAAATCTTTGAAAACCAAACGTCAGATGATTGGGCGGTTTTGCATCCTTGTTTTCGGGGCGATGAGTTGCTGAGCGAGATAAAATGCCGGTGCTTATTTTACGAAGCGCGCCAGGACAAAATTATAGAAGATATCATAAAATCCGGTGAAATGCCTCTTAAAGGCGTGCACAACATAGATAATGCCGCCTGTGCCGCGGTTGTCGCGAGAATCGCTGGTATAGACGACAACGCGATACGTGATGGCATAAAAAACTTTACGGCTTTAGATCATCGTTTTGAAACAATAAAAGAATTTAACGGAATAGAGTTTATTGATGATTCAAAAGCTACGAATATTGACGCCGCGTATCAAGCGCTTAAATCAATGGACAAAAAAACTATTCTTATTGCAGGCGGCAGGGATAAAGGAGGCGATTATCTCTCGATTTTGCCTATGGTAAAAGAAAAAGTAAGAGTCATGGTTGTTATGGGCGAGAGCGCTTCAAAAATAAAGAACGCCTTTAAAGATGTTCTTGTCGTGCGTACGGCAAAAGACATGAAAGAAGCAGTTACTATCGCCTACAGCGAAGCAAAAAAAGGCGAAGCCGTCATCCTCTCCCCCATGTGCTCAAGTTTCGATATGTTTTCAAGCTACAAAGAGAGGGGACAAGTTTTTAGAAAAGAAGTTAATTCGTTGACGGTTGACTGTTGATTTGTTGTATTTGTTTAGTTGTACAGAATAAGCTTTTACGCGAACCAGAGGCGAATGGCCGCATTCCGCGCGCTTCACGATTTGCCTGTTATTTTTTAAGATTGCTTCGTCGCGAAAAGCGCTCCTCGCAATGACACTTTTCGTGGTGAGACGGTCATCTTAACGAAACTTGTTGCAACGGATCAACGGCCAACAGCCAACGGACAAACGAACTAACGGTCAACGACTTATGAATAGAGACGGGAAAATAGTTTTATTAGCGGTGTTTATTTTAACTATGATAGGGATAGTTATGATCTATTCCTCAAGCGCGGTGTATGCCCACAAGACATATGCCGATAGCATGTATTTTACCAAGAGGCATTTGGAGTATCTTGCCGCCGGTTTATTGTGCGCTGTATTTTGCATGGCTATTTCCGTTGAAAGGGTAAAAGATAACGCGAAATGGATAATGCTGTTTACCCTACTTCTTCTAACGGCTGTGCTAATTCCAGGGATAGGCACGGAAGCTTCGGGGGCTCGCAGATGGATACGTTTTTTCGGCCATGGTTTTCAGCCGTCAGAAGTGGCGAAGCTCGCGTTGATTATTTATCTTGCTGATTTCACTTCGCGGAAAAAATATATTATGCGTAGTTTTAGGCACGGCTTTTTACCCGCGCTTGCTGTCATAGGGTTTACCGGCGCGATAATTTTAATGGAACCGGATATGGGAACTTTTGTTTCAGTATTAAGTATAGGTCTGGTTATGTTGTTTTCTTCAGGCGTGCGTTTAAGACATTTGTTTTTTACCGGCCTGGCGGCCTTGCCGGTATTGGCGGCCGCTGTCGCTTTGGAACCGTACCGCGTAATGCGTGTTCTAACGGTTTTTAACCCTTGGAAAGACGCGAAAGGCGCCGGGTTTCAGCTCATACAGTCTTTTATAGCTTTAGGTTCTGGCGGTTTTTTTGGAGTAGGGCTTGGAGCGTCACAACAGAAACTTTTCTATTTGCCGGAATCGCACACTGATTTTATTTTTTCAATTATTGGAGAAGAATTGGGTTTTTTGGGTACAGGGTCCGTTCTCGCGTTATTCGCCGTGCTCATATGTTTTTGTTTTAAGATAGCGTTCAAGCTTAGGGATAAGTTTTCTTCAAGTGTTGTTTTTGGGGTGGGATCAATGATCGCGTTTGAAGTTGTTGTGAATGTGGGGGTATCTACGGGTGTTCTCCCAACCAAGGGGCTGCCGCTGCCCTTTATAAGCTACGGCGGAAGTTCTTTGGTATGCCATTTAGCGGCCATAGGGCTTGTGCTTAATATGTCTAGAAGGACGGAGCAGTAGTTTATGAAAATTATACTTGCCGCAGGCGGAAGCGGAGGGCATATTTTCCCTGCCGTGGCTTTAGCCGCGGAACTTAAAAAACGCGGGATTAAAGATATTTTTTTTGTTTCAAGCAAAAGGCGTTTAGATAAAAGCATCTTGGATGCTCAGAAGCATAGATGTTTTTTTCTTTCCGTGAATCCCTTGCCCGGAGGGTTTAAGCCGTTGGGTTTTTTTGTTTTCGCGATAAAGTTTTTCGTTGATATGGTAAGAGCTGGTGGGATTGTATTGAAGATACGGCCGGATGTTGTGGTAGGGTTCGGCGGATATTCTTCCTGCGCCATAGCGGTAACGGCATGGATTTTTAAAATTCCGGTTATGGTTCATGAGCAGAACATCGAGCCGGGAATCGCGAACAAAATGTTGAGCCGTCTCGCCAAACGTATCGCGATTAGTTTTAGGGGGGCTGAAGGGTGTTTTGGTTACGTGAAAGAAAAAATTTTTTATTCAGGAAATCCTTTGAGGATGGATATTTTGTTTAATGATAGAAAAAAATCTGCTGAGAAATTAGGTATTGCTTCTGACAAATTTACCGTTTTAGTAATAGGGGGCAGTCAGGGGGCCTCGTTTTTGAATAAGATAGCCTCAGAATGCGCGTTAGTGATAAAAGAGCGAATGGGTGATATGGCGCAATTTATTCACATTACAGGACGCCAAAATGACGAAAGAATAAGAGAGTTTTACCGTGTAAATAAAATTAACGGCAAAGTTTACGCGTTTTTGGAAAACATAGCCGACGCGTACGCGGCAAGTGATGTAGCCGTGAGCCGCTCCGGCGCGGCCGCGATATTTGAACTGGCGTTTTATGGGAAGCCCATGATTTTGGTGCCATATCCAAATCCGAAAAATAGTCAAAAACATAACGCTGTGTATTTTTCGAAAAACGGAGCCGCGCTCCTTCGAGAAGAAAAGGAACTTGATTGTAACGGCTTAGCCTCTGATGTCATCAAATTTTTAAACAATGAATCTTATCGAGCCGACATGGCAAAAGCCGCGTTAAAACTTGCTGTTCCCGAAGCAGGAAGTGTTTTAGCGGAGGAAGTGATAAAAATGGCAAAATGTAGGGCAAAGGCATGCCTGTGCCGATGTGAATGAAGGAGACCAATGCGGAAAATACATTTTATAGGGATTGGCGGGATAGGGATGAGCGCTTTGGCGAGTATATATTTGTCTTGGGGGCATAGAGTGGCGGGGTCGGACCTTAAACTTAATAATTTGACGGAAAAGTTGTCCCAAGGTGGCGCTTTGATATTTGAAGGCCATTCCGCGGGTAATGTGAAAAGTGATTTTGATATTGTGGTGCGCTCCGCTTGTATAAGAGAAAATAACCCTGAGGTTATCGCGGCGCGGAAATTGAACATACCTGTTATTTCAAGAAGCGAACTGTTAAGAAAAGTTTTACATGAATTCAATTTTTCTTTGGTGGTTACCGGAACGCACGGGAAAACAACTACAAGTTCTTTGATCGCGTGTATCATGGAGCGTATCGGAAAAAATCCCACGGTTGTTGTCGGCGGAGAGACCGAGCTTTTTGACGGCAATGCCAAACAGGGCGAGGGCGGCATGATTGTCGCTGAACTTGATGAAAGCGACGGTTATTTTCGAAACGTCAGTTCCACATGCGCGGTAGTAACTAATGTGGAAGAAGAACATATGGAAAATTACGGTTCTTTTGAAAATCTAAAAAAAGCTTATGGAGAGCTTATTGGAAAAATTTGTCCGGATGGTTTTTTTGTTTTTAATGGAGAAGACGCGCAACTTAACAGTCTAAAGTCAAAAACCAAGGCAAAAAAAATTAGTTTTGGCATTAACGGTGATTTCGATGTAACCTGTCAAAATTATTCATGGAAAGATTCCATAGCTTTCGATTTGATTATATCTGGGAAAAATTACGCCAGGATAGAAAGCCCCCTCATAGGGCGTCATAATATGATGAATATTTTAGCGGCCGTGGCCGCTTGTACAGCTTCCGGAACTCTCGCCCCGGGAGCTGTTTTGTTGACTGAAGCACTCAAGTCTTTTAAGGGAGTTAAAAGGCGGTTTGAGTTGATGGGTAAGGTAGGCGGGATAAGGGTAATAGAGGATTACGCGCATCACCCGACAGAATTAAAGGCAGTTATTACCGCGGCGGCGGCCTCAGCACCGGCGAGGCTCATATGCGTGTTCCAGCCGCATCGTTATACTCGTACTCGTGATTTAATGAATGAGTTTTCAAAATGTTTTGACATGACGGATGTTTTAGTGTTAACTCCTATATATCCCGCGGGAGAAGAGAAGATTGAGGGAATAAGCTCTCGGGTTCTTTGTGATAAAATTGACTCTGCTTTGTTTGAAAAACTAACGGTTATGGAGAAAAAGAATGTCTCTGATTTTCTCGCGGGTTTTGTTAAAGAAAATGATACTATTCTAATTCTAGGCGCCGGTGATATCAGGGAAATAAGCAAAGAGGTAATTAGTTCATTGGCTGACGAACTAACGGCCGGCAGAAAAGGAGTTTTCTTATGTTAGACAGTAATATCCTGGATAAAATTGAGAAAATATGCCGCGGCCATGGTGGAGAGATAATTTTTAATTATCCTCTCGAGAAACACAGCACAATAGGTATTGGAGGCAGCGCCGGAGTTTTGTATAAACCTGCCGGGGTTGAAGAATTAAAAGAAGTGAAGTTTCTTCTTGATAACCTCCGAATTGTATCAGTTGTTATTGGTAGAGGCAGTAATGTGCTGATACCCGATGATGGGGTAGATAATTTTGTTATCAACCTTTCGAATGCTTCTTTTCGTGAAATAGTAATTGAAGATGATATGGTTTTCGCGGGTTCCGGTGTGTTTTTGGAAAGACTTATCGCTGATTGCTGTACGCGCGGGCTTTCCGGATTGGAAGGCCTCTCTGGTATTCCCGCGACAGTCGGAGGGGCGCTCAGGATGAACGCTTCACACAAAACTGAAATAAGCAGGCACCTGGTTAAGGTTTTGGTTATGGACTCTAAAGGGAAAGTTGAGTGGAAAGACAAAGATGAATTAAAGTTTCATTATCGGGGTTCTTCATTTAATAAAAATGACATAATTCTTCAGGCGGTTTTCGGCCTCGGGAAAGATAAAGCGGATGATATAAAAAAAAGGATGAAGGAGTATTTTTCGGAAAAAGTCAGGAATCAGCCGATTGGCCAGAAGACTTTAGGATGTGTGTTTAAAAATCCCAAAGATTGTCAATATTCCGCCGGTGAATTAATTGACAGGCTGGGACTAAAAGGGCGTAAGAAGGGTGGCGCTGAAATATCGCAAAGGCACGCGAATTTTATCGTGAACACGGGAAAAGCGGTGTCTAATGACGTGCGGCAGCTTATGGCAGTTATGGAAAAAGCAGTGCGAGAGAATTTTTCAATTAAATTAGAGTCTGAGATTGAAATATGGTAGAAAATTATCGAATTGGAGTCCTTGCCGGCGGGTCGTCCAGCGAAAGACAAATAAGCCTTCGAAGCGGCAAAGCGGTTTTTAACGCGTTGAAGGGGAATGGGTTTGATGTTCTCTTTCTTGATGTTGATGAAAATAATTTTTTAAAGCGGATAAAAGAAAATAAGGTTGACATTGCTTTTATCGCTTTACACGGCAAATTCGGAGAAGACGGGACTGTTCAAAAAATACTTGAGGAGGAGGGAATTTCTTATACCGGTTCATCTGTTGAAGCCTCTCGGTTAGCTATTGATAAATTATTGACAAAGGATATTTTAAGGAAGAACGGCATACCTGTTCCCGGATACAAAATTGTTCACAAAGGTATGGATATTTCTTGTTTGGATTTAGTTTATCCCTGTGTGGTCAAGCCCCGATATGAAGGTTCAAGTGTAGGGCTTTCTGTTCTTCATTCCAAAGAAAATTTATACGAAGCTGTAAAAACTGCTATGCGGTATAGCGATGATGTTATTATTGAGGATTTTATTTCGGGTAGAGAAGTAACGGTTGGTATACTTGAGCGAAAGGCTCTTCCTGTTGTGGAAATAATTGCTGAGACGGGAGTTTATGATTTTGACGCGAAATATGAGTCATCCAAGACAAAGTATATCGTGCCGGCGGAATTAGATAAGGACGTTTTTTGTCTATGCCAGGAGATTTCTTTAAAAGCGCATAACGCTCTTGGATGTGGAGATTTTTCACGAGTAGATTTAAGACTGAGGGCAAAAAATGAGGTTTTTGTGTTGGAGATTAATACCATACCGGGCCTTACTGAGCGTAGTCTTCTTCCTATGGCCGCGAAAGCGTGTGGATTGGATTTTTTACAAGTTTGTGTTAAGATGATGGGGGGGGGTATGCGAAGTAAAGGAAAAATTGAAAAAGACGTAGAGACGCGATTTATCGCGTCTCATACCGATGTTCCGGCCGTGTAGGATGCTGGGGTAAATCTTCTACGCATATTTCCCCCAAACGGCACGGACATTAATTCGACTAATGGTTTCAGAACAATGCTTGTTCTGAAACCAAAGTCTCTTTAAGGAGATATGGTGGCAAGAAAGGGTGAATCGCGAAGAAGAAAGAGAAAAGTTGGAAAGAATGTTTCTCTTGTGAGGACAAGGATAACAAAGTTTGTTTTGACTATTCTTTTTTGTGGGGCGGTATCCGCCGGGGTTTTTTATGGCCTCCGGCATTTTTTTGTTAATAACCCGCTTTTTGACGTAAAAGATGTAACCGTAACCACGAGCAAAGGCTATTTTTTTGAACAGGGCGAGCAAAACATAAAAAATTTGTACAGGGGAAGAAATATTTTTTCCATTAATCTTAAACAAGTCCAACTATTATTTGAGAATGAATTTCCGCAGGTAAAAGAGGTTGAGGTAAAGAGAATTTTACCTGATAAGATAGAGATTGATGTTATAGGAAGAGAGCCGCGGGCTTTAATAAATTTTGGAGGGGGAATTATCATTGATAAGGACGCGGTTGTTCTTGCTATAGGGGCAAAGGCTGAAAATTTGGTGCAAATACAGGGAATTACGTTTTTTATGAATATGCCAAGGAAAGGTGAAACTATAAAAAATGAGTTTTTGGATAAGGCGTTGCTTTTGTGTGAAGGCCTGTACGAAAACATGAAGATGTACCGCAAAGAAGTAAAATATATCGATATTTCGGACAGAAATAGTATTGTTTTAGGATTTTGTGATGTAGAAATAAAGATGGGGGCAAGCGGTTTTTCTAAAAAGATTGCTAAATTAAAAGAGATAAGAGAAGACCCGAATATGCGTATGGGAGATATAAGATATGTAGATCTTCGATTTGAAGATTCAGTTATATCGTTGAAGTAGTCCGCGCTGTTATGAACTACGAACCAGATAGGAGTAAAATGGACCGCTGTTTTGCCGTACTTAATGCCTCAGATGAAAGAATCACAGCTCTTGCCGCGAGCTGGCACAATAACAGTAATGGCTGGAAAATAGAAGATTTTTGTTACGCGAACGCGAAAGGTTTTGAAAAAGGCAGGGTTTTGGATGTTGCTTTAGCCGCGGATTCTATTTGTGATGTAGTGGACAAATTGAAAACTAAATCCGGAAAAAATATTCAACAGGTGTATGCCGGAGTAAGTTCTTCTTCAATTGATGTGATTTCATCCAGAGGAGTGATAATACTATCCAGGTACGGTGGAGAGGTTTCGAAAAGGGGCATAGCCAGATGTATGGACATAGCTGCTACTATTAAGATTCCCCTCAATAGAGAAATCTTACACAAAATGACATGTGCTTTTTTTATAGACGGAGAAAAAGTAAATAATCCTATGGGATTGGAGGCTACAAAGTTGGGGATTGAGTTAAATATTTTTACCATTCCTTCTTCTGTGGTAAACAATATGGCCAAAGCCATTTCCCAGGCGGGATTTGTTCCAAAGGGGTTCGTTTTTTCAGGAATCGCTTCAGCCCATAGGGTTTTAACTGAAGGAGACAAAGAAAAAGGTACGGTATTGTTGGATATGGGCAGAGACATGACAGAGGCCTTGTTTTTTTCCCGAGGCAACTTAATGGGGTGTAAAATTTTGCCAATAGGTGTAAATGAAATTTGGCAGAATCAAGGGAAAATGGATATTAATAACTTAAAACATTTGGTTTCAGAAGTCAATACGTTATCCAAAGGGGAGAAACTGAATAAGGTTGTAATTGTGGGAGATGACGCGGAGATAGAAAATTTGGTTGAACTGCTGGAAGTGAATTTTAGATGTCCTGTTAAGATTGGATCTTGCCTTACGAGGCCGCTTGAAGAACTGCCGGTAGATAGAGACGGCTACATAAGAAACTTGGGAATTTTAGACCACCTCATGGAAGAGAGAAAAAAGGAAGATTTGGGAGGAAATATCGTTTCATCCGTTTTTAAAAAAATCTTAAATTTTTGCGACTCTTATTTTTGAAATAAACCACCGGATGCCTACCGAATTATTGACTTTGGCGTTAAAGTATGGTACTTTTAACCATCGCGAAGGGTACTGCGAGGCGTAATATATGAAAAGTATTGTCGAAAGTATAGGTATCATAGGGTGCGGGAATATGGGAAGCGCTATAGCGAGCGCGCTTGCCGAAAAGGGTACGATTTCTCTTCGAGACATGTCTTTGTACGATAAAGACACACGCAAACGGGATATTCTTGCCGAGAAAACCGGTTGCCGGAAGAGGGATTTATTTGATTTAGTAAAATCTTCTGAAATTTTAATCGTCGCGATTAAGCCGCGGGATTTTGACGAACTTGCTGAGAGTATCGCGCGAAATATAAGAACAACTCAAACAATTGTGTCTGTAATGGCGGGGATAAAAATACATGCCATAGCTGAAAAATTAGGGAAAGATCTCGCGATAGCCAGGGCGATGCCTAATATGTCCGCGTTTGTTCGGGAGAGTATGACCTGTGTTTCATTTAACGCGAAGGTTCAGAATGAAAATGGAATACTGAGTATTTTTGCCAGTATAGGCAGGGTTTTAGAAATAGAAGAGTGTTTTATGGACGCGGTAACCGCGCTTTCAGGGAGCGGGCCCGCTTATTTTTTTTATTTAGCGGACGCTATGATAAAAGCGGGCAGAGAAACAGGTCTTGATAAGAAAATCGCGGAGGAGTTAGTTATCCAGACTTTTTACGGTTCTGCCGCGCTTATGCGGGATTCCGGCGGTACGCCTGAAGATTTAATAGAAAAAGTAGCTTCTAAGGGCGGAACCACGGAAACAGCTTTAAAGGTATTTGATGAGAAAAGGGTAAAAGATGCCGTTAAAGAGGCTGTGGCGAAGGCAAAAAAAAGAGCGGAAGAATTATCACGGGGGTGATTTAGAATAATGTTTATTATCGCTGAATTTGTTCGAAGCTTCGCGCTTTTAATATCGCTTCTTTTTAACATTATCTACTTTCTACTCATTATCCGAATCATTCTTTCATGGGTTAGCCCGGATCCATATAATGAAATTGTGCGAATTATTTACAAGATTACCGATCCTGTTTTAGTGCCGTTTAAAAGGCTTCCGCTAAACGTGGGAGCTATAGATTTTTCACCGATTGTCGCGTTTTTAACGCTGAGTGTCGCGAAAAGTTTTATAGTTAGTATTTTGTACCAAATTGCGTCACGTCTGGGGTAACAAAAATAGGCAACGTACAGATACGGTTAATCGTGTATGTACGTTGATTTATACCAAATGGCTGAACGAATTGAAGTAAAAGTATTTCCAAAATCCTCACGCGAGGAGATTGTCGAAACAGACGGAATTATCAAAATTTATGTCAAGGCGGCTCCGGATAAAGGGAAAGCGAACGCGGCTGTGTTAAAAATTATAGCGAAAAAATATAAAACGAAAAAAAACAAAATTAAAATAATCGCGGGGCTTACAAACAAAAGAAAGGTAGTGGAGATATCAAAAGAATGAAAAAAATAGGGATTATCGGGGGAAGCGCGCTTTACAATATAGAAGGGCTTAAGATTTCGAAGAAGAAGCGAATCAAGACTCCATTTGGCGATCCGTCGGATGAATTTGTTTTTGGTGAATTGGCAGGAAAACAAGTAATTTTTTTGCCCAGGCACGGCAGTTCTCATAGCTTGTTGCCGACAGAAATAAATAACAAGGCGAATATTTACGCGTTCAAAATTTTAGATGTTGACCGCGTTATCTCTGTCTCGGCTGTCGGCAGTTTAAAGGAAGAGATTCTTCCACTGGATGTGGTTCTTGTTGATCAATTTGTGGACAGGACTAATCAGGCTAGATTAACAACCTTTTTTGGTGAGGGGATTGTCGCTCATATCCCGTTCGCTGAACCTATATGCGCTAAGTTAAAAAAGGCCGTGTATGAGAATAATCAAAATCTTGGTGTTAAAATCCATGGCAAAGGCACATATTTGAACATGGAAGGCCCCGCGTTTTCAACAAAAGCGGAATCTCATCTCTATAGAAGTTGGGGTATGGATATCATAGGCATGACCAATATGCCTGAAGCGAGATTGGCCCGTGAAGCTGGAATTTGTTACGCTACAATGGCTATGGTAACGGATTATGACTGCTGGCGCGCCATGGGGGAAGAAGAGACGGTTTCGGTTGAAATGGTTATGGAAAATCTCAGGAAGAATGTGGATACGGCCAAGAAAATGCTGAGTAATACCATTAGGAATATGGCGGACGATTGGTCTTGCCCATGCGGACAAACTTTAAAACACGCGATTGTTACCCCAAAAGCCGCGGTTCCAAAAGCGACATTGAAGAAATTAAAACCTTTGATTGAAGGAGTTGTCTAAAATACGTTACACAAAACAATGGATAAGATAGGGTATAAAGACACACTTAATCTTCCGCGCGCCTCATTTTCAATGAAGGCGAATCTTCCTCAGAAGGAGCCTGAGATGCTAAGGGAGTGGGGGGAACGTGATATTTACGGACAGATACTTAAAAAACGTAAAAACGCGCGTAAAAATTTTATTTTACATGACGGCCCGCCATACGCGAATGGACATATACATATGGGCCATGTGCTTAACAAAATACTAAAGGATATGAGTGTTAAGTATTTCACGATGAAGGGTTTTTTCACTCCATTTGTACCGGGTTGGGATTGTCATGGCCTGCCGGTGGAACATCAGCTTTTTAAGGAACTAAACATAACTAAGCACGAGATTGACCAGGCTACGTTTAGAAAAAAGGCGCGTAAGTACGCCATGAAGTATGTAGGCATACAGTCTAAAGAATTTGAACGCTTAGGTATTTTTGGAGATTGGAAAAAACCGTATTTAACGATTGACCGCGCGTATGAAGCGGAGATACTTGCCGGGTTGGCGGATCTTTACGAAAAAGGATACATCTATAAGGATTTAAAACCCGTTAATTGGTGCAGAAAATGTGAAACAGCGCTCGCGGAGGCTGAAGTTGAATATGAGGATAAGGCGTCTCCGTCCGTGTATGTAAAATTCAAAGTGGATGGCGATAAGAAAGAGGGGAGCACATATTTTGTCATATGGACAACTACGCCATGGACGCTTTTGGCAAACACTGCCGTCGCTCTGCATCCGGAGTTTATGTATTCCGTCCTTACTTCAGGGAGCGAAAATTGGATTATGGCAGAGGAATTGGCGGAGCCTCTTATGAAAAAATTTGGTGTAAAAAATTATAAAGAAACCCGAAAAATTAGTGGAAAAACTCTCTCAGAGAAAATACAAAAGGTAAAACATCCGTTTTTAGAAAGAGAGTCACGTGTTGTACTGGCTGATTATGTCACAAAAGAAGAGGGCACAGGGTGTGTGCATACAGCTCCCGGCCATGGACAGGAAGATTATCTAACGGGGAAAAAATACGGCCTTCCTATGATTATGCAGGTGGCACCGAATGGAAATTTTACGGGTGAAGCGGGTGAGTTTTCCGGACAAAATGTACTAGAGGCTAATGGTGCTATAATTCAAAAAATGCGGGATAATGGAAGCCTTATTTTGGATGAAGAAGTGATTCACTCTTATCCGCACTGCTGGAGGTGCAAAGAACCTATAATTTTTCGCGCTACGCGGCAATGGTTTATGAATATAGGCCACCAAGGGCTTAGAGAAAAGATGCTTTCTTCGATTTGCAAAGATGTGGAATGGATTCCCCGCGTGGCAGAAGAGAGAATAGGTTCCATGATCGAGACCAGGCCGGATTGGTGCCTTTCACGGCAGAGGTATTGGGGAGTGCCTATTCCCGCCTTTCGGTGTGTTTCGTGTGAAGAGAGTTTTACGACTAGCGATGTGATCCGAAAAGTATCAAATCTTACCAGGGATTTTGGCGCGGATGTCTGGTTTGAAAAACCGGCTGGTGAGTTTCTTCCAAAAAATGCTATATGCGGCAAATGCGGCGGGAAAGAGTTTGAGAAAGAAGAGGACATTCTTGATGTATGGTTTGATTCAGGGGTAAGCCATAAGGCTGTTTTAGAAACGAGAGAAGGTCTTAGTTTTCCCGCGGATTTGTATTTAGAGGGTTCGGACCAGCACAGAGGATGGTTTCAGTCTTCTCTTATTACGTCAATGGCGATAAAGGGACGCGCGCCTTATAAAAAAGTTCTGACCCATGGATTTGTGGTTGACGGTGAAGGCAAGAAGATGTCTAAATCTGAAGGTAACGTTATCGGCCCTCAAGACGTAATGAAGAAATACGGGGCGGATATTCTGCGCCTGTGGGTTTCTTCAAGTGATTATGAGGGCGACATAAAACTGTCTCCGGAAATATTGGAACGCTTAGCGGATGGATATCGTAAGATACGCAATACTTTTAAATTTTTATTGAGCAACCTATATGATTTTGACATTTCCAGTAATTCAAGGCCAGTCAAAGGCCTTGAAGAGACGGACAAGTGGATGCTCAGCCGGCTTTATGGGATGGTTCAGGAAATAAATGGTTATTATGAGAAATGGGAATTTCATAAAGTGTACAGGGCAGTGTATAATTTTTGTGTCTATGAGATAAGCGCGTTTTATCTTGATGTTGCTAAAGATGTTTTATACGTGGAGTCTTCCGATTCAAGCCAGAGAAGGTCCGCTCAAACAGTTATTTTTAACATACTAGATGTATTAGTCCGGATAACCGCGCCAATACTTTCCTTTACAGCGGAGGAAGCGTGGGGGTTTATTGAATACAAGGGTAAAGAGACAAGTGTTCATATGGCAGACTGGCCGGATGTCACGGGAGATCTGAAACTTTGGAAGAATGAGGCGCTTGACGCTAAATGGAAAACTATTTTAGCCTTAAGAGATAATGTGATGAAATTTTTAGAATTAAAACGCTCAGAAGGGCTTATCAAGAGTTCACTTGAGTCAGCCGTTGAATTTTATTCTGACAAAGAGGACATAAGAACTTTTATCAGGGAAAATATAAAACTTTTCCCAGGGCTTTTTAAGGTTTCACAAGCATCTTTGATGGACACCTCTGATAACGAATTTAAGGATATTCCTGAACTTTGTATTAAGATAAAAATAACAAAAGCCGCGGGAAAAAAATGCCAGAGGTGCTGGAATTTCAGTGAAAATGTTGGGAAAGACAAAGATTTTCCTGATATATGCGAGCGGTGTTTCAGTGTGATACAAGAAAGGAGCCGTCATGGTTAACAAAAAAAAGAAGACAGCGGGAAAACCTTATACTAAGAAAGAACTTGAGGCTATAAGAAAGTCTCTGGTGAAGGATAAGGCAAAAATTCTTAAAGATATTATCGCTCTCAAAGGGTCGTCTCTGAATAAATCCCTTAAAGACGCCGCGGGAGATCTTTCAGGTTATTCGTTTCATATGGCAGATATGGCAACAGATCTCTACGATAGGGAGTTTTCTCTTGAATTGGCTGAGGGTGAAAGAGAAAGGCTTTACGCGTTAGATGATGCCCTAACTCGTATTAGGGAAAATAGTTACGGTAAATGCAGTGTATGCGGCAAGGCTATTCCACGTCAGCGGTTAAAAGCTATGCCACAGGCGGAATACTGTATTGAGTGTCAACAAGATCAGGAAAAGCCCACGGATAGATAGCATTGAAGTATATCATCACGGTAGTTATATGCTTTTTAGATCAGTTGTCGAAATTTTTTATTGGCAAATTGATTGTCAGAGGGGACAGTGTTCCCATAGTCAAAAATATCTTTCACGTAACGCTTGTACATAACACGGGCGCGGCTTTTGGCATATTCAAGTCTTATCCTCATCTGTTTATAGTGATTGCTTTTTTAGCAGTCGGGTTTATTCTTTATCACTTAAGAAAAGCTCATACAATTAGTATCCTGGAGAGAACGGCTTTTTGTTTTATTCTGGGAGGAATTTTTGGTAATCTTATAGACAGGATAAGGTTCGGGTATGTGGTAGACTTCATCGATTTTAGAATCTGGCCTGTGTTTAATGTGGCGGACAGTTTTATTACTATGGGCGCGATTATGTTGTTGTGGTTGATTCTTGAGAGAAAAAGATAAAAGAGAGAGGGTAGAAAATACAATATGCATAGAGTTGTTTTTCAAATAGGATCATTCACATTATATTCTTACGGAGTATTTGTGGCATTTGGCTTTTTGCTTGGCTCGAGTTTGATCTTGCGGCAAGCAAAAAAAAAGGGTTTTGATTCAGGCAGCATTTCAGATTGTTTAACTGCCGTTCTTATTGGCGGACTCTTAGGCGGCAGGCTTTTATTTGTGCTTATCAATTGGCAGCAATATTCTCAAAATATTTTGAGAATATTTATGATTTATGAAGGCGGGTTAGCGGTGCAGGGAGCGGTTGTAATGGGAATTTTGTCCGTAGCGCTGATTTCTCATATTAGAAAACTATCTTTTTGGAAAGTCAGTGATTTAATAGCTCCATATGTCGCTCTTGGCCAGGCCATGGGGAGGATTGGTTGTTTTTTGAATGGATGCTGTTACGGCAAACCGATTGAGTCAGGCATAGGAGTTACTTTACGGGGAGAAAGCTTTAGGAGGATACCTACGCAAATTTATTCAAGTATCGGCCTTTTTTTTATATTCATTTTGCTATTGTGGATTAGAAAAAAACATTCCTTTGACGGCCGGATTTTTATTGTATACATAATGCTATATTCTGGTTTTAGATTTTTTATGGATTTTCTCAGGGGGGATGAATTAGCCCTTATTTATGGCGTAAAGTTGTCCCAGGCTATAGGTGCCCTGATGTTTGCCGCCGCGGCGGGGCTATACGCGATTCTGCGAAGGCGAGGTCAAGGTGTCACTAATGAAAAAACTTAAATTCACTGCCGAACTTGCTGACGCGCGAACACGTCTGGATAAGTTTATTACGCTTAACTTGGGTGAAGAATATTCCAGGAATTATGTTAAATTTTTAATAGAAAACGGGTTTGTTCATCTCGCGGGAAAGGAAATGAAACCTAGTTATCTTTTACGTAAAGGCGACGAAATCTCTCTGGAACTAGTGCCTTTGGAAGAGCCAAAATTAGCGGAACCGGAAAATATACCGCTAGACATTCTGTACGAGGATAAGAGCCTTTTGATAGTAAACAAGCCCGCTGGCATGGTTGTCCATCCGGCCTCGGGCAACAGAACGGGCACTTTTGTTAACGCGTTGCTCTACCATTGTAAAAATCTCGCGGATACAGGCAACGGTTTACGGCCTGGTATAGTGCATAGATTGGATAAAGACACGACAGGTGTTATAGCGGCGGTAAAAAATGAAAGAGCTTTAAGGTCACTGGCAAAACAGTTTCAAAACCGGGCGGTAAAAAAGAATTATATCGCGATTGTGCAAGGTTGTATAGAAATGGACAACGGCGTAATTGACGCTCCTGTGGCGAGGCACCGTAGTTGCCGAAAGAAAATGGATGTTGAGTATGAGAAGGGAAAGTCCGCGAAAACGATCTATCATGTTATCCGGAGGTTTAAAGGGGCTACTTTGCTGAGAGTGGAACTTTTAACCGGCAGGACCCATCAGATACGCGTGCATATGAAACATATAGGGCATCCAATTCTCGGTGATGCCACTTACGGTAAGTCGAGTGTAGCCGCGCGTCAGGCATTACACGCCGAGCTTTTGGGGTTTACGCATCCGGATACGGATAAGTATGTAGAATTTAAAGCGCCTATCCCGGATGATATGAGGAGGGTAATAGATGCGTTGGAAAATAAACCGGGCAGATAAGCCTTTGCGAGGGGAATTGGCTGTGCCGGCGGATAAGAGTATTTCGCATAGGGCTGTAATGTTGGGGTCAATATCCTACGGTCGAAGTATTATCCGCGATTTTTTATTCGCGGAAGATTGTATCCGGACGCTTGAGGCGTTCCGCGCGATGGGAGTGAATATTAAAAAAAAGGGTGGCAATCTTATTGTTCAAGGAGTGGGATTGAAAGGTCTTAAAGCTCCTAAAAAAGAGCTCTACCTTGGCAATTCGGGAACTACGATGCGAATACTTTCTGGCATACTCGCGGCGCAGAATTTTGACACGATTCTTACGGGGGATAATTCACTTTCAAAGCGTCCAATGGGCAGGATTATAGAACCGCTTTCTCTTATGGGCGCGAAAATTGAAACAGATAAAAATGGATGTTGCGCGCCTTTAAAGATATTTGCCCAAAAGGAGCCTTTAAGAGCGGTAGATTATAAGATGCCCATTGCTAGTGCCCAGGTAAAATCATGCATTCTTATGGCAGGGTTATACGCGAGGGGTACGACCATTGTACGCGAACCGTTTCAGTCGAGAGATCATACGGAACGTATGATGGAGTATTTTTCCGCGAACATATCCCGCGGAGAATTATCCACAAAACTTTCAGGGCTAAAAGAACTCACCGCGAAAGACGTGAGGATTCCCGGAGATATATCAAGCGCCGCTTTTTTTATTGTCGGCGCGTTGATAGTAAAAGGTTCACATTTAACATTGACGAATGTGGGGTTAAATCCTACACGCGGCGGCATAATCAACGTTTTAAAAAGAATGGGCGCGGATATAAAAATTCGAAAAACAGATAATGCGATAGAACCGCGTGGAGTATTAGAGGTACGCTATTCAAGGTTAACGGGAACAGTTATACAAGAAGGCGAAATACCGCTTTTAATTGATGAAGTGCCGGCTATAGTCATAGCGGCAGTCATGGCGCGAGGCAGGACAATAATAAAAGGAATCAGCGAATTGAAGGTTAAAGAGACGGACAGGGTAAAAACTCTTATGGAGAATTTAAACAAAATGGGTATCGAAATCGTAGAACAGGACAATTCCCTGATCGTAGAAGGCAAGTCGGGTGTCAGGCTGAAGGCCAATGAATTGGATAGTTATGGAGATCACCGGATTGCCATGAGTATGGCAGTCGCCTCTTTGGTTTCGGAGGGAGAGTGCCTCATAAAGAACACTGAATGTGTTGATACATCGTACCCGGGTTTTTTGAAAGATCTCGAGAGACTCGTAGAGACGTCCCACTGGGACGTCTCTACACCTAAATAATGATAGAAGAGAGCTGGAGTGACACCAGGTCAAAGTGTCCATAATTTTTGACACTATGTCATTGATGCTACTTAAAAAACAAACAATTTGACAACCAAAATAAATTCTGATATAGTCAACAAGTATTATGATAAAACAAACAATAAGAAAATACGTAGACAAGGTATTAGGCATGTTTTCCAGCGATATGGGAATAGATTTGGGAACAGCTTCTACCTTGGTGTATCTCAAAAATGAGGGCATAGTACTCTGCGAGCCGTCTGTTGTCGCTGTTGAGGCAGGAACGACTAATGTTTTGGCTGTTGGAGAAGAAGCTAAGCGTATGCTTGGAAGAACTCCGGGGAACATTGTCGCGATAAGGCCGATGAGGGATGGTGTTATCGCTGATTTTGACATTACGGAGAGCATGCTTCGCTACTTTATAAAAAAGATTCACCACTCGCGCAGGTTAGTGCGGCCGCGTATAGTTGTGGCAGTTCCCTCAGGCATCACCGAAGTTGAAAAACGCGCGGTCAAAGATTCCGCTCTTCATGCCGGCGCGCGTGAGGTGTACATGATTGAAGAACCTGTAGCCGCGGCGATTGGTGTTGGGCTTCCGATTGAAGAACCTTCTGGGAACATGATTATAGATATAGGCGGCGGGACAACGGAAATGGCTGTAATATCTCTTGCCGGAATTGTTTTTTCAAAGTCCATTCGAATAGGCGGAGATGAGATGGATGAAGCAATCATAAGTTATTTGAAACGTACTTACAATCTCATGGTTGGAGAGAGAACGGCAGAAGAGATTAAAATAAAAATTGGGTCAGCGTATCCCCTGAAAGAAGAAATGAAAATGGATGTAAAAGGCAGGGACATTGTCGCGGGGCTTCCTAAGATGGTGCCTATCACCAGTGAAGAAGTGAGAGAGGCGTTATCTGAGCCTATAGTCCAAATTGTTGAAGCAGTGCGTATTACGTTGGAAAGGACACCCCCGGAGTTATCCGCGGATCTTATCGAAAAAGGTTTAATCCTTGCTGGAGGCGGTTCTCTTCTCAGAGGGTTGGATAAGCTAATTTCAGAGGAAACTGGTCTGCCGGTTCATCTCGCCGATGATCCCTTGACAGCTGTAGCTTTAGGAACAGGGAAAGTTTTAAGTGAGTTGAAATACTTGAAAAGACTAACGGTTGCTCCTAAACTGCATAGGTGAGAAAAGAAACGGCGAAGGATCAGTTGATGTGCAAAATTTCTTTTTCAAAAAACAGTTGCGGGTTTTTTTTATATGGATTACGCTCGTAATCCTGGTTGTTTTTTTCGTTCCGTCCGTTGTTTCCGCCCTTAAAAAATCAGCTCGTAAATGTTTTTTACTCCCGGCGAAATTATACTCTCAAGTAAGTTGTGCCTTCCAAAGCAAGTCTGGCCTTGCTAGAGAAAATGAAATCCTGAGAAAAAAATCCGAAGACTTTTTGCTCAAGCTAGAACGGTTTAAACAGTTGCGTGACGAGAACAAACGCCTTCGCGGTCTACTCCACTTGAAGGAAAGATTCGGTTTCGACACAGTTTTAGCTGAAGTTATCGCGAGAAGCCCTGATAATTGGATAGGTTCATTTACGATAAACAGAGGTTCCCAGGACGGCCTTGCTAAGGATTCGGTTGTATGTTCCGCTAAAGGGCTTTTAGGCAAAGTAGTTGATTTAGACAAAGATATTTCGAAAGTTATACTGATAACGCATCCCGCTTTTAGAGCCGGAGGTATGTTAAAGACGACAAGAACCAATGGTATAATCGCGGGTACGGGAGACGGCAATATGAGGATGTTATATTTGCCGGTAGATACGGTAGTAGAAAAGGGCGATACGGTTGTTATTTCCAATTCCAGCCGCTTATTTCCTAAAGGAATACCTATTGGTGAAATTATTTCCGTAGAAAAAAGCAAGACAGGGTTGTACAAAGATGCTGTTATCAAACCTTACGCTAATCCCTTTGAGCAGGAAGAGGTGTTGTGCATAGTTTAGAGGACAGCAGTTAGAAGACAGATGTCTTCTGTTCTCCCAAATCCCATGAAACGATATTTTTCTCTTTGTTTTATCCTCATTATTTCTGTGTTCACGCAAGTTGTCCTAATGAAGAATGTAAGATGGGTTCCGGATATTATTCTTCTTATGGTTGTATTCACGGGAATTTTCTCAAATTTACGAACAGCTGTACTGATTTGGATTACGGCCGGTTTTTTCAGGTCGTGTTTCTCAATCAACCCTTTTTGGCTGGATATATTTGTATTCCTAACACTTGGACAAATAATATTCACGCTGTCAAACATGCTTAACCGCTATAACCCGATTGCTCAAATGTTTTTAACTACGACAGGGGTGTTATGGGTGTTTAGTTTTCAAATGTTTTTTTTAGGCATGATCAACAACAACGTAAAGATATTCGCGGCTCTTTTATCTCAATGGAACCCTTTCGTGATGACTGTTCTTATTTCTCCGCTATGGTTTTTTGTATCCAGAAGAGTTTTAAAGATGGATGAATTATGAGAGCGAAAATTTTTGGTTCAATATTAATGTTTTCTATGATAGCTCTTTTAGCGGGTCTTGCTTACACTCAGATGGGCATGCACGAGAGGTATAAGGTCATGTCGGAAGAAAATAGATTAAAAATAGTCCCCTTAATGGCTCCGCGGGGTTCTATCTTTGACCGTCATGAAAGGGTCTTGGCTGGAGATATTCTTAGTTTTAAAATTTCCGTTATCCATAACAGGATCAGAAATGTGGATTCTCTCATAGACGTTTTAAGCCCCGCGTTGGGGATCTCTAAGGAAACACTTTCCAAAAATATAAGAAAAAGCGGCAAACAACCATATTCGCCTGTTTGCCTCGCTCGGGAAGTTGAGATAGAAAAGGCCATACAGATAGAAGAAATCACAATGGATTATCCGGAGATTTTGTTTGAGGTCTCGGCAAAACGCGAATATATGTACGGTAGCACGGGATCCAGTGTTTTAGGCTACTTAGGTTCCATAAACCGGTCAGAGTTCAATAGATTGAAACATTATGGATACAAAATTAACGATGTAGTAGGCAGAGATGGTGTTGAAAAATATTATGACGAATATTTAAGAGGCAAACACGGCGGAAAACAGATAGAAGTAGATCATCGTGGCCGTGAAGTCGCGATATTGGGGTTTAAAGAACCTGTTTCCGGAAAAGGCCTTCATCTAACTATAGACGTAGAATTGCAAGGGTTTTGTGACAGTCTTTTAATTGATAAACGTGGCGCCATTATAGTAATTGATCCCGCCACGGGGGCAATATTCGCTATGGCCAGTGCCCCGGGATATGATCCCGGAGTTTTTGACGATCCAAGCCGCGTGGGAGAGTTAAAAAAAGTTTTGAATAATTCAGAGTATCCTCTGCTTAACCGCGCGGTTAGCGGTTCCTATCCTCCGGGCTCAGTATTTAAGCCTGTGGTAGCTTTAGCCGCGCTTGAGGAAAAGAAGATAACGCCGAATACGACATTTGAATGCCCCGGACATTTTACTTTGGGAGATACCACTTTCCATTGCTGGTTGGAAAAAGGGCATGGGACACAGGACATGCGAAGCGCGATAAAGAATTCGTGTAATGTTTATTTTTTTAACATTGGACTAAGGGTTACCGCGGAAAAAATATTTAGTTTTGCTAAAAAGTGGGGGCTTGGTTGTGACACAGGCATAGATCTTCCAAATGAAAATCCGGGTGTTTTACCAGGCCGTTTTTGGAAAAGAAAAAAGTTCAATGAGAACTGGTATAAAGGGGATACTGTTAACAGTGCCATCGGACAAGGGTATGTCTTATGTTCTCCACTTCAAATCGCGCGAATGATGTGTGTTTTCGCGAATAATGGATATCTAATTAAGCCGTATATTGTGGAGAAAGCCGGGGGAGTGTTTATTAACAGTGCTCAAAAAGTAAAACTCGAGATAACACAGAAAAACCTGGAAGAGGTGAGAATGGCCTTAAAGGCGGTTGTGAATGATGTAAGGGGAACAGGGGCGAAGGCGAGACTAGACAGTGTTGTTATTTCAGGTAAGACCGGCACGGCGCAAACTTCGAAAGGGAGAAGTCACGGATGGTTTGCCGGCTTCGCGCCGTTTGAGAATGCTAAAGTGGTGGTGGTTGTGTTTGATGAGTATGGGGGCAAGGGCGGATATTACGCGGCCCAAACTGCCGGAAAAGTTTTTCAAAAGGCGTGTGAAATGGGGATACTATGATATCAAAACGCGGGCGAATAGATAAAGTTTTACTGGCGGCGGTTATCCTGATAGCCCTGTTAGGCATTGCCTTTGTTTACAGCGCGACGTGTATTCGAAGCGATGGCGGCGGGAATTTAGATCCGTTAGTAATGAAACAGATTTTATGGGTTGGAATTGGTTTTTGTTTTCTTTTTGTGTTTATGAATGTTGATTATGTCAGGATCATCAATTCTGCGTATGCCGCGTATGCCATTAATCTAGGGTTTCTTGTCATTTTACTTTTGGTTGGAGGTGAAAGATACGGTGCCAGAAGGTGGATAGCCCTTGGCCCTGTATCGTTGCAACCTTCAGAGTTTGTGAAAATAACCGTCATACTGGCTTTAGCGGCTTTTTTAAGAGATAGGCAGGATAAAAGAGGAAGTTTAGGCAATTACATGGGCGCCGCTTTTTTAATTGCGCCGGCTGCCGGATTGATTTTTTTACAACCGGATCTTGGGACAGCTTTGGTTCTTGTCCCCATTTTGTTTTCGATATTATACATATGTTCGGAACGTCTTAAATATATGATTGTAAACATATGCGCGGCAATAGTGAGTATGCCCTTTTTGTGGGGTATTCTAAAAGATTATCAAAAAAACAGATTAATGGTTTTTTTGAATCCAAGTTTAGATCCATTGGGCGCGGGTTATACCATAATCCAATCTAAAATCGCGGTTGGCTCCGGAGGAATATTCGGAAAAGGATGGCTAAACGGCACGCAAAGTTATCTAAAGTTTCTTCCCGAGAGGCATACCGATTTTATTTTTTCCGTTATTGGAGAAGAATGGGGTTTTGCCGGAGCCGTTATCCTGATAAGTTTATACGCCTTGATAGTGTGGCGAGGCCTGAGAATCATACATAAAACAAACGATATCTCCGCGAAAGCCATAGCAGCGGGCATAGTCACATTAATAGCGTTTCAAGTGTTGGTAAATATTTCAATGACCATCGGCCTAATGCCAGTTGTAGGCCTTCCATTGCCCGCGATAAGCTACGGCGGGTCCAACACAGTAGCAACTCTAATCTGCGCCGGCTTACTTCTCGGCGTAGGCCGGAGGGCGAAGAGTTAGGGCAGGGGAACCAATCTTTGCCGAAAATTTTTCATAAACCGTTTGGAACATTTTTACCAAGGATGGCAGTCTTGCTCCAGCGGCAAGACTGCCTCATAAATGGCCTCGCAACCCGCCTTCGGCGGGACCAAGCTTGCGCGGCCATTAGAGCCCTGTACAAAATGTTCCAAATAGCTTTATGAAAAATTCCTGCGAAAAATATTGGTTTTTGTTAGAGCAGAATTTAAAATAAAGATAGGCCTCGTATGGACATCCCCGTATGTATAGGCCTGTCCGTTATAATCAAATATAATTAAACACAATCAAACACAAATAGTACACCAAACAACACCATGAGAACATCACCAATTCGCAAATCACATAATCGATTACAAGGATACAATTATTCCCAACCGAATTATTATTTTGTTACCACCTGTGTTGAAAATAAACGTGAATGGTTTGGAAAAATTTTAAACAATGAGATGATATTAAATTCGTACGGCAAAATCGTGTTGAAACATCTAGAGGAGTTGCCAGGCCGTTATAAAAACATTGATCTTGATACATTTGTTGTTATGCCCAATCATGTTCACGCGATTGTAATAATCGTGTGTGATAATAAATTGCCTGGCAACAGCCAGGTTTGCAGGGATAGGCGCGCCCGATTATATGATCAAAAGAAATCATTGTCAAAAATTATTGGCGATGTTAAATCATTTTCTTCTCGCGAAATAAACAAAATAACACCCGTCCAAAATAAATTTAAATGGCAACGGTCGTTTTATGATCATGTAATACGAAATGAACAGTCATTGCAAAAAATACGGGAATATATTATCAACAACCCCGCTAATTGGGCAGATGACGATGAAAATACAAATAAAACAAAACCCCAATAAAATATGCAAACACTGTACGGGATAAACGGGTACCAGACAGCCCCGTAGGGACAGGCCTAAGGCCTGTCCGATACGCAATTAAAAATAATCCGTTAGGAAAACAAGGGTACCCGTAGGGACAGGCCTGTCCGATACAACAAAACCCAAAACCTTTTTTACATTAGACGTACTCCCCGTTCTCTGATACTATGATTGAAACACGGCAGAATTGTTGGTGGTACAAAATCCACAATCCCGTATGGTTCAGGCATGTCTGAACCGTTTTTAAAATCAGGGTTAATAGGAGAATGAGAATGGGAAAACTTTTTAAAGAATGTGAAAAATATGATTCAATACCGGATCTACATAAAGGGGTTGAACGGCTAAATAACAAAGGCAGTATCTATTTCAGAGGCCAGAACAACAAGAAATGGTCTTTAATTCCTTCTATCGGCAGGGAATATGAATTTGGCGAAAAAAAACAGTAATAGTGACAGACGGAAAGAATACGATATCGGACAGGCCTTAGGCCTGTCCCTACGCGATTAAAATAAATTGTTAGAAAAAACAGGGCACCTGTGGAGACAGGACTTGGCATAGCCTAAGTCTGAAAAAGCTTCAAAAAAAAAGGGCACCTGTGGAGACAGGGCTGTCCCTACGCGCTTAAAATAAATTGTCATAAAAAAACAGGGCACCTGTGGAGACAGGGCTGTCCCTACGCGATTAAAATAAATTGTTAGAAAAAACAGGGCACCTGTGGAGACAGGGCTGTCCCTACGCGATTAAAATAAATTGTTAGAAAAAACAGGGC
>JBDRBY010000082.1:0-40610 GCA_043822245.1 Candidatus Omnitrophota bacterium
CTGAAAGAGGGAATGGAATCATTGCTCCCCCCTTCTGAAAGAGGGAATGGAATCATTGCTCCCCCCTTCTGAAAGAGGGAATGGAATCATTGCTCCCCCCTTCTGAAAGAGGGAATGGAATCATTGCTCCCCCCTTTGAAAAAGGGGGTTAGGGGGATTTAAAAAGAATAGAGAAATTATGAAAAAAATAATTTTAGCCTCAGCGTCAGAAAGAAGATCACAGATACTTTCCGATTGCGGTATCCCGCATGAAGTAGTGCCGAGTAACGCGGAAGAAGATGCCGCGGGGAATAAACACATTAGCGAAATTGTTCAGGTTAACGCGTCAAAAAAAGCGGAAACAGTTGCCGCGAAAAAAACGCGGAACGTGGTAATAGGAGCGGATACGCTTGTCTTGCGCGGCAATGAAATCATTGGCAAACCTGATGATGCCCGCGCGGCAAAAGATATGCTTGGAAAATTTTCACGAAAACAAATAGAAGTATACACAGGCCTTTGTGTCATAGATACTGTTTCAAATAAAAGAGCGGTTGGTTTTGAAAAAAGCGTCCTTCACGCCGTTAAGATGACAGAAGAGAGAATAGAAAAGATATTTCCTTTGTTAGCTCCATACGACAAAGCCGGAGGTTTTTCAATTGAAGGCGCCGGCGCGCTTCTTTTTGACAATATCTCCGGATCATATTTCAACATTCTCGGCCTGCCGATGATCAAGCTCAGCGAATTGTTTGGACAAATAAATTTAGATTTGTTGGATTGGATGCTATAGCTTCTATTTTTGGGTTATTTCACCGTAGAGACGCGATTTATCGCGTCTCTACCATTGTCGATCCCGACCGAACGCAAGTGAGCGGAGGGATCTGAAATAAAATTTTTGACATAAAGAGACGCGTTTTATCGCGTCTCTACCTACAGAAGAAAAAATAAAAAAATATTACGGACACAAAATACTAATAACGCTTTACGTACACATTGCGACAAGGTATAATCTCAGTATATTCGTTCGGGTTGAAAGTTAACCGGGTCGGAACTATAAGGGGGTAGGGTATGCTCTATAACAGTAAAGGTTTCCGTGTTATTTTCGCGTGTGCTTGCATGGTTGTTGTATCCGCGTCTATGGCTTTTGCCGGGGATGCGGACGTGTCCGAACAAGGCATGACAATGTGGCAGATAATACGCTCCGGCGGCGGGATTATGATTGTTTTGGCCCTTCTCTCCATAGCCGCGTTGAGTTTGATTCTCTATTATTTCATCACTATTAAACATGACAAACTTCTTCCTGAAGATTTTTTTGGCAGGATATTGTCTCTTGTGAAAAAAAGAAAATATGAAGAGGCCAAAAGCACATGCGAATCTAATCGAAATCTTATTTCCGATATGTTCAGCGCCGCGCTTTCCCGCGTTACCGAAGAGAAAATCCTAATTAAGGAAGCGATAGAAGACGAAGCAAGCCGCGCCGCCGAGATGTTATGGCAGAAGTTAGGATATTTGGCGGATATAGCCGCTATTGCCCCAATGGTAGGCTTGTTAGGTACAATTTTGGGGATGATCCAGGCTTTTAACGTTATAGCTTTCCAGACAGGCGCGGTTAAACCCATACTTTTGGCCGGTGGCATTTCGAAGGCTATGGTAACCACTGCCGCGGGCCTTATAATCGCGGTTCCTTCCATGATATTTCATTCATTTTTTCGGGGAAAAGTTCAAAATGTTATTGTCCGGCTTGAAGATATATCGACGGATATGTATCGTTCAATAACTGAAACCGCGAAAGAAGAAAAATTATTTTTGAATTATCCTCAAGAACCAAAAAATGTTCAAAAAAAAACAAGGAAGAAAGTAAAAGCAATGGTGTCCCCGATGCTATGAGTCACCCGCCGCGCGCGCGAATCGTAGCAGGAGGGATGAAATCGGCCGATGACTTCACCTCGCAGTTGAGAGTGAAGTTGTTGCCTCACTAGAGAGGTTAATATGCGGTTACATAATAGGGAACAATTTTTTTCCAGTCGTCCCGTCATACAAATGGCCCCTTTGATAGATATTGTATTTTTGCTTCTTATTTTTTTTATGTCCGCGTCAATTTTTTACCAGCTTGAAACGGAGATGAATATCACCGTGCCGGAGGCGGAGGAGTCAACTGAAATGAATCGCGCGCCCGGGGAGATTATTGTTAACATCAGAAAAGACGGTACCATTGTTGTTAACCAGAGAGAACTCGAGCGTTTTGAGCTGGAGAAGATGCTCAAACGAGTGTCGGAGCTATACAAGGGACAGCCTGTCATTATCCGCGCCGACCGTCAGACGTATCACGAAGATGTGATAAAAGTGCTTGATATTTGTGCCGGTGCCAATATCTGGAACGTGTCTTTCGCGGTGATGAAAGAAAAAGTGGCATAGAAAGCGTTAAAACCGTAATGCAAAGGTCCTGCCTCTAGAACCGTAGGGCAAAGGCACGCCTTTGCCGATACAAAGGAGAAATATGAAACTATTAAAAGCTTTTATGGTTTTATTTCTTGCTGCTACCTTCATGAACGCGGGTTTGTCCGCTGAGGAGGTTGCCGCGAAAGAACCTTCCGAGGTTGCCGCGGCAGAGAAAGCTTCAAACATGGAGGTAGAAGAATTTGATTTCGCCAACGGTCTCTTCAGCCGTGACATGTTTGATATGGCCGTGGACGCTTATGAAGATTTTCTTAAAAAATATCCAAAAAGCCAATATGCTCAAACCGCGTTTTTTAGAATGGCTGAATGCTGCTTTTTGGCGAAAAAATATGATAAAGCGTTGAAAAAATACGGCGATTTCATTGAAAAGTACCCTGAATCAGGTATTGCTGTTAAAGCCCTGCTACGAAAGGGGCAAATTTACTACCTTAAAAACGATTACAAAAAAGCGGAGAGTATATTGACTGATCTTGTGGCAGATTATGGCGCGAAAGAAGAAGCCGTGCCGGCGAGATATTACATGGCAAGCATATTTTTTAACCGCGGCGATTACACCGCGTCAAAAAATATGCTGGAAAATTTACTAGCGGAGAACGCGGGAGAAGGAAGTTTCGCGCCGTACATCTACATGAATCTAGGGGATACTCACAGCGCGCTCTTGAAGTACACGGAAGCCGGAGCGGCCTATGAAAAAACAGTTGAATTATCCGAAAATGATACAATGACAGGGCAGGCGGTTTTTCGCGCGGCCAGGGCGTATTATCTGGCTGGTGAAGATGAGAAGGCCGCGGCTTTTTACACGAAGGTTACAGAGCGGCCGGAGAGCGCTGAGACTTTTGACAGCGCGGTATTGGGTTTGGTCTCGATTTTTTACAATAGGGGAGAGTTAGAAAACATAGCCAAGGTTGTGGCGGAACTCCTCCCGCGTGTTGAAAGTGATGACGTGAAATCTCAGGTCCTGTTCATTTTTGGGAACAGTTACTTTTTTCAGAATTTTTTTGATGCCGCGGAAAAAGTTTACACTGAAGCAGCCGAAAAGTATCCCAACACAGAATTTGGCCAAAAGTCAGTGCTGAATAAATGCTGGGCGATTTACAAATTAGGCAAATTTGATGAATGCGTTTCAGCTGTTGACGGTTATCTCGGCGCGACTGAAAAAGAGAAGGACGAAGCGTTGTTTATCAGGGGTAAAGCCTTTGCCGATGGAGGAAAAACTGAAGAAGCGCTGAAGGCGTATGAAGATATAATCAAATGGTTTAAAGACTCGGAGTTTCGTAAAGAGGCTTTATATGAAAGCGCGTGGCTGTCCGGGAAAAACGGCAGGGCGAAAGAGGCCCTTAATTCATATGAAACCTTTATGAATGCCTATCCGGAAGATCCGAGAATTCCGGAAGTTCTTTTTAAAAAAGGCCGGCAAAAAGCTGAACTCAAAGATTATAAAGGTGCCGTAGATGATTACGGCAAGTTTCTTGAAGAGTTTAAGGACAACCGGTTAAGAGAAACTGTAGTGTACTACCTAGGTATGGCGCGTTACGACCAGGAAGATTATGACGGAGCCATAGCAAGCTACAAGCAGTTGATAGAAGAATTTCCCGCTTCAGAGGTTAAAGAGTCGGCTTTTTTCTTGCTGGCCGGCGCGTATCAGAAAAAAGAAGAGTGGGATCATGCGATAGCCATATATTCTCAACTCATTTTGGATAAAGAAGGAAAGTTTTATGAAAAAAGTATGGAGCAAGCCGCGTATTCTTATTTTCAGGCCGGCCGCAGGGGGAAATCCGCTGAAATTTACTACACCCTTATAGACGAAATGGCCGAAACAAAAGATTTTAAACTGTCTAAAGGGGTTTATGAATGGACGGCGGACTATTATCTCAATAACGGCGCGAGTAGTAAATCCCTTGAGATTTTAGAAAAATTGAAAAAAGTATACCCTGAAGAGGCCGAGAGCGGAGATATTTTCTACATGTACGCTGAGAACTATCTTAGTGTGAAAGAAACAGACAAAGCGGTAGAAAACTTTAATAGGGCGATAGATAAAGGGATAGAGTCTCCATATCTGGAACGCGCGTATTTAGGCTTGGGCAGAGCTTATCTAAATGCCGCTAATCATGAAAAGGCGTTAGAATTTTTAAATAAGACGTTGGAAGGGCAGAAAGACAACCTGATGGGCGCTCTTGCCAGGATGGAAATCGGCAATGTAAGGGTAGAGATGAAAGAATTTGAAGAGGCTGCCAAGCAATATATGATGGTAGGAATACTGTACGATGATAAAGGCCTTTGTCCGATGGCGTTTTTTCAGGCAGGGACTTTTTTCGAGAAAGCCGGCCTGGCGGGAAAAGCTTTAGAAGCTTTTAGAGAACTTGTCTCGAAGTATCCTGACAATGAGTTGGTTTTAAAAGCAAAAAAAGAAATCAAACGGATGGAAAGTGAAACTTAAAAAAAGAGTTACTATAGCTGTGGCGATGTCAATAATGGCGCATGGCGCGTTTTTTGCCGTGAGCCCCTATGTTTTTCTAACCGGCATGAATCAGGCAATGAGCGAGGCTCGTAAGATATTCAGGATGAAGGAAGTAGACGAAACTCCGCGAGATGTATCTCTTTTTGAGAAAACTCCCGGTGAAATTCCTTTACTAAAAATGACCCTCAGGGTTACACCTTTGGAAAGGGCAAAATTTGACAGAATTTTCCTGGAAGAAAAAGAGAAATCGGATTTCGAACTCCAAAGAAAAAAAGAAAAGATTGGTGGCGCGCTTGCTCCGGAGCCGGATAACTTTAGTGTCGAAAATGTGTTAAAAATCGAATCTGAAAAAGAAAAAAAGGATGTCGCGCCTTTAAAGCGGCCTATTGCGCGGAAGTTTTTAGGCGAAGAGACGGTAAGTTCTGTAGTTGTTTCAGACGAAAGCTCTCGAAAACTGCCCTATGTCCGGCAGGAAGACAGTTTTGATGTTTCAGAGCAAAATGAGGATGTCTGGCAGCCTGGAAGTATTGAAATATTCAAATCGGAAGATGAAAGTTTTTCTTCATCACAGGGGCCTTTGCGGGTGGGTGAGTATGAGGATATAAGCAAATATCTGGATGTGAAGTTGAGTTCCTATACGTCCCCGGAAACCGGAGAGAAATATTTTAAACTTGTCATTTTTGTGAAAAAAGCGGATGAGATGAAAGTTATACCAAAGGAAGTAATTTTTGTCATTGATTCTTCTAAGAGTATCACGGAAAAAAAACTTTCTTACATAAAAAGAAACCTGGTTAAGTGTTTGGAAAATTATAACCAGGGAGATTGTTTTAACATCGCGGCATTTAAAGGGAATCTCGTTAAGTTTAAAGAAAAATCAGTAAGTATAAACAAAGAGACGATAGATAAGATCAAGCCGTTTATTGATCAGCTCGAAGCTGTGGGTCAAACAGACGTGGAAAACGCGCTTTTGAAAATCATAAATGAGCCTCAAACGGTCAATCCCTCTTATATTGTTCTTGTTTCGGACGGAAGGCCCACTGTTGGTATTGTTGACTCTCGCGGGATTATACAACAAATAACAAGGGACAACAAAATGGCCAGGCCGATATTTTGTTTTGGAGGGGGCCTCAAAGTAAACCGGTACCTGTTGGAATTTATGTCTTATCAGAATAGGGCTTGGAGTAGTTTTACCGGCGGTTTTAGTGAATTCTATAAAGAAATAAAAGACCCGTTACTTTTAGACGTAAGCTACAGGATAAAAGGAATAAATGCCGCGGAAATTTTTCCAAAATACCTTTCGGATTTTTATATGGGAAAGCCTTTTGTTTTATACGGCCGGGTTACGGATGAAGATATGTTTTCTATGCAGCTCTTAGGCAGCGCGGGCGGAGCTCGTAAAGAGTATATATTCAAACAGTCATTTAAATCCGCGGTTCCAGGCAATGCGGATATAGCCAAAGAATGGGCCTTCAGAAAAATATATTACATCATAAGCCGGAATACGATGGGTTTGGATGATCCGGTCGAATTGCGCAAAGAAATAGACAGATTAAGCCAAAAATATAAAATAAAAACCCCATATAATATTGCGGATCAGGAATGAACCTGCTTTCACATAGCGTAGAAAGTTTTGTCATAGGCGCGACACCTGCTTCATCCTCGCCATAGTTATTTCCATATTCGACAAAAGCGAGAGAAAGTAACACGGCTTTATCATTCAAAATATCCTTGACGTGGCAAAGCCCGTGATATATCCTGATTATATGCAGTATGAAAAATTGAAAAAATATTTTAAAAAGCAGAGTGACATACAGTGCGCTATACTTTTTGGGTCAGTTGCTTTAGGGAAAACTACTCCCATGAGTGACATAGATATAGGCGTCTATTTTGATAATGATGTGGATAAATTAAGCGCGAGTGATCGACAAATAGACATTACTTGTATCCTTATGAGTTTGTACCATATTAACAGAGTAGATGTTGTAATTTTAAATTTTGCCGATCCATTCCTTAGATTTCAGGTCGTAAAAACCGGTCAACTAATTTATGCGAAAGATATAAAAGAATTTTACAGGTTTAAGGCTGTTTCGTTTGGAAGATATCAGGAAATTAAGCCACTGTATGAACAATACAACAAGATAGCAGAGGAGAAAATAAGGAGGAACGCGGATGGTGGATAGAGAAGTCGTACGAAGGATTTTAAACTCTCTAAATGAAGCGTTAGAACATCTTAAATCCAAACAAAATATTACATTTGAAAGGTATGAAAAAGATAAAGACGTTCAAGCTATTGTAGAACGAAGGCTTGAGAGCTCTATTCAGGCATGCATTGACATAGGCAACCATATCATATCCCAGCAAAATTTTGGAACCCCTTCTGATTATGGAGAAATTTTTTCAATATTAGCGCAAAATGATATTATCGATTCCGAGCAGGGAAAGATTCTTGTTAAAATGGCCGGTTTTCGGAATATTCTTATACATGAGTATAGGGATGTTTTGAACGAAAAAGTTTACGATATTCTGCAGAATAAATTGAAAGATTTCTACAATTACGCCCAATCCATCCTAAATTATCTAAAGAAACAATAAGCAAAAAACTAACTTTTCTTGATTTAATAATCAAAAAATGGTATAATTATATCTATTGTTAGAACAATAAGTAGGGAGATTATGCGTATTCACAATCCATTTTATCAAAAAAGAGCGTATAAAGTAATAACAGCTATTATTACTGTCATTGCTTTTATAGTAACGACCCTTGGTGGGGACATTACCTGGGCAGAAAATGTCCCTACATTTCATCTTCCGCCAAGCCTTGGTTGTATTGAAGATTCCCGGAAAACTGATTTTGAGCGTGATATGGTTATCCACATCCAAGACGCGCATTGCAATTATGCCGGACAAAAGAAAATATCTGAAATTATAAAATACTTGAACAAAAAGTATAATATACGCACGGTCAATCTTGAAGGTGGTGAGGGCGAGTATGATTTATCTCCGTTTACTAAGATTAAAGACAAGGATTTAAGAGAAAAGGTTTCGGATTATTTTGTAAAGCGCGGCATTATAAACGGCGCGGAATATTTTGCCGTAAACAATCCTGAGAAGGTCAAATTATGGGGTATAGAAAACACCGATCTTTATTTAAAAAATCTAAACATATACAGAGAATCCATCAAGCATAAAGAAGAAATAGACGAATATCTCAAATCCTCTGAAACATCTTTAAACAATCTTAAACAGCGTACATATTCAAAAGAACTCCTGGAATTCGACCAAAAAAGTATAAACTATCAAGAAAACCAAATTGAACTCAAAGAATATCTGACGTATTTGTTATCCTTACAAATTGTCATCCCGGAATTCGCCGAAGGCGAATATCCGGGACCTATAAAATACAATAATCTTTCCACACTCTACCAATCCTTTACCCAAGAACAAACCATAGACTTCCCCCGCGCGGATACAGAACGCGACAAACTAATAGACGCCCTACAAAAAACACTATCCAGAACAGAATTAAAAGAACTCGTATCAAAAACCATTGAATTCAAAGAAGAAAACATTTCCCAAAAAGATTTTTACGCGTATCTTGTAACAAAAGCTATATGCGCGGGCCTTGATTTAGAAGAGTTCCCGGAGCTTAAAAAATACATAAGCTACATTTCCGCGTATGAAGCAATAGATAAAACTAAAATAATAACGGAAATCAAGAACCTCGAAAATGAAATAAAAGAACGCCTATTTGAAAACGAAGAACAAAGAAACCTTGACCGGTTATCCACACAACTTTTGTTAACAAAAAAACTTTTTAACCTTACCCTAACAAGAGATGAATATAAGTACTATCTGTCATCCCGAGCGAGCGAAGCGAGTCGAGGGATCTTAAAAAACATGGAAAAGTTCTACGAATATTCCTTCCAACGCGACCAATCCTTTCTCCAAAACCTAACGGCTAACGACCAACGACCAACGACTATCCTAATTACCGGTGGCTTTCACTCCGAAAACCTCCGCAAGCTTTTCAAACAAAAGGGCATCTCCTATATTTCCATCATGCCGAACTTTAAAAACGAAGAAGGCTATAAATGCCCGTATTTCGAACTTCTCAAAGGTAATATCCTAACTAAAACTTCCATGATGGCGATATACTCCTGCCTGTGCGCTGAAAAAACCCAAAAAGTCCATCAAATCAGCTCCGAAGATATAAACGCCACGATTGATTCAACAATAGATTTATTTAAAAATGGTGTTGAAAAAACTAAAATTATTGATCGGCTTATCAGGCATATCGAAGAAATAGAAGAAGGATATAAAAAGGCGATTCTGGTATTGCTGAATGATATACCGGACAATGCGGCGGAACATATTAAGACTTTGAACAATGAATACGAAAACATAGTCAAACAAATAAATTCCTATTTGGAGATACTAGACAAGGATGGAGTTTTGTATCAAGCGATTAAAGGATATAAAGACCGTCTTAAAGGATTACATCAGGACGTTCTTGATGTTTATAGAGTGTATCCCGGTGAAGGCAAAAAGGAAGAGATTCTTATCGGAAAGATTTGGACGAAATGGGAAACAGGACAAAACGATAATTTAAAGGCCTTAAGCCGGGAAAAGAATGAGCTTAACGGTATAGAAAGCAAAATACAAAAGGCTGAAAAAGAACTTAAAAGGATAACTGATAATTTAGATTGGATTGAAGAAAGAGAAAAAAGAATAAGAAATAAATTAGATCCTTCGACTCGCCATGCACCATACGGTGCATGGCTCGCTCAGGATGACAGGGTGTCAAAAAAACTCAAAAACCGGCTGAATAGCTTTGAGGTTTATAAGGCAGTGCATATTGAGACAATAAACGGACTTGAACGGGAAATCGGTAACTGGTGCAAAGAATGGGATGAGAAAGAACAGGCTTTGAAAAGCGCGTTACAAATGCAGGCGATTAATCTCGCCGATAATTTAAAAAGAGAATTCGAATATCACGTTTATTTATATTCTTTTTTATCAAAAGGCGCTGAAAATAAAGACATTATTATAGACGCTTTATCTAATTCAGACGAGCTTAGCCGCATAAAAGAAGAGACTCCTCGAAGAATAGCGGCTAGGAATCTATTTAGTG
This sequence comes from Candidatus Omnitrophota bacterium, assembly GCA_043822245.1. Taxonomy (GTDB): domain Bacteria; phylum Omnitrophota; class Gorgyraeia; order Tantalellales; family Tantalellaceae; genus JBDRBY01. The sequence continues at coordinate 10,023 of JBDRBY010000082.1, forward strand.
AGATGACAATAGAGGGAAATATAGCATTGCCGGAGGCTTCTCGCAGAGGGGCCGGCACGGAATCTACGGATGGATATTGGGGAGTATATAAGGCCTTTAATTTTACGGATGTTTTTAAAAATGACGCGGCTGTTAAAAATATGGTTAATGAAGAGATTGAGGCAGATTATCGCGGATTAGAAGAAGATTCCCGCTTCCCACCTTCTGGGACTTCGCGCGGGAATGACAAAGCATCCCGTCATCCTGAGGCGAAGCCGAAGGATCTAAAAACGAAACAGTTTGAGTCCGGGAATGAAAAGAGGGCGTTGAGAAAAAAGGTTTTAGCGGGAATACTGGGCGTTATCTGGGGTGTAGCTTTATTCTTACCCATTTGCAGGTGGATGGTAAAAAAGCATATTAACCGTTCAGTAAAAGAAAAACCCCCGGTCGCGTCAGTTGTTAAAGAAAAAGAGGAACAAAAGATTGAGGAGAAAGAACCTATAGATATTGATATCGCGGCGATAGTAAAAGCGGGAATTAGTAAAGGATTCTTTATGCAGGGGGGTGTTAAGTTTAATCAGGAGAAGCTGAATAATATCCGTTCGCGTGTAAAAGATTTAGAACGATCTTTAATGGAAAACAATCAAAAAATAGCTGAATATAAAGAAAAAATACAAAGTGCCATTTTAACTTCGGAACTTAAACAGGCCTCCACGAATTTAAAAGAACAAGCACGAGAGCTTAAAAGCACGATCAAAAATGATTATGAAGCAATATTTCATCAGGAGTGGAAGACAGTTTCCGTAAAAGCCGGAGATATAGACCTTGTTGAAGGCTTAAGCCGGTTACAAGACGCGAAGGATAATGGCCCTGAAATAAAAGATTATTCTACGCGGGAAAAAATAGGCCGTGGTGAAGGAAACCTGTATCCTGATATATGGGTTGCGGATGCTTTCACAATGACCGGCCAGCCAATTAGTTCACATTTATCCATAAAGAGCTTTTCGACAATAAACCCTTTGACCAATGAATTTGTGTCGTCTGAATCAAAATGGAAAAAACTTAAGTTTGGACAAACGAGAATATCGGGCGAGTGTACTATTATGCCTGTAAACGGTAGGGAAATTTTACCTCTTGCTCTCCCGCCGGATAAAATAATTGTGGACGTCCAGCCGGATTTAAAGTCAAAATGCGGCGAAATAAATGTGTATTATGATGAAGCTAACATGGCTTGGTATCTGGAATTTGATAACGCGCCTGAATCGGTTCGAGTAATGACGCGGTCTGCTGAAAAAGATGAATTGGGAGAACTTCCGTTTATTGAGATAGAAGATTCCGTGAAGGATACCTGGCAAAACAATATTCCGGGCCCCATGCGGATAATTTTGAAATACGCCAAGGACTTATCCGATGAAGATTGGAGCGAAGTGAAGCGAAGAGTTTTTGAACTCTATTATTATTCCACCAATCCTTATTTAGGGCCTGAAAATTTTTCATTGAATTGCGACGGGCTTACTATGCTTGACGCTATTTTTTCGCACGCGAGAGGTGAAAGGATGTGCGTTCAAATAGGATTTCTTGATTTAAATAACGATGGACGATTTTACGCGGTGCATGACAAAGGAGACCATGTTTTTTCATTAACATCTAATGGAGTTGAGGACAAAACCTCCTGGGTGGGAGAAACTTCCGCTTTATATGGAAAAGAAGCCAGTCCGCAAGATTGGCAGAAGGAAGAGGAGTATGTAAAAGGCCGAGCCGATCTTGCCAGTGCCAGGCTGAAGGATATAGCTGATTTTGTTGAGAAAAAACAGGAAACTAAAGCGCTTGAAAAAGAAAAACGCGACGCGGATAAAGAAATTGACGGATTGAAAATACCGGACAAAGAATATGGCGACGCGGCTTATTATAAAAATCTCATTCAATATTATGACAAGCAAATAGAAGAGCTTTCCCATGTTATGGTACAAAATAAGGAAGAATCTTTTGGCCTGGCAAAAAACATATTAACGGAATGCGAAAATTTTGTCTTTTCCGATGCAACAATCAAAGATGAATATCAACTTATGGCTGTGGGGCATTTTTTGCTTAAAGTTTTGTCAGAACAAATTATGCCGGAAACTGTAGCCGCGGGCTTTAGCCCGCGCGAAATAAGAAATGCCATATACGAAAAGATCAAACAATATGCGGAAATGAAAGGATGGAATTTGCAAGAACCTTTAGACGGACATGTTCCCGGTATTTTTTACAAAGCAAGATGGCGCGGCCAAAAAGAGGATTTGATAATAACAAAGATGAAAAAGAGAGAACCAATCCGTAGTGGGAATATTGAAATAGTGTGGGTGACATCAGAACAGGTTGTAACTGATTCTCTTACAGGCAAAACTCGTGAGATTCCCGATAATGCAGAAATAATTGATTATCAAAACGGCATATTATGGATTAGAAAGTATATGATTAATGGAAATCACGAAATAGACAGATTAATTATTAGGGAAGGCCTAAATTATGAGTTTAAAATTGAGCAATTATTATTAGCACATAGAGGCGCGTGGATTGCAATAAGTAACCCCGGAGATAAAGGTGATAATGTGTTTTTAGGAGCGGTTATTAGGAAGGATGGAGGGCTAGAAGGTAAAGTCTGGCACACTTTTAATGATAGTCACAGGAAAGGCTATTTAAAGGCAAATGGATCCTTTATAGGTATGGGTGCAGATAATGTGACCAAAGGAGCGGATATAGATGATAGCTGGAATTTAAACTGCTGGCATTATTTCGGCGTATTTAATGGAGAAACTATCGATACGCGAATGGTAGAAGATGGGAAGGACTGGGACAATATTTTAGAACCCTTATTTTTTAATGATACATGGGCAGGGGCGGGGAGAACAGAAACCGGAGACTGGGAGATTGTGGGCTCGGGAAAGGATGAAATCGAAAGGATTGCCGACGGAAGAAAAATAGTCGATTGGAAAAATCTGTCCGGAAATAGCTTTATTATACTTATCGATAACGGCGACGGCACGCAAAGTTTTATAGGGCCCGGCGCTGTGGAATTCGGAATTGATGGGAGCTTTTTAAGAATCGGCAGGCCTATTAAAAAAATATTAGAAGCCTATTCCGAAGGACTGGTCGTTACGCTTGATAAAACAAAATTGCCTTTCTCCGGGCATATCCGTTTCTGGGGGCCATTGGCTTACAGAGCCGATTTTAACGGAAAAGGATTATTTTATGGCCGTCATGGACATCCGAAATTTACATCTGACGGCAAATGGGTTACAGCGGTTATTGATGCCGAGAAGAAATGGAGTTTTATAGGCACTCTGGTGGAAGAAGAAGTCAAAAATATGAGGTTTAATAAAATTATCGGCGTGAATGAAGGCGACGAAAACGCGATTATGGTTTTTAGTGATAATAGCTGGGGTGCATTCGTATTCCTAAATAGAAACCCCGAAGAACCTGCCGATGGACCAGAGTATTGGGCAATAATCGGCTCACCGGATATTATGGCAAAGTATCCCGGTACATTTGAAGCTTGGCCGGAGCAAGGTAAAAGGCCGTTTCTATTAAGTGACGGCAGTTATATGTACCGTTTCGGAGTAAATTCATATCATTATGACGGCGCGTGGCGTAAGAACTGGCTAACACGGGTAATTGATTTATACGATATCGGGTCTATTTCGGCCGCGGGTCATCTCAGAGAAGACCGGCTTGATATATGGTGGCGGTATGTTGACAACCTGGCAAAGCAGGATAAAACACTTGCCGCGACGGAAATGGAAGTTCTTTTAGCGCATATGGAAGAACTTCTGAATGCGGAAAAAGATAAGGTTTATACGGCTGAAAATCCATGCTCTGCTTATATAGTTAATTATGACGAGTTAAGGGAAATTGTAAACCGAAATTCGGAAATCATATCGTACTTATCGTCTGATGGTATAGCAAGACTTTTTAAATTTTTAAACGAGGCTCGCGCTGAATATCTTATTACACGGAAACTTGTTGATAATAGTGTAAAAAACCGGGACATAAAGCAAAGGATAAGAGAAGCAATTACAAAATGTTCTTTTAGCCCGGAAGAATGGGAGAGAATATTGCTAAAATCTATACAGCACTGTTTCTCTGATTATAAAAAAGGCAGTTTTTCTGGCCCTTATATCATTCCATTTATGTTTAGTAAAGAACATTGGAAGGAGTTGCAAGATGTTAATAGCCTTGTTCCGAACAATGCGGATTTTTTGTATATTAGCGCTATTATGGAAAACATCGATGCATTCAATATCCCTTTGCCTGAGAAAAATTTAGATTTGTTTTATGACGCAATCAAAAGTAAATTTTCATTTTTACACAGGTGGTGTGGTAGAGATGAGATGTTTGATGCTGAACTGACTTCAGATACCAGGAATAAACCATTGTATAAAACGATTCAGTTTTTGCGCAAGGTTTCTGTGTGGTTAAAACTTAGATATAACGCTCGGCCGCGGGGATCCGCGTGGTTAAAAGACGGAGAGAATATAAAAAAATGGCGCGAAATAAATCAACAGCTTACGGATATTTTAGGGGATGATGTGGCAGGCGGTAAAACCTTGGATTCAAAGGCGCTATGGGCTATGTTCTGGAAAGAATTGGTGCACGACGCCATAGGGTTTCTTTTTCTCGTGGGTTTTGTTTCGGTTTTTATGAGTTTTGTTTCGGATAAGTTGAAAATGAGAGATAAAAATATAGGTTCTTCAGCGGGAAAAACTCTTAAAACTATGTGGAAGCATGCGAAGCATTTTAGAGGCAAAAGGGCGGAAGACGCTTACTCGTTTCTCAAGGAAATATCAAAAGATCCGTCTAAAAACCTGAGCTATGGACAGAAAGCGCGTCTTGAGATAATACGCCAAACCCTTCCTGAAGACCGGCGTGCTATATTCGATGTTATGTGTGCTGTTGCTTTGGAAGTGCCGTATGAGAAAAAAGGCATATTCAAGAGGTTGCTTAACATCCTTCCGGGGATAGCTCTTTTAACGTCAATTGACAGCCTAAAATTTCGTAAGCGCCAGGCTATGAACAGAGATTTAGTGAAATTGATTAAAACCATTGATGAAAACACGAAAATCGGGGAAATCTATAACTGTGTAAGAGAGATAGTAGAAAAATATAAAAATACAGATTCCCGCTTACGCGGGGATGACAAAGAGAACGAGAAAGACTCATCTTTGCTGTCATTCCCGCGTAAGCGGGAATCCATGTTCAACAAAACAAAACAAATGATCGTTAAACTTCTAAAACAAACCAACAACTTATATGTCATCTCTTCTCCGATACATTCTCCAAAGCCTAACGGAAGCTCTAAGTCAGGGCCAGGGGAGGGCGGTGAGTTTCTGGAAAATAAAGAATATGCATGGGGTGATGACACGCGCAGGATCAATTGGAATAAGTATGCTTCTACAAATAAGCTCGTTGTCAAGGTTACGGAAACTGACATAACCAAAGACGCGGACATCCTTATCAATATGCGTACACTTTTTGATGATAAGCAAAAAGACATCTGGATCAGCGATTTAGCGCGGTCTATGATTGCTGTATTTGACAAAAAGCGTCTTAAAAGCAGAGATAAATTTTTATTTAACAGGTTTATTTTTATCATGCCTGACGGAACAATAGAAGTAGAAAAAAACACAAGAGCAAAGGCGTATGGGATACGTAAAGACGGCCTTAGTAATATGTTATTAATGCTTGAAGATAAGTACACAAGGGCGAAGGTAATGGCTGACACCAAGGATTTAAAGTTTTATACCGATGAGCAGAACAAAAGACACGCTGAAAGGATTATCGGCGTTTTTTCCGGAGAAAAGCGGACTTTAGATAATTTGGACGAACTTTTGGCAAAGTTAAAGATAAAAAATAAACACGTATTTTCGGTCGGCATAGAAGAGAAAGATAAAGAAAATCTGTCTTTCCTCTTAGGTAAAAGAACTATAACAGCGCTTTTCTGGAAACAAAACACAGCACAACCATACACGCGGCGTGCTTTAAACGAATTAAAATCACTATTATCTATTGGCACTCCTGGAGAACGAGCCGGCCCGGTTATAGGCGGGTCGTGGTTTGCGAATATTAATTACATGAAATATTGGGCGCCTGTTATTGAAACTGTCGTACCGTTTGGATTATCAGCTCCTGTTTGGGCGGTTCTTGTTTTTTATGGAGGGGGTATATGGGCTGGTTGTATTGCGGCTGGATTTTTTTGGTTGCCGCATCTATTTTTTAGAGGGAAAGAGGCGTTTTTAAGCAAGAGTGTTGTAGCCCTGACTATGGGAACAGCCGCGGTAGGGACGGCCGTGTTCGGCTCAGGGTTATTCAATGCCGTGTCATTAGGCCTAATGGGAATTCTTATATTAACGCATTATGCTATAAACTGGCACGTTGTTAAGAATATAGAGGTAAGTAAGCGTGTAGGATGGGTAAAGAGCGTGGGATTAACCCTGACATCGATAATTATTTTTACTTCCTTTCTTGGTTATTGTGGACTGCGTCTTATCGGAGAAGACTTTTCGTTAAAATACGCCTTTCAACTTCCTGTTCCGATAGAATCTATCGGGATTCCCCAAAAAAGAAAAAATCTATCTATTGAAATAGATGAAGCAATAAAAAATGGTATGACTAATCGAGTTTTCTGGGAGAAACAATTTAAAGATTATCCGGAGAATGAGAAAGTCTCTGACCTTATAACGAACGTACAGTTATCGCTAAAGGTAATAGAAGGAGGCCGGTCTATTAATTCTTATTACAAAGAGATTATGGATAGATGGGACAAAGCGGGACAGCCTTCCTTCTACGAATGGGAAAGAAAAGATCCAGAACAGTTTTGGAAAGCAGTAGCCGCAAGTACTCAAATTCGGGATGTTCAAGATAAGTACATTGATGCAGAAAAAGATTTAACATTGCCATTTGAGCCGTATGAAGTTAAATATGCGTTAAAAAAAGGGGAGTTAAATTCTAAAAATTTTTGTAAATATGGGCCATTAGAATGGTGGTTGCGTGAATTTGGAGAAGAAATAGAAGCACTGGATTTACTGCAACTATTAGGAATGGATTGGCGAGGGCATATAAGAGATATAATAGCCTCAAATAGGTATGTTTCAAGAGAAACGCTGATACAATTTTTAGATGATAAAGATGAAAAGGCGCGCAAAACGGCGAAATATAATATTGACCGCCGAAATAATACAGATTGGGCGGCAAAGCATAGCAAGGAAGATTTCGAGTACTATAGCGCCATGACACATGGTGAGTTACTAGAATGTATCAAAAATAGCAATGTTATTGAAAGAAGAGATATAGTCGATTTAATGATAGGAAGATATAATGCTGATTTACCGTTAGTAGTTGTATTGGTCTTTTTAAACGATGAAGAATTAGTTAAGTACTTTTTAGCGGATAATTATTTGCAGAACTATATTTTCGACAGATACGGGCATATCGGAGGCCGTGTATTAGAGATGCGCAGGTATTGGAGAGAGAAGGCACAGGATATTCCGTATGATGCATTGATACAGTTAATAGCAAAAGAAAATGTTTTCAAAAAGTATGGAAGAAAATTTTCAAAAAATATATGGAATAATGTGCCAATAACCAGCGAGCCAGGTAAAGATATCACATTGTTCATAAAAACAATAGACGAGGCAGTGCGCAGTTTGGAAAGCCCCCAAAGTATTTCAAACCATCCGAATGAAAAAGCCGACAGTAGCATGTCATCAGGCGGGGCGTGGTTGGGGAATGCGGAAAGTCCTGAAACGCGATTGCCAGAAAAGTCGCCGTTGGAGGGTGCAACGAAAACAATAATAATAAAAGATTCAGAAAGTATGGACAATCTTGTCGAAAATGCGGCGAGAACGGCGAAAGAGGTTGTTCTTCAGGAAGAAAAAGAAATTCATAGCTTTGTGATTGTTGGGGATAGGATATTTGCCGAGCAGGAAGAAGCTGTTTCAGCGGCGGATATGGGAGAATTGAAGAAAAATATTCGAAAGATGTTTGGACACAAAAGAAAAAATCACATTCATATATGTAAATCTTACGAAGAAGCAAAAACTATATTAGAAAAAATAGAGGGCTTGGATTGGCAAAACACATTTTTTTATGTTGATTCGCGGATTAAAGAAGCGCGAGGGGAGCCGGTTTTCGACCGCTTTATAAAAATGACACTTAAAACGGAAGATGACGGCTCTATCCTTATGGCCGCGCCTGTTTCAGGATATACCGCGTATTCTCAAATTTATTCTGATTTGATAAAAAAGGTTCAAAATTTGCGTAATGCCGGAGAAAATGAAGATGCTATTACGCGGGAGGCAAAGCCGTTAATAGAGGCCATGGCCAAAATAAAAGACGTAGGGCAAAAACATGCCTTTGCCGATACCTCGCTTATATCAGGCATTATACGTTTGGTAGGTGCCTGCGGCAAAGCGTCTGAGATAATCGGATATATCAAAAAATACCAAAACCAGCATACATGGTCCTTGCCATATGTAAAAGAAGTCGATTGGAAGGGATTCCTCGAACGATTCAAAGCGGAAGCAAAGATTCTTCGGTCGTTGTAAGATTGTGAGTGTCAGTCTACGAGGAAGCCTCTTAAAATGTCATTTCTTTGTTGATTACGTTTTTACAATTAAATGCAAATATGTGAAATAATCGTCTAATCCTTGGAAATGTACACCTTTACTAATCTCCATTGAGGAATCGGCTAACGAGAGGATTTTTCGGCCTTTAATGTTTAATTTTGGAAATAACTCCATGAATTTGATTATGCTCGCGGCCATAGAGGCTTTTGGAGTTTTGGAAAGTTTGATTTCAAGGAGCGATAATTCCATGTTATCGTGTTCAATGATTAGGTCTATTTCAAGAGTGTTGCGGAGCCTGAGATAATATAATTTTGGCTTTTTCCCGTTGTTAAAAAAAAGTTTTATTGTTTCTAGAATATAAAAATTTTCGCACAACGCGCCTGCCATGGGTCCTTTAAGTAAAAAGTCTTTACTCTTTATCCCAACCAGGTGGCAGACTAATCCTAAATCTAAGAAATAGACTTTTGGCGATTTCGTAATTCTTTTCCCAAGATTTTGATAATATGGCGGCAGTAAGTATATTATCCTCGAAACTTCAAGGATGGATACCCATCTTTTTATGGTGGTAATGCCTACCCCTAAGTCCTTTGAAAGGGTGCTTAAATTTAATTCTTGTGAGCATCGTCCGGCCAAAAGCCGCATAAAAAGCTGAAAATCTCTTAAGTTTTCGATATTGTAAGTTGAACGAACGTCGCGTTCAAGATATGTGCTGAGATATGAATTATACCATACGCTTGTGTCAATAGTTTTATCAACAGAGATTTCAGGGAATGAGCCGGATAAACAGTTGTCAATGAAACATTTAACAGTTGTGTCTAAATGTTTTTGTCTTCCAGGTATCAGCCGTTTTTCTTCGATGCTAAAAGGCAGTAAGTCTAAGAGAGCTACTCTGCCGGCAAGAGAGTCTCCCGGATTTTTCATCATATTAAATTGTTGGGACCCTGTGAAGATAAAATAACCTTTTTTCTGTCTATTTTCATCAATCATTATCTTTATTCGCGACAATATTTGAGGCGCGTATTGAATTTCGTCAATAATCACGTAATCTCCGATGTTATCTAAAAATAGACGGGGATCAGATAAGGCCTGTTCTCGTATGGTGAGATCATCGAGTGTGACATAATTATACTTACCGGAAAACTGGTTTTTAAGCAGTGTGGATTTTCCGGATTGACGCGGGCCGGTTAGAGCAATAGCGGAAAATTGCTTTATAAGAGTTTGTAGTGTTTTTTCGACTTGTCTATGTACGTAAAAATTACTCATAGTATTCAAAGGATACAGGAAAAGCGCCTGAATGTCAAGCCAAATTTGCTTTGTGACGGCAAATTTGGCAAAAGAAGATAGCGTAGATCGGCAAAGGCATGCCTTTGCCGATCTACCTGTTTTTCCGACCGAACGAAGTGAGCGGAGGGATCTTTCAGAAAGCACCCATAATTATCGGTGGCAGAGACGCGATAAATCGCGTCTCTACAGCCGTCGTACAACATCAAAATCCCGGCAGAGACGCGATAAATTGCGTCTCTACAGCCGTCGTACAACATCAAAATCCCGGCAGAGACGCGATAAATCGCGTCTCTACATCCGTCGTACAACATCAAAATCCCGGTAGAGACGCGATAAATTGCGTCTCTACAGCCGTTGTACAACATCAAAATCCCGGTAGAGACGCGATTTATCGCGTCTTTACTATATTCCTGGCAGAGACGAGGCATTGCCTCGTCTCCATTTCCCGACCGAACGAAGTGAGCGGAGGGATCCTTCATAAAGGGCCCATAATTCTTGACACTACTTTGCAAAACCACATCTTGAAAAAGTCTTATAATTGTAGTATATTAACGATGATAGGAATGGAGATAGAGGCAAAATCCCCCCTTAATTTGCTCACTATCGTTCTGCGAATTAGAGAAGGGAGGATAATTCGACTAATAACTTCACTTCGCTGGCGCTTGTGAAGTTAAAGTCTCATTAGGAGGAGATATGGCACAGGGGATAACGGCTATAAACGAAAAGGTTGCTAAAGAGAGTGTTTTTATTCAGGAACTTTTGGCTGAAATACGGAAGGTTATTATAGGCCAGGATTACCTTATTGAACGTCTTTTAGTCGGGCTTTTGGCCAATGGGCATGTGCTTATTGAAGGTGTCCCGGGCTTAGCCAAAACCATGTCTGTCAGGGTGCTTTCAGCGGTTATCAGCACGGGTTTTCAAAGGCTTCAGTTTACGCCGGACCTTTTACCTGCTGACCTTATCGGCACGCTTGTATACAACCCTAAGGACGGCAATTTTACCACAAAAAAAGGCCCTATTTTTTCGAATATCATATTAGCGGATGAGATAAACAGGGCTCCGGCAAAGGTTCAAAGCGCGCTTCTTGAAGCCATGCAGGAGCGGCAGGTTACTATTGGCGAGAATACGTTTAAATTAGATGAGCCGTTTTTGGTCTTGGCCACGCAAAACCCTATAGAGCAGGAAGGGACGTACCCTTTGCCTGAGGCGCAGGTTGACCGGTTTATGCTTAAGATAAACGTCGGATATCCCACGAAAGAAGAGGAACTCAAGATATTAAAGAGCATGGCGGTTACGGACAAAAAAATAGATGTTAAACCGGTAGTTGATCCTGAGAAGATTCTTAGCGCGAGAAAAGTGATAGATGAAATTTATATGGATGAAAAGATTGAGAAGTATATCGTGGATATTACCTTCGCGACACGCAATCCTAAAGATTATGGCCTGAACGATCTTGACGGTTTAATCGAGTATGGAGCAAGCCCGCGCGCGAGTATCAGCCTGGCGATAGCGTCCAAAGCGTACGCGTTTATACAGGGTCGCGGCTATGTCACTCCGCAGGATATTAAATCAATAGGTCCGGATGTTTTGCGCCACCGGATTATCCCCAGCTATGAAGCGGAAGCGGAAGACAAAACATCGGAAGATATTATCAAAAGAATTTTCGAAGAAATAGAAGTTCCTTAATTACCCGTAGGGACAGGCCTAAGGCCTGTCCGATTCAAACTAACAATGATACCCAAAGAAGTAATCAAAAAGATACGAAGTATACAGATACGCACGTCCCGAAAGGTTACGGATGTTTTCGCGGGCCAGTACCAGAGCGTGTTTAAAGGCCTTGGTATGGAGTTTAGCGAGGTGCGGGAATATCTTCCGGGCGATGAGATACGTTCAATAGACTGGAACGTTACCGCGCGTATGGGCCATCCTTTTGTTAAAAAGTTTATGGAAGAGCGTGAACTTACCATCATGATACTCTTAGATGTTTCAATGTCTTCCAAATTCGGAACTTTAGGTTACATTAAAAGCGATTTAGCAGCAGAATTATGTTCTGTTATCGCGTTTTCCGCCGTTCAAAACAATGATAAAGTCGGCATGATTACTTTTACCGATCATGTGGAGAAGTTTATCCCGCCCAGAAAAGGTATTCGCCATGTTTTAAGGGTTGTCCGGGAAGCGATATACAATAAACCGGAGGGCAAAGGTACTGACCTAAACATGATATTGGAACATCTAAATAGGGTGGCAAGGAGGCGTACCATTACGTTTGTCATATCAGATTTTTTCGCGGCGAATTTCAAAAAGACACTGTCAATTACAAATAAAAGGCATGACGTTATTGCCGTTAATGTTATGGATCCCGCGGAACTTAAGTTGCCTAATGCCGGTGTAGTAAAACTTCATGATGCCGAAACAGGCGAGCGGTACGTAATAGACACTTCCGACGCGAAAACGCGCGATTTTTATGAAACACAGATGCAAGAAAGAATCGAACGTCAGCATCAACTGTTTCGCTCAATAAACGTTGATAGTATAGACATTCATACAGATGTTTCTTACACAGAACCCTTAATACGTTTTTTCAGGATGCGCGAACGCCGTTTGGCGCGCAGGTAATTTAAATGGTGGGCTGGTGTGTATGGGTAATTTTGTAAACAGGCTGTTTTTTATTTTATTGTTGGTTTTTTCTTCTGGGGTTTCCTGTGCCGCGGAGCCTGTTGAAATTACGGCAAAGGTTGACAGAGAAGAAATTAATGTCGGAGATAGAGTAACGCTTAGTGTTCGTGTCGTAAATTCCGCGGGGTACGATATGCTGTTTCCTGAAGCGCCGGATAACGCGGGTGAATTTACTTTTATAGAATCACGCCCGATTAAGGCCGGATGGAGAAAAAACGGAGTTTTTGGCAGAGAATATGTGTTCACGATTTATGATACAGGCACGCGTGTTATCCCTCCAATAGAAGTTCAGTATAAAAGTTTAAACCAGGACAAATGGTTAGTTCAGAAGTCGCCGCGAGTTCAGATAGAGGTTAAGAGCCTTTTAACGGATAAAGATACGGATATTCGGGACATAAAGGGCTTGGCTGTCTTTGGAATGAGCAGGGTAAGGCTGGTTATTATAATTTTCGCGCTGATGAGTATTGTTGTCGCGGGATGGATGAGTTGGCGGAATGTGATAAAACAGAAAACGTTGAACGGAGACGTGATAAAAAAATCCGCTTATGAAATCGCTTATGAAGAATTGGATGTTTTGAAAAAAAAGGATTTACCTGGTAAGAATTTAATCAAGGAATATTACGTGGGCCTTTCGACTATTGTGCGCCGTTATATTGAAAATCGGTTTTACTTGCGCGCGCCGGAAATGACAACTGAAGAATTCTTGATTGTGGTAAAAGGGTCGTCAAAAATGGCGCGCGAACATAAAGGCCTCCTTAGAGAATTTTTGTCTCATTGTGACATGGTAAAGTTCGCGAAATACGGGCCCTCACACCTTGAAATCATTGACAGCCTGCGTTCAGTAGAACGTTTTTTGGACCAGACCCGGCCTATAGAACAAGAGGAAACGGAGAAGGAATGAGATTTGCTAGCCCCTGGATGTTGGTTTTATGCGTGCTTATACCTCTATTGGTGTATTTGTCTCGGAAATTTGATAAATCAAAAGAGAGTAGCCTGCGTTTTTCTAATCAGGATTTGATAAAGGGGTTAAAGCCGTCCTTAAAAGCGGTTTTAAGTTCCAGGTTTATTTATTTGCGCGCTTTGAGTTTGTTTTTGCTTATACTGGCGTTTGCCAGGCCTCAAGCTGTTTTTGAAAAGACAAAGACGTATGTTGAAGGGATAGATATAGTGCTTGCTGTGGACACTTCAACCAGTATGCGCGCTATGGATTTTAAAATAGGCGGCAAGCGTTATGACAGGCTGGAAGCCGTAAAAAATGTGGTGACGGATTTTATAAGAAAACGGCCGAATGATAGGATAGGCATGGTCGCGTTTGCCGCGCTCGCGTACACAGTATGCCCGCTTACCCTTGACCATGACTGGCTTGAAGAGAATCTGGAAAGAACCAGCATAGGAATGATAGAAGACGGCACGGCTATAGGAACAGCGATAAGTTCTTCTCTTAACAGGTTAAAAAATACTGAAGCTAAAGGGAAAATAATTATTTTGCTTACAGACGGCCGGAACAACGCGGGGAACATATCACCTCTAATCGCGGCGGAAACGGCTAAAGCGTTGGGGATAAAGGTATATACTGTCGGCGCGGGAACAAAAGGCCTGGCGCCGTATCCGGTAAAGGATATTTTTGGGAATGTAACATTAACGCCTGTTGAGATAGAGATAGACGAAGAACTTCTTAAAAAGATAGCGGAGACTACGGGCGCGGGATATTTCAGAGCTGTGGATATGGCTTCACTTAGAGAAATATATGGCGAGATAGACAAAATAGAAAAGGTTCCAATTGAAGAAACAGGGTACAGCATATACAAAGAACTCTTTTGGATAGCGCTTATTCCGTCGCTTCTGCTCTTGATTTTGGAAGTAGTTTTGTATAATACGATTTTAAGGAGGATTCCATAGATGAAATTCGCGGCCGCTTACATGGCAGTGTGGTTATGGCTTATCCCTGCTCTTATTGGGTTTTATATTTTTTCTTCAAGAAGTAGAACAAAAACAATGGAACGGTTTGCTGAAAAGCGGATGCTGAGGGAGCTTTCAAAATCTTTTGACGAGGCCAAGAGAAATATAAAAAAGTGGATAATTATAATCGCCGTTCTGTTTATAACTGTCGCGTTTACGCGGCCGCAATGGGGGTTTCAATGGCAGGAAATAAAAAGGCAGGGATTGGATATACTAATCGCGCTGGATACATCAAACAGCATGCTGGCGGAAGATGTTTTGCCAAACAGATTGGAACGGGCGAAATTAGCCATAAAGGACCTTGTAAAAAAATTGCAAGCTGATAGAATCGGGCTTATTGCCTTTTCAGGTTCAGCATTTTTGCAGTGTCCGTTAACTGTTGATTATAACGGGTTTCTACTTTCTCTCGATGATGTTGATACGCTCACCATTCCATTAGGAGGAACATCCCTTTCAAAAGTGATTTACAACGCGGTTAAAAGTTATGAAGGCGCCAAGGGCAGTGAAAAAATCCTCATTGTAATTACAGACGGTGAAGACTTGGATGGAGGGGTAGAGAAGGCTATAGACAAGGCTAAAACAGAGGGTGTGAAGATTTTTTGTGTGGGGATAGGCTCGTCTAATGGAGAACTTGTGCCGATAACTGACAGCGCGGGAAAAAAAGTTTTTCTTAAAGATTCAGAAGGTAATGTCGTTAAAACCCGGCTGGTTGAGGAACACTTAAGAAACATGGCCTTGAAGACGGGCGGTATGTATGTACGCTCGAGAGGCGCGGAATTTGGACTAGACCTTATATACAACGAGAAGCTGTCAAAATTAGAGAAACAGGAGTTTAAAAGTAAGAGGGAAAAGCGGTATCACGAAAGGTTTCAATTCCCGCTCCTTTTTGCTTTTGTTCTGCTTTTGATAGAGCCTCTCATAGGGGATAGGAAAAGGCTGTGAAAGGATATGAACCGGTCCCCCCTTTTTCAAAGGGAGAAATTGATGTTTGTTTCAATTCGGCTAGTAGCCTTATTAAGGAAAAATTGAAAAAAACGTAGAGACGCGATTTATCGCGTCTCATACCGATGTTCCGGCCGCCTAGGATGTTGGGGTAAATCTTGCAGGCAACATTTCCCCCAAACGGCACGGACATTAATTCGACTAATGGTTTCAGAACGATGAATTGAAAAAAACGTAGAGACGCGATTTATCGCGTCTCTGCCGATAGTCCGGCCGTGTAGGATGTTGTGGTAAATCTGCTACGCAAATTTCCCCCAAACGGCTCGGACATTAATTCGACTAATGGTTTCAGAACGATTCTCGTTCTGAAACCAAAGTCTCATTAAGGAGCGGATCGTGCGTTTTTGTTGGATAGGGTGTATAATATTCTTGTGCGCGGCGAGTGCGGCTGAAGCCGGCGGGTTTTCTAGTGAAACGCGAAAAGCCGGCCGTTTTTTTAGGGAATGTAAATACGACGAAGCGCTCGCGTCTTATGATAACGCGTTAAAAATCAAGCCGGATAATCCGGTCGTTCAATACAATCGCGGGCTTACGCTTTTCCGGAAGAAAGATTTTAAAGAAGCGGGGAAGGCTTTTTTGAACGTGCTTGTTTCGGGCAAAGAACCGCTTGAAGGAAAAAGCTCGTACAATATAGCAAACAGTAAATACCGCCTCGCGGAATCGGTTGAAACTAAAGACACCGATTCTGCCTTAAAGGGTTATGAGGAAGCCGTAGAGTATTACAAGAGGGCTATAGAGCTGGATCCAAAAGATGTGGATGCCAAATTTAATTGTGAATTTACGAAGAAAAAAATAAAAGCTCTTGAAGAGAAAAAACAGGACGAGAAGCAGGAAAAAGAGAAACAAGGGAAAAAAGGCGAAGATAAGAAAGAGCAAAAATCAGGGAAAGACGAGCAAAAAAAACAGCAGGAAAAACAAGAAGGCCAGTCAAAAGAACAAAAGGAACAAAAGAATCAACAGGAAGAACAAAAAGATCAGCAAGAAGAACAAAGAAAGAGCCGTGGCGAGCAAGCGGACAACCAAGATCAAATGAATAAGCAGGAAGCAATGCTTCTTTTAATGCGGCAGGAAGAGGAAGAGAATCGGATGCGGGCGGAAAAGAAGAACGCCAGAAAAGCTCGGGCTCCGATGGTGGATAGGGATTGGTGAATAGTGAATAGGAAGTGACCTTCCCCCCTTTGAAAAAGGGGGGCTAGGGGGGATTTAAACCGCCGTATTTGGGGGGCAATACTCAGTGAGTGTTGGATAGTGGAGGGGGGGGGGAGGGTGAAGAAGGGGTTTGTTGGGGTATTGGTATTGGTGTTTCTCTGCGTCTCTGGCGTTGCTTTCGCTCAGGATGAGAAATTTGAGTTGAGTCTTGAGAGAAATACGGTTTCTCCTGGCAATTTTGTGTATCTGTATCTTGCTTTTTATGGCGGCCAGGATGTAGACGCGCCTGAAATTGCCATTGATGGATTGCGGATTAACTATGTGGGGCCGTCTACTGAAGTATCAATAGTCAACGGAAGAGTATCCCAGTCTATTTCTCATAGGTACATGATCATCCCGAATAAAAGCGGCGAATATACTATTGGCCCTTTTACTGTGGCACATAACGGAAAACAGTACGAAACTAATCGTGTAGTTTTAAAAGTTACTGATACGCCTTCTTTCGTGCCGGTTTCGAATCAATCCGCCGGCTTGCCGATCGACTCCCAAACTCAAGCGCGAGCTCTTGTCGGAGACAGTGCTTTTTTGATTATGGATATCGGCAAAAGATTGGTTTATATCAATGAAATTGTGCCTGTTACCGTTAAGCTGTACGTAAATCGGTTAGGGATGAGAGATATACAATATCCGGAATATTCGCATGATGGGTTTTCCAGCGGTGAATTTGAAGAACCGCAAAGACGGCAGGAGATGTTTAATGGCGTGAATTATGATGTCTTGACCTTTAAGCAAGACCTCTTCGGCATCAAAGAGGGTAACTATATTCTCGGGCCGGCAAAGCTTAAATGTAACATACTGTATAAAAAAAGAAGTGAAAGGCGCGGGATGGGTATCTTTGATGATGATTTTTTCAAAAGTGCATTTGGATATCAGGCTATACCTGCTGAGTTCAAATCAAAAGAAATACCCGTTACCATATTGCCGCCTCCGGATGAAAACCGGCCCGCGGATTTTAGAGGCGCGGTAGGGAATTTTGATATGACTGTTGAAGTCAAACCGGAAAAAGTGAAAGTTGGTGATCCTATAACACTAAAAATGACCATAGCGGGTGAAGGCAATTTGGATACTATTACCATGCCGGGCCTTGTATCCGATGATAATTTTAAAACGTATGAATCACAGGTTACGAAAAAAGCGGGGAAAAAGACATATGAACAAATACTTATTCCAAAAACGGGTAGTATAAAAGCTATTCCGGCTGTGTCATTTAGTTTTTTTGATTCGAAGGCCGTTAAGTACAAGACAATACAAAACGGGCCGTTTCCAATAGAAGTCATAGATCAGCCGGCATCCGAAGGCGGTGTAAAAATGGTATCTATGCCGGAGAGCCGGGAAATATTTTATCCAAGAGAAGAACTTGGCAGGGATATCGTTTACATAAAAGAAAACATAGGGCATTTGTATCCCAAGGGTTATTCTCTTTATGGAGATTGGAGATTTTGGCTGAATAATGGGTTGGTTCTTGTGTTTTTCTCTATTTTTCGCGGCGTTTACGCGAAGCGGCAGAGGATATTAACAGATAAAACCTACGCGCGTTTTTTGCGCGCTCCCAAAAGCGCGAGAAAAAATATTAGTAAGGCCAAAGCCTGTATGGATAAAAAAGATATCCAGGAGTTTTATGACGTGATTTTTAAGACTCTTCAAGATTATTTAAGCGGAAGATTCGGCTTGGCTAAAGGGAATATCGCGAAAGAGGCTATCAAAGATAAACTTGGCGAATCAGCTTCCGATAAAAAGATATTAGACACGCTTGGGGTAGTTTTCTCAAAATGTGAAATGGCAAGATACGCTTCTTTTGTTTTCGACGCCGCGGAAGCGGAAAAGATATTGGATAGTGTTAAGAAGATAATCGATTATATGGAAAAAGTGAAATAGTGAATAGTGGAATAGATTTCAGTTTGCGCGGGAATGACACATCTTTGTCATTCCCGAAAATCCCGAATGGATTTATCGGGAATCTATAATAAAAAAATATGAAACGGACTAGGGTTTTATTAACAGTAAGCGCGCTTATTTTTTTGCGCGCGGCGTGTTTATGTTCCGCTGAAAATGAGTCAGTTTCGCAAGACGCGTTCGCCTCCGCCAATGAGTATTACAAAAAAGCGGAATATGAAAAAGCGATAATTGAATATAAGAAGGTGCTGGATAAAGGATACGAGAGCGAGCCGTTATATTACAATATGGGGAACACTTATTATAAAATCGGAAAACTAGGCGAGGCTATACTTAACTATGAAAGGGCTGAATGTTTAATGCCGCGTGACGCGGATCTGGCGTCTAATTACGGGTTTGCCAGAGCTTCTATTAAAGCGGGGCTTATCCCTGAGAAAAAAGGGATATGGTCTTGGCGGCCGCTCAATTTATATGTGAATAATTTTTCAGTTAATGAACTTTGCCGGATAGCGTCCGGCGCGTATGTTTTAGTTATTCTTTTGTTTGTTACGGCTGTTGTTCGCGGCAAGTCGGGGCCGCGCCAGCTGGTCGCAATCGTTTTACTCATTATTTTTGCTCTGCTTAGCGCGGGAAGTGTTTATTATAAAGCGGCGCGAATCAAGCGCGCGGGCGTTGCCATAACGCATGATACGGAGGTTTTGTTCGGCCCGTTTGATTCCGCGACAAAATTCTTTACTTTGCAGGAAGGCATGTGTGTTGAAATTTTAAGTGAAAAAGATGATTGGTATAAAATCCGGCGTGTTGACGGTAAAGTAGGATGGGTAAAAAAACCGGCAGTTGAGAAAATAGCAAATGGCAAGAACCTTTAAGGATAAATTAAAAACTGATTTAATACTTTTAGACGGCGCGTTTGGCACATACGCCCATGAATTGGGGCTTACCGATGCCTGTTTCAAAGACCGCCCGGGCTGTATGGAGTATCTTACGAGAAGCCGGCCCGATCTTGTTATTCGGATTCATTGTGATTATCTTGAGGCGGGTAGCGACGCTATCCAGACGAACACGTTTGGCGCGAATTCTATCAAGCTGATGGAGTACGGCCTGTCTTCGGAGGTTTATGACATTAATCTTGAGGCCGCGCGCCTGGCGCGCAAGGCGGCCGATAGTTTTTCTAATGAAAAATTTCCAAGATACGTTGTAGGGTCAATGGGCCCGACCGGAGGCCTGCCTTCTTCTACCAATCCCGATTTAGCGGGCGTTTCTTACTCTGAATTAAAGGAAGTCTATTGTGAACAAGCCCTAGGCCTTATAGATGGAAAAGTGGATGCTCTTCTTATTGAGACCGGCCAGGATCTCTTGGAAATGAAGGCCGCGGTAACGGGCGTTAACAAGGCGTTAAAAGAGCGGCATAAAGATTTAGCTATCCTGGCGCAGTGCACACTTATTGATAACGGCCGAATGCTGCTTGGTACCGAAATCTCGGCTGTTATGACGGTTTTAGCGTATCTTGGGGTTAGTGTAATCGGCATTAATTGCGGCGCGGGCCCTCTTGAGATGGAAAAACAAATCGCGTTTTTAAGCGCTAACTCACCGGTATTTATTTCAGCGGTTCCAAACGCGGGGCTTCCGGTAGAGCTTGACGGCCGGGCGGTGTATCCTCTTACTCCGAAAGAAATGGCGGATATGACCGCGCGTCTGGTTCAAAAATACAGAATAGATGTTGTTGGAGGGTGCTGCGGAACGAACCCGGAGCATATACGGGCGATGAGACAGGAGATTAAACGAACGAAGAAAGGTAGAGACGCGATTAATCGCGTCTCTACTTTCTTTTGCGCTAGCTCTTACCAGGGTTTTGATCTCGAGAAAAAAAAACGCCCCATAATAATTGGCGAGCGGATTAACAGCCAGGGGTCGCGCGGGATGAAAAAACTGCTTGAGGCGCGCGATTACGACGCTATTGTTGAGATTGGAAAGAATGAAGAAAGATTGGGGGCCGATATCCTAGATGTATGCACCGTGCTTACTGAGAGGCCCAGCGAAAAAGAGGATACGGTTATTCTTACCCGAAAACTTGCCGAAAGTGTCGAGACACCTCTCATGATAGATTCTACGGACATCAACGTGATAAAAGAAGCACTCGAAAATTATCCGGGTACAGCGTTTATCAATTCCGCGAATCTGGAAGACGGCGGGAAAAAAGCGCGGCGCGTATTCTCTTTGGCCAAAGAGCACGGCGCGTTTGTCGTTAATCTTGTGATAGACGAAAACGGTATGGCTAAAACTGTCCAACATAAATTAGAGACGGCCGAAAAGTTGTATAAAATGGCGGTAGATGAGTGCGGCTTGGAGCCTCGCAGGGTTATCTTTGATATGCTAACTTTTACGCTCGCGACCGGAGAAAAAGAGTACGCCGGCGCGGCAGTGAACACATTTGAGGCAATCAAGGCGTTAAAAAAACAGTGCCCCGGAGCTCTCAGCGTGCTTGGCGTGAGCAATGTCTCTTTCGGGCTTTCCAAAAGCGCGAGAGGGGTTTTGAATATGGTGTTTTTATATCACGCCATTCGCGCGGGGCTCGATATGGCGATAGTAAACCCCGCGGAAATTGTTGAGTATAAAGACATTCCAAAGATTCAAAGAGATTTATCGGAAGATGTTATTTTCAACAAGAAACCGGACGCGTTAGGAAGGTTAGTGGAATATTTCGCTCATGTAGAGACGAGGCACTGCCTCGTCTCTACGAAAAACCCCGCCGCCAAAGACAAAATTAAACAATGTGTTTTTGACAGGGACAAAACCCGCGTAATTCCATGTATAGATGAAGCTCTTAAAGAAAAAAAACCGGAAGACATTATCAATAACATTCTTATGCCGGCCATGCGGGAAGTAGGAGAAAAATTGGATAAGGGGGAGATGGTTCTCCCTTATGTTTTGCAGTCGGCTGAAGTGATGCGTCAAGCGGTAGAATATCTTGGAAAATTTTTAAGTAAAGAAATTTCAGGTAAAGGTAAAATGATTTTGGCGACAGTCGCGGGAGATGTGCATGATATCGGTAAAAATCTTGTAAAGATGGTACTTAGTAATAACGCTTTCAAGGTTATCGATTTAGGTAAGAAGGTGCGGATAGAAGAAATAGTCAGCCAGGCGCGGGACAATAAAGTGAACGCGATAGGGCTTAGCGCTCTTTTGGTTTCAACCGCGCGTAATATGAAAACCTGTGTTCAGGCCCTGCATGACGCCGGATTACGCGTTCCGGTAATTATCGGTGGAGCCCCGATAAATGAGCGTTTCGCGAATGAAGTCGCGGTGTTAAAAGATGGTAGTTTTTACCAAGGCGGTGTTTTTTACGCGAAAGACGCGTTTAGCGGGTTAAGGATAATGCAGGCCTTAACTGATCCCGCCGCGGCTAAAAAGATTTTGGAAGAATACCGCGGAAAAGTTTCCACTCCGCTTGTAGAGACGAGGCACTGCCTCGTCTCCACGGGAAAAAACCGCAAAGCCACCCAAAAAAAACCGCGAGGACTGATAAAACCCCCGCTTTACGGTGTTAAATTGATTCCTGACATAGATAACGAGAAAGTGTTTTTGTTCCTGGATGAAGATGTGTTATTCGCGGCATGGGGGACTAAACTGAAAGATAATAAAGAAAAGGCCCGGATTATCAATCAGGAATATAGGCCGTTGCTGAAAGAATTAAAGAAGGAAGCGCTCGCTGATGGATGGCTGGATTTTAAGGCTGTGTATGGATATTTTAAATGCCGCGCGCGGAATGAAAACTTGGAGATTTTTAACAAAAACGGAGTTCTTCTAGAAAATATTCATTTCAGCCGTTCTTCCGATGGGCTGAGTTTGGCGGATTATTTTTTAGAAAGTGAAAAGGAATATGATACCGCGGTGTTTCAAGCCGTAACTATTGGGGGAGACCTCGCGGACGCGGTTGAAAATCTGAATAGTGAAGAGCAGTTTACGCGCGCGTTTTTTCTGCACGGGCTGGGTTCTCACCTGGCGGAGGCTTTAGCGAAATATACTCAGGGAAAAATAAGTGAAGAACTAAAACTAAAAAAAGGAACTTTGCGGCGTTGGAGCCCGGGGTTCCCTTCATGGAAAACACTGGAAGACCAGGAGAAGATTTTTCGACTTTTGGATGTTGAAAATAAAATAAACGTTCACCTTACTGAAAACTGGCAAATGGTGCCGGAAGCGTCAACCACGGCGATGATAGTGGCGCAGTAAAATGAAAAATTTATCAGGGATCTGTGGGTTTTAAATTTTTAATAGCGTAGGGACAGGCCTAAGGCCTGTCCTCGGAGGAGGAAAATATGTCGGAATGTAAAATTACGGGTAATAAAAATAAATGTAACTGCACGTACGAACCATGCCCTAGAAAAGGGATATGCTGTGATTGTCTTCATTACCATCGCGCGCAAGGCCAGCTCCCTGCTTGCTATTTTTCAAAAGCGCAAGAAAAAACCTACGACCGCAGTATCGAAAATTTCATTAAGGCACAGAAATAATGACCAACTGTCATCCCGGAATTTTGATAAGGGAGGTGCCTTGTCATCCCGGAATTCGCCGAAGGCGAATATCCGGGATCTATAACAATCATGAAAAATTACTACACCTACATCCTGGCAAATCGAAAAGAAGGCACTTTTTATGTTGGAGTGACAAATGATTTGATAAAAAGAGTATACGAACATAAAAATAATCTGGTTGAAGGATTTACCCAAAAATATAATGTTCATAAACTTGTGTATTACGAACAGTACACAGATGTTCAGGAAGCTATCACAAGAGAAAAACGCTTAAAAAAGTGGAAGAGACAGTGGAAAATAGAATTAATTGAAAAGTTTAACGTTAGTTGGAAGGATTTATATTATGAGTTGTTTGGATAGTCTTTTGTCTCTCTTTGTACCCCGGAATTTCGCGAAGCAAAATATCTGGGGTATATTTTTATATTACAGATTCCCGCTTACGCGGGAATGACAAAGGGAGCGGGGAGGACAAAAGAGTGAGAAACATTATTTCAACAATTGTCATTCCTGAAAATCCCGAAGGGATTTATCAGGAATCTGTGATAAGAAAATAATTATGTTCAAAAAAGTAATTAAAAAACTAATGTCCCAAATTTCGTCTCATAGAGAGATAATAGCTCTTGTAGCAACAATAGTTATTGCGTCAGGTGCAATCGTGGGGCCCGTTATAACAAGTAAACAGTTCAGTCAAACCATTGAACATAGTGACAGTCAGTTTGAAGTTATGAATAGACCATACGTAGAAATAAGAATGACAAGAAAATCTTTTTCTGTAACCCCGAGATTTGATAATAGTACGCATAAATTTAACGGGTGTGACATAAAATTTAAGTATAAACTGGTTAACCATGGAATATTACCAGCAAAGATAATGAACATAGGATGGTTTTTTGAAGGTGAAGATGGAAAGGCTGTTGCGCTTTCGGGACAGAGAGACAGGAAAAGTTTGGAAAATGTAGAAGTTTTTTCATATAAAGAAAGTCTGCACAAGGAGTTAGATTTCATAAGAGAAGCAACATTGAAGGTAGACGAAATTGAAAAAATTGTAAAAATGGAAGATGGTTTTCAATTAAAAAAGATGGAAATGTAGAGCGAATAGCAGAATGATTTATATAAAATTATAGATCCCTGATAAAATTTCGCTTTGCGAAATTTTTCAGGGATGACAGAAGAGGTAAGGATGACATTCCAAAAGTGTCATCCCGGAATTTTGCGAAGCAAGTTCATTGTCATCCCGGAATTTTGCGAAGCAAGTTCATTGTCATCCCGGAATTTTTGCGAAGCAAGTTCATTGTCATCCCGGAATTTTGCGAAGCAAAATATCCGGGATCTGTAACAAGAAAATAATTATGAAAAAATATGACGTAATTGTTGTAGGCGCCGGGCACGCGGGGTGTGAGGCGGCTCTTTCCGCGGCTCGGTTGGGGGTATGGACGCTTCTTGTCACGCTTAAGAAAGAGGCGATAGGATATACTTCGTGTAATCCATCCATAGGCGGTGTCGGTAAAGGCCAGCTTGTTAAAGAGATAGACGCTTTAGGCGGGGAAATGGCTAAAGCTACCGACGCGAGCGCTATACAGTACCGGATGTTGAACCTATCCAAAGGTTACGCGGCCCGTTCTTCCAGAGCGCAAATAGACCGGAAGTTATACAACAATTATATGAGGGAGTGTGTTCTCTCACAAAATAATCTGGATGTTCTTGAAGATGATGTAAGAGAGATACTTGTTTCAAAAAACTCCTGCGCGGGAGTTCGCTTGGCGTCAGGAAGCGAAATCCGCGCGCGGAAGGTTGTTCTTACTCCTGGAACGTTTATGAACGGTACTATACATATTGGGATGGAACACTCATCCGGCGGCCGTATTGATGAGGCCGCGTCAATAGGGTTGTCTGAAAACCTTGCCTCTTTAGGGTTTCGAATGGGGAGACTGAAAACGGGGACGCCGGCAAGGCTGGACGGAACGACTATTGATTTTACTTCTTTAGAGAGGCAGGACGGAGACGAAGAAATAATCCCATTTTCGTTTCGTACTGAAAAAACATCTTTAGAGCAGAAACCGTGCTACCTTACCAGGACAAACAAGAATACTCATCAAATTATCCGGGAAAACCTGGACAGGTCTCCGCTTTATTCTGGTAAAATAAAGGCGCGAGGCGCGCGTTATTGCCCGTCTATCGAAGATAAAGTCGTTAGATTTCCCCAACGTGATTCTCACGTGGTGTTTCTTGAACCGGAAGGGCTGGACACAAACGAATATTATCCGAACGGTATTTCTACAAGCCTTCCGTTCGATGTTCAGGAAAAAATGATCCGAAGTATTAAAGGTTTAGAAAACGTCAAAATTAATAAACCTGCTTACGGCATCGAATATGATTACGCGGATACTACTCAGCTTTTACCAACATTAGAGACAAAGATTATTAAAGGGCTTTTTATGGCGGGCCAGATTAACGGGACAACTGGATATGAAGAAGCCGCGGCGCTGGGGCTTATGGCCGGGATAAACGCGGCTCGCGGGGCGAGAAGGAAAGAAGCCTTTGTTTTAAACAGGCCACAGGCCTATATCGGCGTGCTTATAGATGATCTCGTCACAAAGGGCACGAAAGAGCCGTACCGGATGTTTACTTCGCGCGTTGAATACAGGATAGTTATTCGGGAGGATAACGCGGATAGGCGCCTCGCGAAAATAGGGTGTGATATTGGCCTTGCCGGAACGGATAGTTTGGAACGCGTGAGGCAGAGAGAAGAGAGAGTAGAAAAAATCAAAAAAGAATTGAAAGAAAATACGATTTTACCAAAAGGCGCTCCGCGAAAAATGTCTATGATGCATTTTTTAAAGCAGTCAGGCGTCTCATACTCGGACATAATGAAATTAGACGGGGCGTTTCCGGCGCTTTCTTACTATGAAAAAGTCCAGCTGGAAGTTGATGTTAAATATGCCGGATACATTGAAAGAGAATTCGCGAAGATAAAAAAATTTTCCGATTTGGAAAAGATGCGTATCCCTGAAGGATTTGACTATTCGAATATATCCGGTCTGTCTAATGAGATTAAAGAAAAACTTATGTCTTTGACTCCGCGGTCGCTAGGCCAGGCGTCAAGGATTTCAGGCGTCACCCCAGCCGCCATTTCAATCCTCATGGTGAAATTGCGGCGAAAGTAGGTTTTTAATGTATTATTACCCCTTTAATCAATATTTGCGGGAACAGTTTGGAGAGAAAGTCCGCAGGATAAGTTTAGACGCGGGCTTTGGTTGTCCGAATAAAGATAATGTGACAGGCCGGCTCGGATGTGTTTTTTGTAACGAATTGGGGTTTACTAATTTCGCGGGAGGGGCCATTCCTCTCAAAGACCAAATTGCCTGTTCGATAGCGAGGGCTAAAACCAAGTTTGGCACTCAGAAATTTATCGCTTATTTTCAAAATGGAACAAATACAAACGCACGCCCGGCCGAGCTTAAAAAGGTGTATGACGTGATAAAAGGGTTTCCGGAGATAGTCGGCTTATATATTTCTACCCGCCCTGATTGTATCGATGACGAAAAACTTGGCCTTATCGCGAGTTACGCGCCCAGTTATGATGTATGCGTGGAATATGGGCTTCAAAGTGTTCATGACAAAACACTTAAGTTTTTGAATAGAGGCCACACTTTCGAGGACACGCGAAGAGCGGTGGAGAAAACACATAAAAAGGGCGTAAAGGCGGCGGTTCACGTTATGCTCGGACTGCCAGGGGAAACAGACAAAGACATAAACGATACCGCGGCAGAAATCGCGCGAATGCCGATTTTTGGCGTGAAACTTCATGTTTTGCACATCCTCAAGGACACTCAACTGGAAAAATTATTTTTAGCCGGAAAAATAAAACTTATGGAACGCGCGGAATATGTAAACGCGGCATGTAATTTTCTTGAAAGGATAAACCCCGATTGTGTGATTTTAAGATTAGTATCCGACGCGAAAAAAGAATACCTGACCGCTCCGGAATGGATAAACGACAAATTATCCGTGATAAATCAAATAGAAGAAGAATTTAAAAAAAGAAACACGCGCCAGGGGTATTTATTTACGACAGCGTAATATATTGTGAACTTTCAAGGATGTCATTCCGACCGAATGAAATGAGTAGAGCGATCTGGAATAAGCAGGGGCGGGGTTTCCCCGCCCGAAATAATAACGCTGTGTAGTGTAGGGCAAAGGCATGCCTTTGCCGGCGGCTGAAAGTGTCCATGATCCTTGACACTATGATTGGTATAAAATCATTGTTGAGTAGGACATTGTGTGATAATATAAAAACAAGTTAACAAAGGGAGGTTTCTTATGATTGGAAGAATTTTGATGTGTGTTATTGTTGTCGTGTGTGTAGTGGCCGTGCCTGTTGGGGACAGTTTCGCCGCGCAGCAGAAGTCTTCGTCGAATTTGCTTAAAGAGGGGCTTTTGGGCGCGGGGGCGGGCGCGGTTGGCGGCGCGGCTTCGGGGGCGAAAGGCGGGGATGTGTGGAAAGGGGCTCTCGCGGGAGCGGGCGTGAATATTATCGGCGGGGCGCTTCTTGACTCTATAAGCGGCCCAAAGGCGGATGAATCTGAAAAAGTTGAGACAGCGGGAGCAACCCCGCGTACCGCTTATTCAGATGGTTATGAAGCCGGATACGCGAACGGTTATAAAAAGGGATATTCAGACGGATATAAAGACGGGCTGAAAGAGGGATTAAAGAGCGCGGATTAACTAAAATGGATAAAGGTAAAAAGAAGAAAAGAAGCACGGCGGGGATGAAAGAAGATGTGGGCAAAATGCGTGAACAGGACGCGCTTCTTGAATCTTTAATAAAAAAAGAACGCGAAGTTATGCATATGGAAGACGCTCTTGTAGAATCTATGAGGCGTTTTAGGGATCTTTTTGAGCAGTCTCCCATTGGTGTAGGAATCCATGACTTGAAGGGCGAGCTTTTGATGGTTAACAGGTCTTACCTGGAGGTATTCGGATTAAAGTCATTTAGCGCTGTGCGCCAGCATAAACTTTTTTCTGATTTCAAAATTTCGGCTAAAGATATTGAGCAATTAGAAAGAGGTAAAATTGTACAGTACGAAGCCTTATATGACCGGGATAAAGCGGTTTTTACCATTTTAAAGGAAGGCGCTTCTTGTGTTTTACTCATTATTTCCCCGATTTTTCGAGAAGAAGAAATAATAGGGTACATGGTCCAGATGCAGGATATTTCTGAACGGAAAAAAGTGGCAGAGTCGCAGAGATTAGCTCAATTAGGACAGCTTCTCTCGGAAATGGCTCATGAGGTGAATAACCCGCTTATGGTTATATCCGGCAGGGCGGAACTGGCGCTTTTAAGCAAGCAAGCGGATGACAAAGTTAAAGAATCGTTAAATGTTATACTTGAGCAGTGTTTCCTCGCTAAAGATGTGGTTCAACGGTTATTAGGATATTCCCGCCTGGGTAAAGTAGAAACAGTTCCCATGGATGTTGTAAAGATTCTTGATTTAATTACCGGTATTCTGGAGCATCATTTTTATATGTCAAAGATTACGCTTAAAAAAAACATTAGCCCTCGTCTCCCGCTGGTTATGGGTAATGAGAAACAACTTCAGGAAGTATTTATGAATATCGCGCGTAATTCAATCGAGGCTATGAGTGAGGGAGGCAGTGTAAGTATCAAAGCCGTGGAGGAAAAAGAATTTGTCAGGATTGATATTCGCGATACCGGAGAGGGGATGAGCCAAAAAGTTTTAGGGAAAGTTTTTGAACCTTTTTTTACGACTAAACAAAACGGAACTGGTTTAGGCATGGCGGTGTGCTATACCATAATTAAAGAGCATGGCGGAGACTTGTTTTACACGAGTAAAGTAGGAGAAGGGACCACGGCTACGGTGTTGTTGCCCGTAGCTCGGACAATATCTGTGGAGGAGACGGGTGAAAAAAAGCATATTGGTCATTGATAACGAACCGAAGATTGTTGATATTCTGGAAACTTTTTTAAAAATAAAGGGATTTGATGTTAAAACAGCCTGTAATGGAGAAATGGCGTTTGATATTCTAAGAAAGAACAAAGAAAAGATAGATCTCATAGTCATAGATGAGAAGATGCCCGGCATAAGCGGGTCATGTTTTCTCAAAAACATAAGAACCTTAGATGTGGACATCCCGGTAATAGGCCTGACGGGCTCGGTCAATGTTGAACGCGTTAAAAATAAAAACAAAGGATTATACAAACACGTGTTTAGTAAACCAATCCGTCTTTCTGAACTCTTCCAGGTAATAAGCAAGATATTGTGACAAATACCTCTTTACCATTCCGCCTTTTTTTTATATCATATAGTTTCAAACACAGGAGAGTGATAATTATGTACAGGCAAGAGATAAAAGTTGTGGATTGCACGATTAGAGACGGCGGCCTCATAAATGACCATTATTTCGAGGATAAATTTGTCAGGGAAGTGTACAAAGCTGTTTCCGCCTCAGGGGTAGACTATATGGAGATAGGGTATAGGTGTTCCAAAAGCATAATGTCTCCGGACAAATTCGGAAAATGGAAATTTTGCGAAGAAGATGTTATTAAACGTGCGATCGAAGGCATAGAACCTAAGACAAAGCTTTCAGTTATGGTAGATGTGGGCAGGGTGGAAAGAGATGATATTCTGCCGCGCGCGGAGAGTGTTATTGACATGATGCGTATCGCGACTTATGTGAAGGATGTGGACAAGGCTATAGAATTGGCGAAAGAGGCCTCAGATAAGGGATATGAAACCACAATGAATATTATGGCTATATCCAAGGCGCTTGATAGCGAGCTTGATGAAGCCCTGGCTCAGATTGAAAAAGAGAGTGATGTAAAGGCTGTTTACATAGTTGACAGTTTTGGCGCTTTATATTCGGAAAACATACAACACCTCACAAATAAATATAAAAAGTTTCTTAAGACAAAAGAGGTGGGTATTCACGCCCACAATAACCAACAGCTTGGGTATGCCAATACGATTCAGGGGATTATTGACGGATGTAATTATGTTGACGGTACTATCTATGGAATCGGCCGTGCCGCAGGGAATTGTCCTTTGGAGCTTTTGATAGGGTTTTTAAAAAATCCCAAATTTGATCTTCGGCCTATTTTGGATGTTATCTCAAGGGAATTTCTGCCTTTAAGAGAAAAAATGGAATGGGGATATCTTATCCCGTACGCTATTACGGGTATGTTTAACGAGCACCCAAGGTCCGCTATGGCTTTGCGTAAAACTCAAGAGAAAGACAATTATCGCGAATTTTATGAGAGTATGTCTGCTACTGAATTGGAATGATTAGTGAATAGTGAATAGGAAGCGACCTTCCCCCCTTTGAAAAAGGGGGGTTAGGGGGGATTTAAGCAATACTTAGTGAATAGGGGGATAGTGAATAGTGAATAGGAAGTGACCTTCCCCCCTTTGAAAAAGGGGGGTTAGGGGGGA